>CAYUOK010000173.1:0-2971 GCA_964446395.1 uncultured Gemmatimonadaceae bacterium | reverse complement strand
CCGTCGCCCGTACCACCACCGCCCGGGCGAGGGGCGTTCCGACCACGCCACGCTGAGCGTCTCCGCTCGCCACCGCGATCGCCGCCACCGCACCGGGTGTCGCCCTTGCCTCCAGGGAAAAGGGTGGCGTCGTGCGCGGATTGCCGACCTGGACCTTCGCGCGCTGGCGGCCGGACTTCGGCCCGAGACGCCAATGCGCACGCGCCTCGCCGAGACTGTCGGTCCGCGCGTCGGCAAGCGAGAACGCCCCGCCGTCCAGCGCGGTCCACGCCACCGGGACGTCCGACAGCACCAGCCCGCTGGTGTCGGCCACGTGCACTACGATCGGCTCTCCGAGCGGGGATCCGGCTTCGCCCGCCAGGCTGTCCGTCAGCAACGAGACGATGGCGTTCCCCGGCGACGGATCGGCCTCGGCCACCACGACGAGTGCGCTGTCGATGCCCGCGACCTCGACGGCCAGCCGCTGACGGCCTGGCAAGGGGCCCAGGCTCCAGCGGGCCTCCGCGATCCCACGACTGTCGGTCGTCACGCTGTCGGGCGCCGCGGTGCCCGCGCCTGCGTCGAACCGGACGCCGGCGCCCGGGACGGGGCGCCCGCTCCGCGACACCACCTGCACCGCCACCGCCGCCGGCAGCCGCTGGCCCGAGGTGGCGCGCTGGTCGCCGCCGGCCATCAGGGTGATGGAGGTCGGCACCGGCACCACCTCGACGCGCCGCTCGGCGGCAAGGCCAGCGGCGGTGAGGGTCAACGTCGTCGTGCCGGGCGCGATGCCACGCAACACACCGGCGCTGTCCACCGTGGCCACGGTCGCGTCGCCCGCGTTCCAGGTCAGTCCGGTCGGGGCGACGCGGTTGCCGCGCGCGTCGCTCGCGCTGGCCTGCAGCATGAGCGAGGTGCCCTCCGCGATCCGGAGGACGCTGTCGCCGTCGATGGTGAGCGCCGTGACGCGCGGAAGGACCCAGATCCGTGCGCGGCCCACGCGCCCGCCGATGGCCACCGTCACGTCGGAGACTCCGGGGGCGCGCGCCACGACCTGCCCGGTGCTGTCCACCTGCGCGACCGCCGGATCGTCCACCGACCAGTGCACGGCGGTGGCGCGGAGCGCCTGCCCGTGCGCGTCGGCCGCCGTGATGGTGACGTGCAACGTGTCGCCGAGGGAATAGGCGGTGTCGGCGGCAGGGAAGAGCTCGATGCGGCTGATTTCGACGGCGGCGAGCCCCGCCGCGGGGGCGGCGTTCGCCGGTTCGTTGCGACTCGCCATATAGGAGAGGATGGACACGAGGGCGGCGCCGGCCGACAGCAGCGCGGCCAGGCCCTTGAAGGTGGTGTCCAGCTTCGCTTTCCGTGCGATGGCCATGCGGGGCTCCTCGGCCGGGCGGAGAGACCGGAGGAGCATCGCAAGGACGAGGCCCGGCGTGGGGAACGGCCGTGGCGCTCGTGCATCGTTCGAATGTTGGACTGTGGAGGTTCGTGACGTTGCGGCGCTGCTACTGCTGCATCCGCGCCTCGAGCTCCCGGAACCAGTTGTCCGCGCGGACCAGCGCCGGCTGGACCGCTGCGGCGTTGTCCTGCCGGGGCGCGGTGAAGAGGAACTGGCGACCGTCCGGGGTGAGCTCGAAGGAGGTGTGAAAACCGTCGATCACGAACCCGGAGGCGTTGAAGAGTCCCCGGGCCTGGCCCGCGGCGAAGGTCGGGCTGGTCGTGACCGGCACGCTCATCACCTGGCCAGATCCCGGCTCGATGAAGTAAAGCGTCTTGCCGTCGGGCGCCCACCGGGGCATGAAGCCTCCGCCGGTGGACACCTGCCACCGCCCGTCACCGGTGTTGGGAAACGGCCGCACGAAAATCTCGTTCTGGCCCGACTCGTTGGAAGCGTACGCCAGCCACCGGCTGTCCGGCGATATGGCCGGGTTGAGCTCGGTGAAGCTGCTGGCCACCATCGGCACCGGCGTGGTGTCGCCGCTGGTGCGGACGCCCACCAGGTCGCCCGCGCCGGCGCTGCCGTTGTCGGTGCGGACCACGAGCCACTTTCCGTCGCGAGACCAGTCCACCTCCTGCACCTGCCGGTCGATGTGCACCAGCAGGGTGTCGGGACGACGGCCGTCGGCGTAACGCCCGATCACGACGCTGGTGGACAGCGTGTCACGCACGAAGGCGACCATCTGCCCGTCGGGCGACCAGACCGGCCGCCGATCGGCGCCGCCGAACGAGATCCGCGTGAAGGGCCCGCGATCGAGCTGCTTGATCCAGACATTGAGGGCGCCCACCCCGGTCCCGGATCCGACGGCGAGCTGGCAACCGTCGGGAGACAACGCGAACGAGGTGAACTGTCCCGACCAGCCGGAGTCGATCGCCGTGGCGGTCCCGTTCATCCCCACGCGCACGAAGGTGTTCTCCCCGCCCTGGCTTTCTCCGGAGGCATAGACCAGGGAGCCGCTGGCGGACCATGCCAGCTGGGGTGCGCCGAAGACCACGAAGACGTTCTGCTGGACAGGCACTCCGGTGCCTGTGACTTCCAGCCGGTCCAGGTCGAAGGGCGCGGCCAGCAGCGTGCCGTCGCGGCGGGCGTACAGCAGGTGTCCCGTCGGGAGGTACCAGCCCTGGGTGGCCTCATTCATCAGGAGCTTCTGCTGGCCGGTGCGCAGATCGAGTACCCGGAGGCTCATCGTCACACAGCCGGAGGTGCAGCCCTCGAAGAGGACACCGCGGCCCTTGGGCAGGGCGGTCGGATAGCCGAAGCCGACGCCCTGGAGGCCGGAGTTGTCCATGATCGTGGTGGGGGCCCCGCCGTTGGCGCTTACCCGCATGATCCGGTTGAGATCCTGCGGGACGTAGACAATGGTCCCGTCGTCCAGCCAGGCCGCTCCGCCGAATCCGGTCGAGACGGACACCGAGTCGGCCAGGGTGACGGAAGCCCCGTTGGCGAGATTCACCTTGCGGAGCTGGCGGTCGGCCAGGTAGAGGATCCACT
>CAYUOK010000172.1:0-3021 GCA_964446395.1 uncultured Gemmatimonadaceae bacterium | reverse complement strand
ACGTCGGGACTCTCCATGAAGCCGTAGCGCCCCACCACCCGCCAGAACCCCTCCCCCAGTTCGCGGCATTCCAGCCGCTCCGCCACCGGCACCATCGGGACCTCCTCGGTCACGATGGAGAGCAGGATGACCCGCTGGTGCAGCACCTTGTTGTGCTTCAGCGAATGGAGCAGGACGGGCGGCGCGATGTCCATCGCGGAGGTCAGCACGATGGCGGTGCCGGGCACGCGGAGCGGCGGGCGCTTGGCCACGTCGGCCAAGAAGAGGTCGATCGGCAGGCTCGACTGCTGCACGAGCGCGGTGAGCTTGGCGCGCCCCCGCTTCCACGTGGTCATCAGCGTGTACACCGCCGCCGCCACGACGATCGGGAACCAGCCGCCGTCCGCGAACTTGATGATGTTGGCGCCGAAGAACGCCAGGTCGACGAACAGGAAGAGCCCGCACACCACCCCGGCGGCGGGAACGCCCCAGTTCCAGCGGTCGCGCGCCACCCGGTAGAAGAGCACCGTCGTGATGATCATCGTCCCGGTGACCGCGATGCCATACGCGGCGGCCAGGTTGGTGGAGCTCCGGAAGCCCAGCACCAGGAGGATGCACGCCACGGCGAGCGCCTGGTTCACTTCCGGCACGTAGATCTGCCCGACCTCGCTCCGCGAGGTGTGGACGATCGTCACGCGCGGAGAATACCCGAGCTGCACGGCCTGCCGCGTGAGGGAGAAGGCGCCGGAGATCAGCGCCTGGGAGGCCACCACCGCCGCCATCGTGGCGACGACGATCATCGGATAGAGGAACCCCTCCGGCACCAGCGCGAAGAACGGATTGGCGACCCCGGGCGTCTCGATCAGGAGCGCCGCCTGCCCGAAGTAGTTGAGCATCAGGGCGGGCAGCGCGAGGGCGAACCAGGCGAGCCGGATCGGCCGCCGCCCGAAGTGCCCCATGTCGGCGTAGAGCGCCTCGCCGCCGGTGATGACCAGCACCACCGCCCCGAGGATGAGGAAGCCCTCGAGCCGGTCGTTGATGAAGAACTCGACGGCGTACCACGGATTCACGGCCCGGAGGACCTCCGGGTGCATGGTGATGCCCCGGATCCCGAGCCCCGCGATGCAGATGAACCAGACGAGCATGATGGGACCGAACGCCTTGCCGATCCGGTCGGTGCCGTGGCTCTGGAACCAGAAGAGCCCGCCGAGGATCACCACCGCGATGGGCACGACGAAATTCGCGAAGGCGGGCGTCGCGACCTCGATGCCTTCGATCGCGCCCAGGACGCTGATGGCCGGGGTGATCACGCCGTCGCCGTAGAGAAGCGCGGCGCCGAAGAGCCCGAACCCGATCAACGCCGCCCGGCCGCGCCCCGCCTTGCTCCGGGAACGGACCAGGGCGAGGAGCGCCATGATGCCGCCCTCGCCCCGGTTGTCGGCCCGCATGACGAAGCCGATGTACTTGAACGAAATGACGAAATTGAGCGACCAGAAGATGAGCGACAGGACGCCGTAGACGTTGGCCTGGGTGGGAGGCAGGCCGTGCGCGCCGGTAAACGCCTCCTTCATGGCGTAGAGCGGGCTGGTGCCGATATCGCCGTACACCACGCCGAGCGCGCCGAGGGCCAGCGCGGCCAGGCCCTGGCCGTGATCGTGCCCCGGACGCTCCTCGTGGTCGGTCACGTCAGCCGCGCGCCAGGCGCCGGTGGTCCAGGAACTGGAGCAGGAACACGAGCACGATGATGACCGCCGAAGCGACGCACCAGCGGCAGATGGCGTGAATGACGAACAGCTCGAGCCAGGTCAGGTACCCGGCGAAGAGCACGCCGCCGGCCGAGAAGAGGAGCGCCGCGCGCGCCGGCTCCCGCCGCTCCTGCCACGCCGGCTGGAGGCCGAGCATCGCCAGCCCGAGCAGGAGGGCGTACGCCGCGAAGCCGAGCAGGGCCACGTCCACCCCAAGGAACTTGCTGTACTCGCTGAACTGCACGGTGGCGCAACCGCCGGTCCCGCACGCCAGCGACCCGATGTAGCCGTGCTTGAACATCCAGAGGTACGCCGAGACGAGCATGCCCGCGAGGCTGAGGAGCGCCGTGCCCATCCGGTATTTCATGGGGTGGCAGGAGTCGCCGGCGTCAGGGAGTCCACGAGCGCCTTGAGCGCGTCGGAGTTCGAGAGCCCGCCGTACAGGCGATCCCCGATGAGGAAGGTCGGCGTGGCGTTCACGCCGACCCGAACCCCCTCATTGTAGCTGGCCTGGATCCGCCCGGCGTACTTCGCCGACATCATGCACTCGTCGTACACCTTGAGGTCGAGCCCGAGCCGTTCGGCATAGCCGCGGAAGGTGCCCGACGGCTCCGTCTCGCGCGCCCAGTTCGACTGCCCCTGGTAGATGCTGGCGTGCTGCTCCCAGTAGCGCCCCTGGTCATCGGCGCAGGCCGCCGAATGGGCCGCGAGGCGCGCGAACGGATGGCTGCTGAGCGGGAAGTCCCGATACCGCCAGCGGACCTTGCCCGTCTCGACGAGCTGCCGAACGATGTCCGGGAACTGCACCATGTCGAACGTCTGGCAGGCGGGGCACTGATAGTCCGCGTATTCGGTGATGACCACGGGCGCGTCGGCGTTTCCGAGGAAGTAGCCCTGGAACCCCGCCGTGTCCGCCGCGGTGACCGTGACGTTGGCGGGGATGCTCGGCACGCCCCGGCGCACCTGCCAGAAGAGCAGGCCGCCGCCGGCGACGGCGACGACGAGCAGGATCAGATAGAAGCGGTTCAGCGAGGTAGTGCCGGCCATGGGCGATTGTCCTTATATGAGTCGCGCGGCGTCCGGAAAAGCCGAGCCGAGGGAGCGGTCGGCGTCATCAACCGGATGGAATGTAATGGATTACGGGCCTGTCGCTCGGCCGAAACCTTTGCCAAACACCCCGCTCCCCTGTTATGTTTCAGCACGCCCGGCGCTCAGGACACCGGGGCCGCGATTCACCCAGAGGAAGGTGCATGACCAAGAAAAAGCCCCAGCGGTCGGCGCCGCCCGCCTCCTTCGA
>CAYUOK010000171.1:0-3069 GCA_964446395.1 uncultured Gemmatimonadaceae bacterium | reverse complement strand
CGCCTCGGCGCCGGCAAGGACCCCGACGGCCGCCCCGCCCTGCTGGTGCTGGCCAACGCCTTCGGCCCCCACGTCGTGGGAAGCGAAGTGGCGATGCGGGTGGCCAACCAACTGGCCGCCGCGTACGGTACCGATCCAGCGGTCACGGCCCTCCTCGACACGCGCACCATCTATGTCGTCCCCCGCGTCAACCCCGACGCCGCCGAAGCCTTCTTCCGGAGTCCGCTCTACGAGCAGGTCCGGAACGACGGCGCCGCCGACGACGACCACGACTGGCAGGTGGACGAGGATGGCCCCGAAGACCTGAACGGAGACGGGTTGATCACGATGATGCGGGTGCGCGATCCGGCGGGAGACTGGATGCCGGATTCCGCCCACCCGGCGTTGCTCCGGAAGGCCGACCGCGCCAAGGGCCAGGTGGGGGTGTACCGGCTCTACACCGAAGGGCGTGACAACGACCAGGACCAGGCCTGGAACGAGGACCCCTCCGGAAGCACCGACGTCGGCGCCAACTTCACCCACGGATACCGGTACTTCGGCGATGCCACGGGACTCTACCCGATGTCGGCCCCCGAAACGAAGGGCGTGGCCGACTTCTTCATTGCCCATCCGAACATTGCGGCCGTGTACGTGCTCGGTCCGCAGGACAACCTGCTCCTTCCCTGGAAGCACGACCGCACCCCAGGGATCGGGGGCAAGGAACAGGGAACGGCGGCTGGTGGGCCGTACACCAGCGTCCTCGGGGCAGACCAGCCCTTCTTCGAGGAGACGGCGGCCCGGTTCCGGAAGGCGACCTCGCTGGAGAGTGGCCCCTCCTCCGCCGACCTGGCGGGCGATCCCCTCTCCTGGGCCTACTACGACATGGGGCGCTGGGCGTTCGGCTCCCGGGTCTGGTGGATTCCGGGCACTGCCGTAGCGGACACGGCCGCGGGCGGCGGCAAGGCACCTGCGGCGCAGGATAGCAACAAGGCCGAATCCGACGCATATCGGTGGGTCGGCGCGAACGTCCCGTCAGGTTTCGTCGCCTGGACCCGCGTCGAGCATCCCGATTTTCCGGGGCAGGAGGTGGAGATCGGCGGGTTCGCGCCCTTCGTCGGGATCAACCCGCCGGCGGCCCTGCTCGATTCCCTCTCCCGCGGCCAGCTGGCGTTCGTCATCGGGCTGGCCGAGGCGCTCCCCCGGATCACGCTGCGCAACGCGACCGTCACGGCTGTCGGTGCCAGGACCTACCGGATCGAGGTCGAGCTCGCCAACGAGGGCTATTTCCCCACCCTGTCGGCGATCGGCGTGAAGGCGGCCTGGCCGCAGCGGATCCGGCTCGTCCTCGACCCCGGCACGCAACGGATTGTGGGCGGGCGGGCGGTGGAGATGGTGGGGCCGATTGCGGGGAACGGAGCATCGGCGAAGTTCCGGTGGGTGGTGGTCGGGGAGCCGGGAGCCACGGTGGCGATTACGGCATCCAGTCCGGTCGCGGGCAGCGCGACCCAGACGCTGAAGCTGCGCTGAGGGGATGACCATGACGACACCCACCACATCCCCCCGCGCGGTGATCCTGGCGGTCGCCGTCCTCACGCTTGCTGGCGCCGGCAGGCTGTCGGCGCAGGGTGCGCTCGCCGCCCTCGGGTCGCCGCCCAACCCCAAGGTGGCGGTCACGTGGGACCGCTACTACGACCACGCCGCCATCGGCGACATCGGCCGGCGGCTGCAGCAGGCCTGGCCCGACCGCTGCCGCCTGGGGTCGATCGGCAAGTCGCACGAGGGACGGGAGATCTGGCTGCTCACGGTCACCAACTTCGGTACCGGCGACGCCGACCGGAAACCGGGGATGTACATCGACGGGAACATCCACGCGAACGAAGTCCAGGGCTCGGAAATCTCGCTTTACACGGCGTGGTACCTCTGCGAGATGGCGGACCGGGTGCCGTGGGTGGACTCGCTGCTCGACGCGCGCGTCTTCTACATCGTGCCGACGATCAACCCCGACGGGCGCGAGGATTTCATCAACAGGCCCAACAACCCCAACTCGCCGCGGTCCGGCGTGGTTCCCCGCGACACCGACGGCGACGGCGTGGTGGACGAAGACGCCTACGACGACCTCGACGGCGACGGCAACATCACGCAGATGCGCCGCCGCAACCCGAACGGGCGGTGGATCCCGTCGCCCGTCGATCCGCGCATCATGATCCTTGCCGAGCCGGACCGGCCTGGCGAGTACGAGATGCTCGGCACCGAGGGGATCGACAACGACGGCGACGGCGTCGTGAACGAGGACGGCGTATCCTACGGGTACGACCCCAACCGCAACTGGCCCTGGAACTGGCAGCCGCGGTACGTCCAGGGCGGGGCCGACTACTACCCTGGCTCGCTGCCCGAAACGCGAGCGGTAATGCAGTTCATCCTCGGCCACCCCAACATCGCGGGGGTGCAGACCTACCACAATTCCGGCGGGTGGATCCTCCGGGGCCCCGGCGTCGAGGGCGACGAGTACCAGGCGCAGGACGTCCAGGTGTACGACGCCATCGGCAAGGTCGGCGAAACGGTCCTGCCTGGCTACAAGTACGCCGTCATCTGGAGCGGGCTCTACACCACCTGGGGCAACGAGCTCGACTGGACCTACAAGGGCCGCGGGATCATCAGCTACAGCAACGAACTCTGGACGCCGTTCAAGTACTTCGAGCGGCAGCCGGAGCGGGACAAGTACGACCGGCCCGAGTACGCCTTCGACCGCCTGCTGCTGATGAACGAGGCGGTGGTTCCGTGGACACCGGTGAACCATCCGCAGTACGGGATGATCGAGGTGGGCGGCGTGAAGAAGCAGTACACGCGGGCCATTCCGGGCTTCCTCCTGCCGTCCGAGGCGCACCGGAACATGGCGTTCACGGTGTACCAGGCGAGCCAGATGCCGCTGGTCGTGGTGGACTCGATCGCGACCAAGTCGCTGGGCGGCGGGCTGACGGAGGTGACGGCGATCGTGGCGAACAAGCGGCTCGCGCCGACCCACACCCAGCAGGACATCCAGAATCACATCACCCGGCCGGACTGGGTGACGCTGGACGGCGGCCAGGTGAT
>CAYUOK010000170.1:0-3079 GCA_964446395.1 uncultured Gemmatimonadaceae bacterium | reverse complement strand
ATCCGCCTGCACACCATCTTCGGCGGCAAGAACCCGCACCCGAACTTCCTCGTCGGCGGCATGGCGAGCGCCATCAACCTCAACGACACCGCCACCATCAACGCGGCGCGCCTGGCCGACGTGCAGGCCATGATCACCCGCGCCAAGCGGTTCGTGGACGAGGTGTACTGGCCGGACGTGCAGGCCATTGCCGGGTTCTACAAGGACTGGGGCGCCATCGGCGGCGGCACCGGCAACTACCTGACGGTGGGCGAGTTCGCCTCGGTGGACACCAACGACCTCGACTCGCTGTACTTCCCGCGCGGGATCGTGATGAACCGCGACCTCTCCAAGGTGTACCCGTACGACCACACCCTGGTGAAGGAGGGGATCACGAGCTCGTGGTACGAGTACAGCGGCGGCGACGCCGCCTCGCTCCACCCGTGGGAAGGGGAGACGGTGCCGAAGTACACCGGCCCGCCGACCCCGTGGACCTACCTGCAGGACGAGAAGAAGTACACCTGGATGAAGTCGCCGCGGTACGACGGGCGCGCCATGGAAGTCGGCCCGCTCGCCCGCATGGTGGTGGGGTACGCCGCCGGCCAGAAGGACATCAAGGAGATCACCAACACCCTGCTCGACCGGCTCGACGTGCCGCCGGCCGCGCTCTTCTCGACGCTCGGCCGGGTGGCCGCGCGCTGCATGGAGACGGTGCTGGTGGCCAACCAGATGCAGAACTGGTACGGCCAGCTCGTGGCGCGCATCAAGAATGGCGACACCAAGACCTTCAACGGCGACAAGTGGGAACCCTCCACCTGGCCGAAGTCGGCGCAGGGCTACGGGTACCTCGACGCCGCCCGCGGCGCGCTCGGTCACTGGGTACAGATCGAGGACGGCAAGATCTCCCGCTACCAGTGCGTGGTGCCCAGCACCTGGAACTGCTCCCCGCGCGACGAGGCCGGCGTGCCCGGCCCGTACGAGGCGGCGCTGATGGACCACCACCCGTTGCTCCGGCCGGAGCAGCCGCTGGAGATCCTGCGCACCATCCACTCCTTCGACCCCTGCATGTCCTGCGGCGTGCACGTGCTCGACGCCGACGGGCATGAAGTCGTGGAGGTCAAGGTCCAATGACCGTCCCGACTCCGCGGCATGGCCCCGCGCCGCCGCCACTGGCCGATTCTCCGCTGTTCCCCCTCGGCGCCCGGTTCGCCCCGCCCAGCGGCAACTACCGCTGGGTGGAACCCTGGGGAGCCCCCCTGCGCGCCATGCACTGGATCGCGGCGCTCGCGATCCTCGTGCTGATCGTGACCGGGTTCTACATCGGTCGCCCCTATTTCATGACCACCGGCGCACCACCCCAGTACCTCATGGGGTACATCCGGCTCATCCACTATGTGGCCGCCGGCGTGTTCGTCATGACGGGCCTGGTCCGGGTGTACTGGCTCTTTGCCGGCAATCAGTTCGAGCGGCTCCCCGCGCTCTTCCCGGTCCGGAAGCGCGACTGGGTCAACCTCGTCACGCAGGTCAAGTACTACCTGATGATCCACCCGGAGCGCGCGCCCCACTACATCGGGCACAACCCGCTCCAGCAGCTGAGCTACACCACCACCTACGTGGTCTCCATCGTAGTGATGCTGACCGGCTTCGCGATGTACGGCCAGGCCGAGCCAGGCGGGTTCTTCTACACGATCACCCAGCCGCTCACCCTCGCCGTCGGCGGCATCCAGGTGGTCCGGCTGGTCCACCACCTCTGCGTCTGGTGGTTCATCATCTTCCCGATCATGCACATCTACCTCGTGATCCGGAAGGAAATCACCGAGCGCGGCGGCGGCCTGTCGGGCATCGTCAACGGCGGGCACTACATCCGCGCCGACAGGCAGTATGTGGACGAATAGCGCCCGGCCGGTCCTCGTCCTCGGCCTCGGCAACCCGATCATGGGCGACGACGGGGTCGGCATCGTGGCGCTCGAGCAGTTCCGGGAGCGGTTCGAGGTGTCCGAGGGTGTCGAGCTCATGGACGGCGGCACCTGGGGGATGAACCTGCTCCCGTACATCGAATCGGCGGGAAAGCTCCTGCTCGTGGACGCCATCCGCGCCGGGCTCGAACCCGGCGCGGATGTCTTCCTCGACGGCCCCGACCTCCCCCGCGTGCTGGGCCAGAAGCTCTCGGCGCACCAGGTGGACATCGTGGACGTCCTGACGCTGGCCCAGGTCCGTGGCACGCTGCCGGCGATGACGGTGGCCCTGGGCGTGGAGCCGTCCACCATCGAGATGCGCGCCAGCATGACCCCGGCGGTGGGCCGCGGGGCGGCCCGGCTGCCCGAGCGGATGGCCACGCAGCTGAGGGAATGGGGAATCCGCGTCTCGCCGCGGATGCCCGCGCATGCATGAAATGAGCGTGGCGATGGAGGTCTGCCGGCTGGCGGAGGAGCGCCTCTCGCCGGTCGAACTCCCCCAGCTCATCACGGTCGGGCTCGACGTCGGAGATGATTCCGGCCTCGAGCCCGACAATCTTCTCTTTTGCCTCGAGGCGCTCCTGGCCGCCCCGCCGTTCCGCAACGCGCGGCCGGAGCTGACCCGGTGCCCTGGCGACGTTCTCCGCGTGACCTACCTGGAGCTCGACGATGACCGTCCGGACGATTGAACTGCGCGAACCGGTGATGGCCCGGAACAACGAGATCGCCGAGACCGTACGCGCGCGCCTGGCCGCGGCCGGCGTCCCGGCGCTCAACTTCGTCTCGTCCCCCGGATCGGGAAAGACGCTCCTCCTCGAGCGCACCCTGGCCGCGCTCGGCGACGAGCTCCGCATGGCCGTCGTGACCGGCGACGTGCAGACCCAGAACGACGCCGACCGGCTGGCCCGCCACACGACCCGCCTGGTGCAGGCCGTGGTGACCGGCGGAGCCTGCCATCTCGACGCGAAGCAGGTGGACAGCGCCCTGGAAGCCATCGACCTGGCGGCCACCGACCTGCTCTTCGTCGAGAACGTCGGCAACCTCGTCTGCCCGGCCAGCTGGGACCTCGGGGAGGACGCCAAGGTGGTGCTCTTCTCGGTCACCGAGGGGGAGGACAAGCCGCTCAAGTATCCCAAGGTGTTCCG
>CAYUOK010000169.1:0-3092 GCA_964446395.1 uncultured Gemmatimonadaceae bacterium | reverse complement strand
GGCGCCCGCCACCATCAGCTTCACGCCCGACTTCGGGATGGTGTCGTTCGAGAACCGCACGCGAACGGTGGCGGCGGGTCAGCCGACCACCATCGACTTCTTCCGGGAACCGGGCACCCTCCGGGTGTGGGCCGAGGGCGACGTGCCCCTGAACGGGCGCGGAGGCAAGGAGTACTTCGCACTCCCCGACCCCGACCTCTTCACCGCCTGGGCGCTCCGTTCGGTCCTTGCGGATAGCGGCATCGCGGTCCTCGGCGCCACGCGATCCACCACCGATTCGCTGCAGAACCTCGCCGCGCGCCAGGGAGCCGCCCTCGCGGAAGTGTCCTCGCGGCCCGTGAGGGACTGGATCTTCCCCGTGCTCAACACCAGCCAGAACTGGTACGCCGAGATGCTCCTCAAGCAGCTCGGGCGGCAGTTCGGTGGCGCCGGCTCCTGGAAGGCCGGGCTCGAGGTCGAGCGCCGCTTCCTGATCGACTCGATGAAGGTGGACTCCACGCAGTTCGCGCTGCGCGACGGCTCCGGGCTGTCGAGCAGCAACCTCGTCTCACCGAAGGCGTTCGCCACTCTCCTCACCTGGATGCGGGCGCACCCCCGGTTCGAGTCGTTCGCCGCTGGGCTCCCTCAGTCCGGCCAGCGCGGCTCGCTGAAGTCCCGGTTCGTCGGGACACCGCTCGAGGGAAAGGTGCGCGCCAAGACCGGCAGCATCAGCCGCGTCAACACCCTCGCCGGATACATCGAGCTCCCGGGGCGCACCCTCACCTTTGCGGTGGAGGCCAACAACCACACCCTCGGCAGCCGGGTGATGATTCCGCAGATCGACAGCCTCGTCGTGCAAATGGGAAAGAAGTAGCGTGAGCGCCGCCCCGCTCCGGGTCGCGATCGTAGGCGCCGGTCCCTCCGGCTTCTACGCCGCCGAGCACCTCCTCAAGCAGGACCGGCCGGTTGCGGTGGACCTCTTCGACCGCCTGCCCACGCCGTTCGGGCTGGTGCGGGGCGGCGTGGCGCCGGACCACCCGAAGATCAAGTCGGTCACCAGGATCTACGACAAGGTGGCCGCGCACCCGGCGTTCCGGTTCTTCGGGAACGTGACCGCCGGGCGCGACATCACCGCCGAAGAACTCCTCGGCCACTACCACGCGGTGGTCTGGTCGGTGGGTGCAGAGGCGGACCGTGCGCTGGACATCCCGGGGGAGTCGCTCCCCGGGAGCCACACCGCCACCGAGTTCGTCGGTTGGTACAACGGGCACCCCGATTTCCAGGATCGCCGGTTCGACCTCGGCCAGGAGGCGGCCGCCGTGGTGGGCGTCGGCAACGTGGCGATGGACGTGACGCGGATCCTCGCCAGCGATCCCGACGACCTCGCGACGACCGACATCGCCGCCCACGCCCTCGACGCGCTGCGCGCCAGCCGCGTGCGCACCATCTACCTTCTCGGACGCCGCGGGCCGGCACAGGCCGCCTTCACCAACCCCGAGCTCAAGGAGCTCGGCGAGCTGCCGCTGGCCGACGTGATCGTGCGGCCCGAGGACCTCGAGCTGGATGCCGCCACGAAAGCGTCGCTGGAGGCCACGCCCGACCGGGAGGCGGAGAAGAACCTCAAGACCCTGCACTCCTTCCTCGAGCGCGGCGTGATGGGCCGCCCCCGGCGAATCGAGCTGCTCTTCTCGACGTCCCCCGTGCGGATCGAGGGAGAGGCGCGCGTCGAACGGCTCGTCGTCGGGGCCAACCGGCTCGAGGCCGGCGCCCGCGGGGTCCAGGCGGTCCCCACCGGCCAGGAGGCGACGTTGCCAGTCGGGCTCGTGTTCCGCTCGGTGGGATACCGGGCCCTGCCGGTGGCGGGCGTGCCGTTCGACGAGCGCCGCGCCGTCATCCCCAACGAACGGGGTCGCGTCACGGCCGACGGGGCGGCGGTGCCCGGCAGCTACGTGGCGGGGTGGATCAAGCGGGGACCGAGCGGCGTGATCGGGACGAACAAGCCGGACGCCGTCGAGACGGTCGCCGCCCTCCTCGAGGACGCCGACGCGGAAAGGCTGCCTACCCCCGCCGATCCCGATCCCGGGGCGGTGCCGGCACTCCTGGAAGGGCGCGGGGTAGAGGTCGTGACCTGGCGCGACTGGCAGGCGCTCGACGCGCACGAGAGCGCCGCCGGCGCCGCCCGCGGAGCCCCGAGGGAAAAAGTCACCGACACCGGCGAGATGCTCGCCGTCATTCGACGCGCAAGGCAGGCTTCATGAAGATCTACACCCGGACCGGGGACGAGGGAGAGACCGGCCTCTTCGGCGGCGGCCGTGTCCCGAAGGACCACCCGCGCGTCTCGGCGTACGGCGACGTGGACGAGCTCAACGCGGCGCTCGGGGTCGCACGGGCTGCGGCGCCCGGGGGCGCGCACGACGCACTCCTGGAGCAGGTGCAGCGCGACCTGTTCAGCATCGGCGGCTACCTCGCGACGCCGGACCCCGCCAGGGTGGCCGCCGCGCTCGCCAAGGCGGAGCTGCCCCCGGATCGGATCGAGGAGTTCGAGCGGGCCATGGACGCGATGGACACCGAGCTGCCCCCGCTCCGCGCCTTCGTGCTCCCGGCGGGCACCCCGCAGGCTGCCGCCCTCCACCTGGCCCGCACCATCTGCCGGCGCGCCGAGCGGAGCGTCGTCCACCTCTCGCACGACGCCGAGATTCCCCCGCTCTTCATCACCTACCTGAACCGGCTCTCCGACCTGCTCTTCACGCTCGCCCGCCTGGCCAACCACCGGGCCGGCGTCGCCGACGACACCTGGTAGCCGTGCCCGACTTCCGGATCGCCCACGCCACCGGCAGCTACAACGTCACCATTCGCCCCGGTGCGCTCGACGAGCTCCCCGATCGCGTCGCCGCCCTGTGGCCGGGGCGCCCGGTGGCGGTCATCACCGACGACATGGTCGCCGCCCTCCTGGCCGACCGGCTGTCCGGCGGCCCCTGGGCGCTCGTCCTCTCCGTCCCCGCAGGAGAGTCCTCGAAGTCCCGCGCCCGCTGGGAGGCGTTGACCGACGCCCTCTTCTCGGCGGGCCTCACCCGCGACGCCGCCATCGTGGCGCTCGGCGGCGGGATGATCGG
>CAYUOK010000168.1:0-3130 GCA_964446395.1 uncultured Gemmatimonadaceae bacterium | reverse complement strand
GCCCAGTTGAAGAGCTTCTCGTACCCGACGGTGCTCTGCGGCACCGCGCTCATTCCCTTGCCGCACGCCGAGCCCGCCCCGTGCCCGGGCCAGACCTGCAGGTGGTCGGGGAGGGCGCGGAATTTCTCCAGGCTCTTCCAGAGGGCGCGCGCGGCGCCGTCCGCCGAGCCCGCCACCCGCGCCGCCTTCTCCAGCAGGTCGGGCCGGCCGACGTCGCCCACGAAGACGAAATCGCCGGTGACGATGCCCATCGGCCCGGTGGCGCCGGCGGTGTCCGTCACCACGAACGCAATGTGTTCAGGGGTGTGTCCGGGGGTGTGCAGCACGTCGAAGCGGATGTTGCCGACCATGAAATGGTCGCCGTCGTGGAGCAGCACCGCCCCGCCCTGCTTCGCGAAGGCGTACTGCCAGCCCGGCCCTCCCTCGTCGGAGAGGTACATCACGGCGCCGGTCAGGTGGGCGAGCTCGCGCGAGCCGGAGAGGAAGTCGGCGTGGATGTGGGTCTCGGTCACGTGCGTGATCCGGAGCCCCTCCTCCTCGGCGGCGCGCACGTACTGCGCGGCGTCGCGGTTGGGATCGAGCACCATCGCCTCGCCGGTGGCGGCGCAGCCGATGAGGTAGCTGGTCTGGGCGAGCGTGTCGTCGTAGAAGCGCTGGAAGAACATGGACAGGTTCCGATGGAGTGCTAGGGCTGGCCCGAAAGGCTCCGGAGAAGAATGGCAACGCCGACGACGACGAGCAACACCGCGAATCCCTGGCGGAGATGACCCGGCCGCACGCGGCGGCCGAGCCGGGTGCCGAGGAAGACGCCGGCGATGGCGATGGCGGTGAAGGCCGCCATCATGCGGAGGTCGACGTCCACCTTGCCCCAGTACCCGGCGAAGCCGGAGGCCGAGTTGAGTGCGATGACGCCGAGCGAGGTGCCGACGGCCTCCTTGACCGGCACGCCCAGCAGCAGGACGAGGGCCGGCACGATCAGGAACCCGCCACCCACGCCGACCAGCCCGGTCAGGACCCCGACCGCGCCACCGATGAGCGCCACGAGGACGGGGTGGGGCTTCGTGGCGGGCGCCGCGTCGGCGGGCCGGCCGCGCCACATGAAAAAGGAGGCGGCAAGCATCACGACGGCGAAGAGCACCAGCTGGGCCGCCGAGGGCACGAGGAGCGCCAGGCGCGCGCCGAGAAAGGTGCCGAGCATGGCCACCGGCGCAAAGGTCAGCACGGCGCGACCGTTGAGTTCGCCGGTCCGGAGGCGCCCGAGGGCACCGGCGGCGCTGGTGATCCCGACCACCGCCAGGCTCATGGCGATGGAGGGCTTCACGTCGTAGCCCAGCACGTAATGGAAGATCGGTACCGTGAGCACCGAGCCGCCGCCGCCGAGGAGGCCGAGGGAGACGCCGATGAGGAGGGCGAGGGCGAGGCCGAGGAGGGGCATCGGGGGAAACATAAGAGGACTGAGGACTGAGGACTGAGGACTGAGGACTGAGGACTGAGGACCGGGCGGGAATATGGCGCGCGGAGGCAGATATTACTATATTACTACATAGTTGTGGATAGTTCACGCGGGAGGATTCGATGGTCGAACTCAGCGACACCACCGCGGCCGCCATCGCCGAGCGCTTCAAGGCGCTGGGCGAGCCGATGCGGCTCCGGCTGCTCCAGGCGCTGCGCGCCGGGGAGTGTTCGGTCGGCGACCTGGCCGAGCGCACCGGCGGCGGCCAGGCCAACGTCTCCAAGCACCTGCAGGTGCTGCTGCAGCAGGGGTACGTGGACCGGCGGAAGGAAGGGACCACCAGCTGGTACCGGATCACCGACCCGCAGGTGTTCACGATGTGCGAGCTGGTGTGTGGCGGGCTGGAGGAGGAGCTGAACCGCAAGAAGCAGCTCCTCCGCCGCCGCAAGTAACGGTCAGGCCCTCTTCGGCTGGCACCCGAAGAGGCGGGCAGCGCCCAGGATCCGCTCCAGCGGGCAGAAGCCCGTGAGGCTGGACTGGAAGAGGTTGAAGCCGACGAACGCGGTGAAGAAGAAGAACCCGGGGTGCACCCAGTACCCCAGCGCCACCGACGCCATCACGAAGAGCCCGGCGATCCGCCGGATGAGCGCGTCACTGCACATGCCCTGCCTCCAATCCTAGAAGAACGAGTCGACGGGCATCACGGCCACGTGCAGCCGCTCGCCCGGGGGGAGTTGCGCCGCGCGGCAGTGCGTGGCGGCGGTCGCCGCCAGCACGTCCTCCACGACGGAAAAGCACATCGTCACTTCGCCGGGCCAGGCGCGGGTGCCGGCGCGCGGGCCCGTGAGGCCGTGCCCGCGCCCCCCTTCGAAGCAGGTGTGGCCGGGCACGCCGGCCTCCTCGAGCAGCGCGCTCGCCCGAGCCGGCTCGGCGCCGCTGTAGGTCAGGATCAGCATCTTCATGACGTCGCTCCTTCGCGGCGCCGGAGCTCCCAGTAGAGGAGCGGCACCACCACCATGGTGAGGAGGGTGGCCACGATGGCGCCGCTCATCAGCGCCACGGCGAGGCCCTGGAAGATCGGGTCGAGCACCATCACCAGGCCGCCGATGACGACGGCGGCCGCGGTGAGCGCGATCGGCCGGAACCGCACCGCGCCCGCTTCCAGCACCGCCTCGCGCAGCGGACGGCCCCGCGCCTCGGCGAGCTGGATGAAGTCCACCAGCAGGATCGAGTTGCGCACGATGATGCCCGCCAGCGCAATCATGCCGATCATCGAGGTGGCGGTGAAGAAGGCGCCGGTGAGGGCGTGCCCCGGCAGGATGCCGATGAGGGTGAGCGGGATCGGCGCCATGATGACGAGCGGGATCCTGAACGACTGGAACCACCCCACCACCAGCACGTAGATCAGCACCAGCACCGCGGCGAAGGCGAGGCCGAGGTCGCGGAAGACCTCGATGGTCACCTGCCACTCGCCGTCCCACTTGAGGGCGGTCTCGTCGAGCCGGTCGGGCGCCACGGCGTTGTACCGCGCGATGGCCGCCCCCTCCACCCGGACCGTGTCGAGCGCCTCGTTCATGGCGAGGATGGCGTACACCGGCGACTCGATGGTGCCGGCCACGTCACCGGTCACGTAGATGACGGGACGGAGGTTCTTCCGCATCCGGAGCGGCGAACGGG
>CAYUOK010000167.1:0-3173 GCA_964446395.1 uncultured Gemmatimonadaceae bacterium | reverse complement strand
TCGATTGGTAACCCCTTAGGATACCGTTAGATACGAGAGTTGGCTAGAGGGAGGCGGGCACCCCGCCCGTGTCGCTTCAGCGACATGAGCCGAGCCGTCGCTTTAGCGACGAGCTCGTGGCGGTGCCGCGCCGGCCCCGGGCTCCTGCTCGAGGCTGTAGCGGTCGGCGAGGGCGGTGGACAGGCGTTCGACGGAATTGCTCACCGCGTCACCTTCCGACCTTGGCGCGTAGTTCGGCCAGGATGTTCTGCACGAAGACCATGTCGCCCGTCACGTCACCCTGCCCGGTCTGGTTGATCATCAGGAATCGTTGCCCATCGGCGGACACGGCCATCAGCCGATTGCGCGGGTTGGCCTCGTACGCCCCCTCGGGAATGCGGACCGCCAGGGTGCGGACCGCGGCACTCGGCCCCCCGGCAAGCGACGCGCGCCAGATCCCGTTGCCGTCGAACGACCGGTAATAGAGATCGCTACCGCTGGCACCCCACATCGGGTCGATGCCGCCCTCCGTGGAGATCTGCCACTTGCCGCTCGACGTGTTCGGGAAGGGCCGCACATATACCTCGGCCTGCCCCGATTCGTCGGAGGCGTACGCGAGCCAGCGGCCATCGGGCGAAATCGTCGGCTCGAACTCGTTCGCCGTCCCCTGGACGAGGACGCGCCACGCCGTATCCACGCCGACCCGAAGCCCGACGAGATCGTCGTCGGGTGGCCCCGACATGCCGCCGACCAGCCACCCTCCGTCCTTCGACCAGAGGACATCATTCAACTCGCGGGGCGGTGTCGGCAGCGCCTCGGCTGCGCCGCTGCCATCAGCCGGTCGCCGCACCACCGTCCACCGATCGTCCTGGCCGCGGGAGAGGTACGCGATGTGCCGCCCGTCGGGACTCCACGCCGGCGCACGGGTGTCCACGTCGCCGAAGGTGAGCCGAGACAACGGACCGCGCGGGAGCTGCTTGATCCAGATGTCACCACGAGTGAGTCCCCCGGCCGTGGGCGATCTCCCGCCGAAACTGTTGCCGCCCGGGTCGGAAACGAGTTCGACCGCCACCCGGGAACCATTGGGTGCGAGCGACAGCCCCTCGAACTCGAGGTCTCCGGTCCACGCCGGATCCACCGGCTCGGCCACACCGTCCCGCGTCACCCAGACGAGCATTTCAGGGGCGTTCAACCCGGGGGTCGAGTAGACCATCGAACCGCTTGCGGAGACGGCCACATCGCCCGCCCCGTTGTTGCGATAGTCGACCCCTTCCACCAATGCCGTTGGGCGCCCGGAGAGCTTCCCGGACCCCGCGTCGAACGGCGCCGCCATGAGCACGTTCTCGGCGGTGACGTAGAGCAGGTGGCCGGACGGGCTGTACCGGCCATAGACCCCCTCGGCCAGCCGAGTCGAGGCGCCGGTCGCCAGGTCCAGGACATGCACTTCGTGGGTGGAGAGGCGAGACTCCGCCTGAATGCCGACGGTCACGACCGCATACTTGCCGTTGGGCAGGACGTCCGGCCACTCGAGACGTGCCCCGGAGGAGAACTCCTTGACGGTGACCACCGTGTCCACGGGCCCGCCACTGGCCTCCACCTTGAGGATTCGAAGACCGGAGGGATCAATGAAGTAGATGTGATTGTCCGGGCCCCAGGACGCGGACGAGAAGCCCACATTGCTGGCCACGGTGATCGGCGGCCCGCCGTCCAGCGATGCCACCCGGATATCGGCCCGGTTCTCGGTGAAGACGGTGAAGACGAATCGCTTCCCGTCCGGGGAGACCGACGGCGCCCATCCGTTCTCCGTGCCGGTCAGGGGGCGGCCCACGAGTTCGCTGAGTGGCCGAATCCACAATTGGGACGCCACGCCGAGCGCGAACTGTCCGGCGGGGAAGGCCTGCCCGCCACCAGGGAGCACGGCGGCGACCGGGCCGACGCCGGCATAGATGATGCTGGAGCCGTCGGGCGTGATGGCGACACGCGGCGGCGTGAGGTTGATGCCGCCGTAGACGAGTTCCTGTTGCTGGGGCAGTCCCATCGCCATGCGGACGACGGGCAGGTCCGGGCGACTGAAGAAGCCCCAGGCCGCGAGCGCCGTCATGAGGATGAGTGCCGCGCCGAGCCCCAAGGTGACCGGGCCACCCGGCAGGTTGCTGACCCCGCGCCTCGAACCGGTGGTTTCCGCCGAAGCCAGCAGGACGGAGTCACGCCAGCCTGGCATGCCAAGCGCATCGGCAAAGGCCTTGGCGCTCTCGAATCGGTCCGCTGGCAGCTTCTGCAGCGCCTTGGCCACGGCAGCCGCCACGTTGGGCGGCACCGCCTTGCGCAATTCCGTGACAGGCGCCGCCTCGTGCGTCACGATCTTCATGATGATCTGCTGGGCCGAGGCGCCGGTGTGCGGCGGATTGCCCGTCAACATCTCGTAGAGCACGCTCCCGAGCGAATAGACGTCGCTGCGGGCGGTGATCTCCTTCTCGGCGGTGGCCTGCTCGGGGCTCATGTAGTGCGGCGTGCCGAGCGACATGCCGGTCTCGGTCATCCGCCCGCCCGCCGCCGCGCTCAATGCGAGCGCAATCCCGAAGTCGGCCACCATCGGCCGGCCGTCGTGCAGCAGGATGTTCTCGGGCTTGATGTCACGGTGGATGACGCCGTGCCGGTGGGCGTAGTCGAGGGCGTCGGCGATGGCCACGGTCAGCTTCACCGCCTCGTCGATGCCCAGCTGGGTCTCGCGATTGAGCTTGCTCCGGAGCGTCTCGCCGTCGATGAACGGCATCACGTAGTAGAGGAAGCCGTCGGCGGTGCCGGAGTCGAAGAGCGGCAGGATGTGGGGATGCTGGAGCGCGGCGGTGGTCTTGATCTCCACCACGAAGCGCTCGGCGCCGATGACGGCGGCGAGCTCCGGCTTCAGGACCTTGAGCGCCACCTTGCGGTCGTGCTTGACGTCCTGGGCCAGGTACACCGTGGCCATGCCTCCCTGGCCGAGCTCCCGCTCGATGCGGTAGCGGTCGGACAGGGCGGCAGAGAGTCGGGAGAGGAGGTCCGTCATCAGGCCTGCGCCCCGGCCGCCGCGCGGATCGGCGCGCGGGCCGCGATGAGGGTGATGTTGTCGCTGGCACCGCGCTCGAGCACCATGGCGAGGAGCGACCGGCAGAGCTGTTCGGACGACTGCATCTGCCTGATCTGCTCCGTGATTT
>CAYUOK010000166.1:0-3183 GCA_964446395.1 uncultured Gemmatimonadaceae bacterium | reverse complement strand
CTCGGCGGCCACGTGATCAAGGTCGGCCTCGGACCGCTCGTGGCCGACTGGATCCGCCGCGGCATCGTGACGCACGTGGCGATGAACGGCGCCGCCGCCATCCACGATTTCGAGCTGGCCGCGTTCGGCGGCACCAGCGAGGACGTGGCCGCGGGACTGGGCGACGGCACCTTCGGGATGGCGGAGGAGACCGGGCGGGAAATGAACGCCGCGATTTCGGCGGCGGCCCGGGACAACCGGGGGATGGGCGAGGGACTCGCACTCTACCTGGCCGCCCGCCCGGAGCGGCCCGGCGACGACGTGTCGGTCCTCCTCGCCTGTCATCGAAGGGGCGTCCCCGTCACCGTGCATACCGCCGTCGGCGCCGAAATCATCCACCAGCACCCTGCGGCGGACGGCGCCGCCATGGGCGCCACCAGCCAGCGCGACTTCCTCCGGCTGGCCGGGTCGCTGCCCGACATCGATCAGGGTGGCGTGGTCATGAACTGGGGAAGCGCCGTCATCATGCCCGAGGTCTTTCTCAAGGCGCTGACCGTCGCGCGCAACCTGGGCGGCGGGAAGCCCACCCACTTCCTGGCGGCCGACTTCGACATGCAGCGGCACTACCGGCCGAGGGTCAACGTGGTGCAGCGCCCGACGCTGGCCGGCGGCACTGGGATCCAGCTGACGGGGCACCATGAACTGATGTTTCCGTTGCTGTACTGGGCGGTGCTCGAGAAGCTGGCGGGGTGAGGGCGGAGGTCGGACCGGAAAAACAGGACGCGCCCGGAATTCCGGGCGCGTCGGGACCTGAGGGAGTGGCCGCCGTGTCTAGGCGGAGTGCTTGCCGGAGATCGTCTCTTTCACCTTGTCCGCCGTGCCCGGGCTGAACACCCGAAGGACGAGGTAGATGATGAAGCCCCAGAAGGCGAAATAGATGATCGTGCCGATCAGGCTGAGCACGATGCCGAACACCGAACCGAGAATCTTCAGGACAATCATGGCGACGACCGCGAACGCGGCGAAGCCTACCAGTGAGCGTACCATCTTGCACCCCTCCAGGTTGACGGACGTGACAGCCATACGCCCGTATGTTTCAAAAAGTTTCGTGGAGCTGTAAGTGACAACTGGACATGATGTTATCGTCGTTGGAGGAGGCGCAATCGGCGCCGCGTGCGCCAGGGAACTGGCGCGTTCGGGCCGGTCGGTGGCCGTCATGGACCCCGACGCCGACGACGGTCCGGCCTGGCGGGCGGCGGCCGGCATGCTGGCGCCGGAGGTCGAGACCAGGGAAACCGATGACCCGATCGTCGCGCTCGGCGTCGCGGGCCGGGATCGTCTCGCCGTCCTGGCGGAGCGGCTGAAGGAGTCCGTCGGGGCCGACATCGGGATGTGGCAGGAGGGAATCGCGCACGCGGCCTTCGATGAGGCGGATGAGACGAGGCTCCGCGCGCAGGTGGCACACCAGCGCCAGCAGTCGCTCCACGTGGACTGGCTCGACGCCGAGGAAGCGAAGGCCCGCTGGCCCTGGCTGGGGCCCGCGCGAGGGGCGCTCTGGGCGCCGGCCGGCGGTGGGGTGGACCCCCAGCGGCTGGTGCAGGCGCTGCGGGCGGACGCCGTGCGGCTCGGCGCCACGCTGATACCCGACCGGGCGGTCTCGATCGAGCGCCATGGCGACCGGGTGGCGGCGGTGTGCGGAAAGGCCCGCCACCCAGCGGGCGACGTCGTCATCGCGGCGGGCGCCTGGTCTGGGCTGCTCGATGGGCTGCCGCGGCCACTGGCCGTGGCACCGGTGCGTGGTGAGATGGCGGCGCTGCCGGCGCCGGAAGGGATCGGCCACGCCATCGTCTACGGAAAGGGCGCCTACCTCGTCGGCCGTGACGGCGAGGTCACCGTGGGCTCGACGATGGACTACGCCGGCTTCCGCAACGAGGTGACGGCCGCGGGCCTCGCGCGGATCTTTGCGGGCGCCAGCCAGATCTGCCCCGCGCTCGCACGGCTCCCGGTCACGCGCACCTGGTCGGGACTGCGCCCCGTCTCCGCGGATGGGCTGCCCCTGCTCGGCGCCGACCCCTCACTCGGCGGGCTCTGGTACGCCACGGGGCACGGACGGAACGGCATCCTCCTCTCCGGCATCACGGGAGTGCTCATCCGGCAACTCCTCGCCGGCGAGCCCACGGTCATCGAGGACCTCAGCGCCTTCGATCCTGGCAGGTTCTGGCAGTGGTGAGGGTGTCCGTGGGGGCGTTGCTGCTGCTCGCAACGACCGTGGGGGGCGCCGCGGCTCAGGAGTCCTCCGCACTGGCCGCGGAACGCCGAGCGTACGCCGAATGGCTGTCCACCTCGACGACGAGCCCGCTTGCGGCCGTCGCGATGCACCGACTCGAAGGTCGGGTCACCCTCGGCCCCGACACGGCGGACATCCCCCTGCGCGGGTTCGGGCCGGCGGTGGTGACCGAACGGAACGGAGCGGCGACGTTCTCGGGAGCCGACGGGAAGAGCCGCCCACTGCCCCGCGGCCGGCCGGTGGCCCTGGCGCCGTGGACCCTGCAGGTCCTCGGCAGCGGCGGTGGCAGCGTGCTGATGGTGTTCGGCAAGCCCTCCGGAATCCCACCCGGGTGGTACGGCGTGGACCCGAAGCTCAGCTTCTCCGCCCGTCTCGAGGCACCGGCCAGGCGGGAGCGGCGCCGAATCCTGACCCTCGACGGCATCGAGGTGGAAGCCGAGACGGCCGGGCACATCTCGATCCCGCTCGGGCCGGGGGGGACACGCCTGCTTGTGATGCGGATGCCGGTGCCGGGCACCGAAGAGACCGAACTCCAGGTCTATTTCCGGGACCAGACGAACGACCGAGGCACCTATCCGGCCGGGAGGTTCGTCGAGCTCACCGAGGCCCCGGGCGGCAGCTATCGGGTCGACTTCAACAAGGCGCGGAACCCCTTCTGCGCCTACAGTTCCGTGTACCCCTGCCCTGTCCCCTGGTCCGGCAACGCCATTCCCACTCCAGTCGAAGCGGGCGAGAAGTACCTGCCGACCAAACCCGGGAGCTAGCCTGCACTCCTTCACCGCACTGCTGGTGGCCGCGCTCCTTCCGGGCTCGGCCCCCCTCGCCGGCCCGTGGCGCGCCACGCTGGATCTGGCCGGCGGGCCGCTCCGCTTCTCCATCGAGGTGGACAGCGGGTCTGCGCCGCTCACGGCCCGGCT
>CAYUOK010000165.1:0-3212 GCA_964446395.1 uncultured Gemmatimonadaceae bacterium | reverse complement strand
GTCACCATCGTGAAGAAGCGGGGCACGTCGCCCGCGCGGAGCGCGGCGAGCGCCACCGCCAGTTCCGGGGTGTGGCGCTCCACCTCGGCGCGCAGCCGCGCGGCGGTCCAGGCGAAGAGGCCGCTGTTCCAGAGCGCCCCGGCCGCGATCAGGTCGAGCGCGCGCGCGGCGTTGGGCTTCTCGACGAACCGCGCCACCCGCCGGGCGACGCCGTCGAGCTCGGGGCCGGGGACGATGTAGCCGTAGCCGGTCTCGGGGCGCGAGGGCACCATGCCGACGGTGACCAGGCGGTCGTGGAGCCGCGCGCTCTCGAGCGCGGCGGCCGCCGTCTGCCGGAAGGCGGCCGGATCGGGGATGACCCAGTCGGCGTGGAGCGAGAGCACCTCCGCCTCCGGGTCCCGTCGCTGCGCCTCCATCGTGGCCCAGAGGAGGGCCGGCCCCGTGGAGGCCGCGCGCGGCTCGACCAGGATGTTCTCGCCGGGGATCGGCAGGGCCGCCCGGAGCGGATCGGCCAGCGCGGCGCCCGTCACGACAAGGATGCGCGCCGGGTCAATGAGCCCCGCCAGGCGATCCACCGCCGCCTCCGCGGTGGAGCGCGGCCCGGCGAGCGGCAGCAGCTGCTTGGGGTGGGCCGGCGTGCTAAGGGGCCAGAAGCGGGTGCCGGAACCCCCGGCAAGGAGAACGGCCCACCGCATCAGAGGAGAGCGGACAGCGCATCGGCGTCCGCGGACAGTTCGAAGAGCAGGGTGCCGACGTTGACGTCGCGGCGGACGAGCAGGAGCAGGGAGTTGTCGTCGCGGATCGGGTGGATGACGACCCGCCCCGTCTCGTACTCCACCACGCCCATCTGGAGCTTGCCCTGGCCCGTGCTCCGACCCAGCTGCGTCAGCTGACGCAACGCGGCGGAACCCACGGCAGCGAGTTCCTCCGCCGCCGGGTCGCTTCCCGCCTGGGCCACGGTCAGGCCGTCGTCGCTCAAGACGAGCGCGCCGAGCACGCCGGGGCGCGTTGCGAGGTCGTCCAACAGACTGGAAAGTGCGGACATTCGGGGGGCTCCGGGGCGGGGGGTCGGGGCCCGCTGAACGTAGGTCACGACCTGAGCGAAGTCAAGAATCCACGGTGGGTTGACCCACTTCTCCCCAGTTGGTAACCTTCCACACTTATGCGTCTTCGACACCTGCTTTCCCTGTTCGCTTCCGCCGCGCTCTTCGCAGCCTGCGACGACACCGTGGACCTCGCCCCTGCGTCCATCCCGAACGTGGTGGACACCTTCACCGTCGGCTCGCTGACGGGCTCCCCGGTCTCGCTGCCGAGCGCCTTTTCGGTGGCCGACGGCAACGTCGTCCGGACGGACGTGAGCTCCGCCTTCGATTTCGCCTATGACGTCGACGCGAGCGGACGGCACGTCTTCCTGACGCTCGAGGTCCTGCGGCTCAGCGACACGGAAGGCTCGGGCCCCGGCCTGCAGTACACCAACAAGACGTTCGAGCAACTCTCCACCGCACCCTCCAACGGCTGGATCACCAACGACACGATCGTGGTGGACTCCGGCACGGTCCTGCTGCTCCGGTCGCGCATCATCTGCGGCGGCCTCGGCGTGCCGCTCTACGGCAAGCTCCAGGTGCTCGCCATCGACGACACGCCGGGCAACGAGACGCTCACCTTCCAGGCGCTGTCGAACGAGAACTGCGGGTACAAGAGCCTGATACCGGGCCTCCCGAGGGACTGATCCGGTGATCGACCTCCGTTCGCTCCGGCAGGACCCCGATGCCGCGAGGGTGCGCCTGGCCCGCCGGCGCGATCCTGCCGTCGATGCCATGCTCGACGCGATCCTCGCGCTCGACGTGCAGCGCCGGCGCATCCTCTCGCGGGTGGAGTCGCTCAAGGCCGAGCGCAACAAGGCCACGGAAGAGGTCGCCCGCCGCAAGCGGGCAAAGGAATCCGCCGACGACCTCATGGCGGACCTCAAGGCGTCGGGCGACGAGGTCCGGGCGCTCGACGCCGAGCTCCGCGAAGTCGAGTCGGCGCTCGAGGGGCAGGCGCTCGGCGTGCCCAACCTCCCATCCGACGAATGCCCCGACGGAGACGCGAACGGGAACGCCGTCATCCGCACCTGGGGCACGGCGCCCCGGTTCGAGTTCGAGCCCCGGCCCCACTGGGAACTCGGGGAGCGGCTCGGGATCCTCGACCTGCCCCGCGGGGCCAAGCTGTCCGGGAGCGGGTTCCCGGTCTTCGTGGGGCTCGGCGCCCGGCTGGTGCGCGCGCTCGAGAACTTCATGCTCGACCTCCACACGCGGGAGCACGGCTACGTCGAGGTGGCGGTGCCGCTCCTCCTCAACCGGGACAGCCTCGTCGGCACGGGGCAGCTTCCGAAGTTCGAGGAGGAGCTCTACGGCGTCGAGCGCGACGGGCTCTACCTCCTGCCGACGGCTGAGGTCCCGGTCACGAACCTCCATCGCGACGAGGTCCTCGACGGCGCGTCACTGCCGCGAGGGTACGTGGCCAGCACGCCCTGCTTCCGCCGCGAGGCCGGTGCGCACGGCAAGGACACGCGCGGGCTGATCCGCGTGCACCAGTTCGACAAGGTGGAGCTCGTGCGCCTGGTCCGGCCGGAGGATGGTGCGGCGGAACACGAGCGGATCACGGCCCACGCGGAGGCGGTGCTGCAGCGGCTCGGGCTGCCCTATCGCGTGTTGTCCCTGGCGGCCGGCGACATCGGCTTCGCCAGCGCGCGCACCTACGACCTCGAGGTGTGGGCCCCGGGCGTGAACGGCTGGCTCGAGGTCTCGAGCGCGTCCACCTTCACCGATTTCCAGGCGCGCCGCGCCAACATCCGGTTCCGGCCGGAACCCGGCGCCAAGCCGGAGTTCGTCCACACGCTCAACGCCAGCGGCCTGGCCTTCCCCCGCACCATCATCGCCCTGCTGGAGAACGGACAGCAGGCGGATGGTTCCGTCCAGATTCCCGAGGCGCTCGCGCCCTATCTGGGGACCGATCGCCTGGTCCCCCGTGCGTAGGGACTCCCTCCGCCGGCTCGCGCCGGGCGTCATCGTCGCCCTGGCCGTCGGCCTCATCCTGCTGACCGCGGGCACCGGCCTGATGGTCACCCAGCACCTCCAGCAGGACGCCCTCAACATCAGCCGCCTCTACTCCGGCGTGTTCGCCGGGCTGAACGACCCGTCGCCGGGCGCGGAGGCCGGCGCGCTGCTCCA
>CAYUOK010000164.1:0-3212 GCA_964446395.1 uncultured Gemmatimonadaceae bacterium | reverse complement strand
GCGGCGTTCCCGACCGCCTGCCCGGTCCAGAACACCAGCTGCAGCAGCCGGGATTCCTTTTCCGCGTTGATCTTGTCGGGGGAGTCGCTCGGCTCGTGGTAGTCGGGATGGTGCCCGCTCGTGAAGTAGAGGATCGGGACGCCGGCCCGCGCGAAATTGTAGTGGTCCGACCGGAACAACCGGCGCTCCTCGGGCGCGAGGTCGTTGACCGGGGTCATGCCCAGGTCGCGATGCGCCGCCGCCACCGAATCGAGGGTGGGGCCGAGGCTCGAGAAGGTCATGCCGATCGTCTCGACGGTGTCGGGCCAGTTCCGCCCGATCATGTCCATGTTCAGGTTGGCCACGACCTGGTCGATCGGCACGGGCGGATGGGCGGTGAAGTACGCGCTGCCCCAGAGCCCCTTCTCCTCGCCGCTGACGGTCAGGAAGATGAGCGACCGCTTCGTCGCGGCCTTCTTGCGCGTGAACGCCTCAGCCAGTTCGAGGATGCCCACCGTGCCGGAGCCGTCGTCGTCCGCGCCGTTGTTGATGCTGTCCGGTCTTCCCGCGCTGATTCCGATGTGATCCATGTGAGCCGAGAACACCACGTATTCCTGCTTCAAAGTCGGGTCGGTGCCCTCGAGGATGCCGACGACGTTCGGCGCCGACGCTGTGCCAAGGACCGTGTCCGCCGCCATCACGGTCGCCTCCCAGTCGGCCATGGAGAGCGCCGTCATCGCGCTCGCGGCGTCGAGTTGATTGAACACACCCTGCGCCTCGGGGTACCGGGCGACGATCGCCGCTCGCGGGACTTCCACCACGAGCGGGATGCCGCCCGTCCGGGCGGCGCCGTCGTCACGCGACACCTGCACCCGGCCGGCCTGCCCGGCCGCGGCGGCGATGACCGTCGTGTCCCGGTCGCTGACGGCAATGACCCCGGCCGCGCCGGCGGCCATGGCCTTCAGCACGATGGCGTTCGCGAACTTCGGCACTTCGGACCACTTGACCACCCAGACGAGCAGTTTGCCGGCCACGACGCTGTCGGCGGGGAACTGCGTCGGGTCGGGGGGACCGCCGAGAATCAGGATCGGGGCGGTGACCGGCTTGCCGTCCTGTTCCCCGGCGTGCTGGACCACTGAGGTGGCGTACGGCAGGAGGATGCTCCCCTGGCCGCCCAGGTCGGTGAATTCGACATAGGAGCGCTCGACCTGCAGCCGCCGGAGGACGAGCGGGAAGCGCTGGAGGTAGGTGCCGCTGTCGCCCCCGGGGCGGAGGCCGAAGGACTTGAACTGGGCAGCGATGTAGGCGGCCGTCGCCTCGAGGCCGGGGCTCGGCGTGTCGCGCCCCATCATGGAGTCGTCGGCGATCAGGTGAATGCGGCGGGAGACGTCCTTGGCGGTGATCGAGGCCGCCGCCTTCTTGAGGTCACGGGCCTGGGCGGCGAGCGGGGTGCCCGCCGCCAGGCCCGCCAGCGCGACGAGCGCGCTGGCGAGCACCAGCCTCACGACGCCGGCTTCGGCGGCTGGACGATCTTGGCGTAGCTGTCCGGATTCCACTGCGGGCGCTGCGGATTGTTCGCCACCGCCTGCCCGAGGTAGTACAGGAGCTGCAGGATCCGCGACTCCTTGTCGGAGTCGATCTTGTCCGGGGAGTCCGACACCTGGTGATAGTCGGCGTGCACGCCGTTGAAGAAGAAGAGGATCGGCACGCCGTTCTTCGCGAAATTGTAGTGGTCCGACCGGCCGTAGAAGTTCTCCTCCGGCCAGCGGTCGTCGATGGCGGCCATCCCGAGTTCGGGGTGCTGCGCGTTCACCGCCTCGAGGGTCTTGCCGAGGTCCGAGTGCTCGCGGCCGATCGCCACGATCGTGTCGGGCCAGTTGCGGCCGATCATGTCGAGGTTGATGTCGGCCACCATGTCCTTGAGCGGCACCGTCGGGTGATTGACGAAATAATTGCTTCCCCAGAGCCCCTTCTCCTCGCCGCTCACCGTGATGAACAGGATGGAGCGCTTGGGGCGGGCGCCGGGCCGGCTGAACGCCTCGGCCAGCTCGACCACGCCGACCGTGCCCGAGGCGTCGTCGTCGGCGCCGTTGTGGATGCTGTCCGGCTTGCCGCTCGCGATGCCCACGTGGTCCATGTGCGCCGAGTACACCAGGTACTCGTGCTTGAGCTTGGGGTCGGTGCCCTCGAGGATGCCGATCGTGTTCGGGGCGGAACTCTTCTTGAGCACCGTCTCCTTGAGGTCGATCATGACCTTGAGGCCCGGGTCAGCCAGCACCACCATGGACGTATCGGCCCGGATCTTCGCGACGTCCACGCCGCCGGCCGCGAGGACCGACGCGAGCGCCGCGTCGTTGACCTCGACGACCGGGGGACGCCCTTCCGCGCCGGCGAGGCGGATGCCGGGCCGGTAGGGGGGCTTCATCCGGTTGGCCCAGCCGGCCGAGTCGCGGTTCGAGAGGATCACCACGCCGAGCGGATGCAGTGCGTAGACCGCGCCGATCATCTGGCCCATGCCGCCCGCCGCTGGCCCCTTGCTGTAGTCCATGACCACCACGACCACCTTGCCGGTGGCGTCCAGGCCGGCGAGCGCGTCCCGGTTCGGCTTGCCTCCGAGGACCACGACCGGGCCGCCGATCTCCTTGTCGGGAGCGGTGCCGCCCATGTAACGCGCGTCGGTGGTGAACTCGGCGTGGACGTGCTTTCCGCCCGCCATGAACCCGACGTGGGACTCGGCCGGGTCGAACTGGACCTGCAGGATGTCGTATCGCTGGAACCAGGTGCCGTTCTCGCCGCCGGGCTTGAGCCCGAAGGACTTGAACTGGTCGGCGACGTACTGGGCGGTCATCTCCAGGCCCGGGCTGGGCGTGTCGCGCCCCATCATCGAGTCGTCCGCGATGATGTTGACCCGGCGAGCCACGTCCGAGGCGGTGATGGTCGCGGCCGCCTTCTTCACCGCCGAGGACGGCGGCGGGACGACGGCGGCGGGCGCCTGCGCGGCGAGCGGAGAGGCGGCGAAGAGGGCGAGCGTGAGCAGGTGTCGCATGCGTGGTCTCGGTCGGTGTGAGTCAGGGATACGGGACGGCCCGGCAGGCAAACTACGCTTGCCGGGCCCGGAGTCGCTACGGCCGGATGGAGCCGGGAGTTTCAGGTGCCGCGGCGTTTCAGCTTGGGCTCTCCAGTGGCTCGGGGGGCGTTTCCTGACCGGCCGGGGCTGGGGCGGGAACCGCCGC
>CAYUOK010000163.1:0-3226 GCA_964446395.1 uncultured Gemmatimonadaceae bacterium | reverse complement strand
GCCGGGGCGGTGGCGGTCAGCGACGACGGCAAGCCGGTCGGCTCCAGCCACATGATGCGGACGGCGCTCGAGTACGCCCGGACCTTCGGCATCCCGGTCGCGAATCACTGCGAGGAGATGAGCCTGGCGCAGGGCGGCGCGATGCACGAGGGGCTGGTCAGCACCCGGCTCGGCCTCAAGGGGATCCCCGCCGCGGCGGAAGAGATCATGGTGGCGCGCGACATCATCCTCGCGGAGCTCACCGGCGGCCACGTCCACCTCTGCCACATGTCCACGCGCGGATCGGTGGAGCTCATCCGGCGGGGCAAGGAAAAGGGCGTCCGGGTGACTGCGGAGGCGACGCCGCACCACTTTTCGCTGACGCACGAGCGGTGCGAGGGGTACGACACGAACGCCAAGATGAACCCGCCCCTCCGCGAGCACGAGGACGTCGAGGCGATCCGCCAGGGGCTGAAGGACGGCACCATCGACGTCATTGCCAGCGACCACGCGCCGCACCACTACGACGCCAAGGAGCGGGAGTTCGACAGCGCCCCGAACGGGATCATCGGGCTGGAGACGGCGCTGGGCGTGGCCATCCGGGATCTCGTGGAGGGGGGCGTACTGACCTTGCCGGCGCTGATCGACCGGATGAGCACCCGCGCCGCGCGAATCTTCAACCTCCCCGGCGGCACCCTCGCCGTCGGCGCGCCGGCCGACGTGGTGGTGCTCGATCCGACCGAGCGCTGGATCGTGCGCCCGGACAGCTTTCGGTCGAAGAGCCGGAACACCCCGTACGCCGGCGCCGAACTGGTCGGGCGCGCCCACCAGACCGTGGTGCGGGGCCGGATCGTCTTCGACATCCGCAGCGCCTGAGCCGGACCGGGAGGCTCGGCGGGGTTCCCCCGGCCAAGCTCCACGTTACATTTGGCGGAGGGTGCACCGTGGCGCTGATTCCGCGCCTGCCCGCCGTGCCGCCAGGTTGTCCGGCGGTTGCCGTCACGAGAGGGAAGTCCGACCATGGCGAAACCGACCCCCCCATCGGTGAATCCGATCGACGCGCTGCTCGAGGAGCGGGCCCGCTTCCAGACCTGGCTGGCGCGCCTGGATTCGGCCGGCTCCGACGCGCCGCCCGCCGTCCGGGCCAAGATCCGCGGCGACTACCAGCAGCGCCTCGACCAGGTCATCGAGCAGCTGCGGGGCCACGCGGCATCGGTGGCCGAACAGCTGGCGACGCTGCGCGTCCGCCAGGACGACCTGGCAGGGCAGGAGGAGAAGGCGCAGGAAACGCTCGCCGAGGCGGAACTCCGCCACGCGGTGGGCGAATACGAGGAGTCGGAGTGGGAGCGGGTCCGCGGCGGGAGCGAGCGGCTCCTGATCGACGTGCGAGAGGAACTGGCGCGCGTCAGCGACGAGATCACCCGCCTCGGCGAGGTGCAGGCGCTCATCGCCGCCGCCCCGGAGGCGCCGGCCGAGCCCGAACCCGAGCCGGAGCTGTCGCCGGCCGCGGCGGGAGACGAGGACGCGGGCGACGACTGGGAGCCGCTCATCCCCCTCGCCGAAACGCCGGCGCCCCCGCCGCCCAGCGCCCCGCGATTCACGCCCCGAGGCACCTCACGGACCTCGGAGCCGGCGCCGCCCCGGACCATCCCGTTCCCGCCGCGTCCGGAGCCCTCGCCGGACGACCTGGCCTTCATCAAGTCCATGGCCGACGAACAGCCCAACACCAGGCGGCCCAGCGGCGCCGCCCCCCGTGTCAGCGACGCGGGCAGCAAATCGGCGGAGGAACCGCCGAAGGCCGTCCCCGGGAACGAACGGCCCAGCCAGGCCGCGGTGCCGAAGACACTGAAGTGCGGCGAGTGCGGCACGCTCAACCGGCCGACGGAGTGGTACTGCGAACGGTGCGGGGCGGAACTGGCCGCGCTCTGACGGAGCGGGGAGCCGAACGAAAACGGGGCCCGGCAAGATTGCCGGGCCCCGAGTCGTTGCGGCGAGGTGCGAGCGGCTCAGGCCTTGGCGGCGGCAGCCTTGGCGAGGCGGCTCTTCTGGCGCGCGGCGGTCTTGCGGTGCACCAGGTTCTTCCGCCCGGCGCGATCGAGCAGGCTGGCGGCCTCGGCGAGGGCCTTGGCGGCCTCGGCCTTGGTGCCGGCGGCGCGGACCTTCTTGACGGCGGTGCGCAGCTCGCTCCGCTGAGCCTTGTTGCGGGCCGTGCGAACCTTCGTCTGGCGCATGCGCTTCTTGGCGGACTTGATGCGGGGCACAGCGGACCTCTCTGAAACGGTGCGGCGGGAGGGCCCATCCCCCCCATCATTTGCAAGCGCGAATAGTAGCCGAGCCCCGGCGCAAGGTCAAGCAGCACGGTGCTTTGACTTGCCTCCGACCGGGGTGTATTCTTCCCCGCGCCGCCATCGGCGCCACACCCGGTCCACCCCACCCTCGATCCGGACAACGGTTGGAACAGCCTGCCGCCCTTACGTTGCCTGACCCGCCGACTTCGGCGTTGGGTGCCTCGCCGGCCTTCGTGGTCGAACTCGAGGCCTTTTCGGGCCCGCTCGACCTCCTGCTGCACCTGCTTCGGGAGGAAGAGCTCGAGATCGCGGACATTCCGATCGCCCGGATCGCCGACCAGTTCCTCCTGGTCATCCACGACCTGGGGCTGAACCAGGCGGCCGACTACCTCGAGATGGCGGGGCGCCTCCTCCGGCTCAAGGCGCAGATGCTCCTGCCGCGCCGGAGCGAGGAGGACGGGTGGGAGGACCCGCGTGCGGAGCTGGTCCGGCGCCTCCTCGAGTACCAGCAGATCCGCGAGGTGGCGCTCTGGATCGGGCGCGCCGCGGAACGGCGGGCCGACCAGTACGCCCGCGGGTTCCTCCCCGCGCCCCCGGCCCTCCCGCCGCCGCCCCTCCAGGTCGACCTGGTGGAACTCCTGCAGGCGGTGCAGCGGGTCATCGAGGGGATCCCCGCGCCGGTGCTGCACCGCGTGGTGGCGAGGCCGCTCGATGTCGAGGGCGCCACTCGTCGCCTCTTCTCGCTGCTCGAGGAGAGAGAGGAGTTCGGCTGGCACGAGGCGCTCGGGCCGGCGCCGACCATCACCGACGTACTGTCCACGCTGCTGGCGCTGCTGGAACTCGCGCGCCGAGGCACCGTTTCCCTGACCCAGGCGGCCGCGTTCGCGCCTATGGTGATTCGCCGTGACACCTCTCGCCCAGCTGATTGAAGCCGCGCTCTTCGCGGCCGCACGCCCGCT
>CAYUOK010000162.1:0-3235 GCA_964446395.1 uncultured Gemmatimonadaceae bacterium | reverse complement strand
GCGGAGTAGAAGAACGACTTCCCGTCGTCCGCCCAGGAGGGATGCTGGTCGGTCCCGGGATTGTAGGTGAGCCGGGCCGGCGTGCCGGGCGCGAACGGCCGATCGCTCCCCGTCTCTGGTGTCTCGAAGGGCTCCTCGTGACTGCAGGCGGCCAGAGTGGTGGCCAAGCAAAGCAGGACATGCCGGATGGTCATCGAGGTCCTGGGGCCGCTGGTTGGTCAGGGGGATGGCAAATCTGACGCGGGCCCTCGGCTTTCGCCAGACTGGCGGCCGGGTCCTCCGCGGCACCAGCAGGAGACGAGCCGGGTTCGAGCCGGAGCACACTCCTTGAGCTTTGTCAAACAAAGTACTTGACGGCACACAGCCTTCGTGTTATCCTCTCCTGTCATGACAGCCGACATCACACCGCCGGATGATCCCACCGCCCTCGGCGACCGGGCGCTCGCAAACCTCTCCTTCATCCGGAACACGATGGAGCGGGCCACCTCGTTCACCGGCGTGCCGGGGTGGGGCGGGGTCGTCATGGGGTGCACGGCGCTCGTCGCCACGGCGGTGGCTGGCCGGACAACCACGCCGCAGGACTGGCTTCGCGTCTGGCTGGTCGAGGGGGTGGTCGCCTTCCTCATCGGCGCCTGGTCCCTCGGCCGGAAGTCGCGACGCCTCCAGGGCACGGCGTTCACCCGGCCCGCGCGTCAGTTCTTCCTCAGCTTTGCCCCGCCGGTCCTGGCCGGCGCCCTCCTCACCGCGGTGCTCTGGCAGGCGGGCCAGGCCCGGCTCCTCCCGGGCACCTGGCTGCTGCTGTACGGCACCGGCGTGGTCACCGGCGGCGCCTTCTCGGTGCGCGCCGTCCCACTCATGGGGGTGGTGTTGATCGCCGTGGGCGCCGCCGCGCTGGTCTGGCCGGCATGGGGGACGGCGGGATTGGCCGTCGGGTTCGGCGCCGTGCAGATCGCCTTCGGTCTCTACATCGCGCGGAGGCACGGTGGCTAGATCCCCGCACGCCCGCAAGCACTCCGCGGACCCGCAGGCCGCCGCACGGCTCGGCGCGGTACGAGGGGGCCGCTCCCGCGCCCCGGCCGAACTCGACGACCTCATCCACGAGCGCAAGCGGCTCGCCATCGTCAGCGCCCTGGCAGGGCATGATTGGCTCTCCTTCGCCGAACTGAAGGCGCTGGTGGAAACGAGCGACGGCAACCTGAGCGTCCATGCGCGCAAGCTGGAGGACGCCGGCTACCTCGAATGCCGGAAGGGGTTCGCCGGCCGCGTGCCCCGCACCGACTACCGCCTCACCGCCCTCGGCCGCCAGGCGCTGGCCGGGTACCTCGACCACATGGAAGCGCTCATCCGCCGGACGCGCGATGCCTGAGACTCCCGCTCCTCCCGGCCTCCACCTCGCGGTCATCCTCGACGGGAACGGCCGGTGGGCCACCCAGCGCGGGCTCCCCCGTTCCGCCGGCCATCAGGCGGGAGTGGCGGCGGTGCGTCGGCTCATCGCGGCCTGCCCGTCCGCCGGCATCGGGACACTGACGCTCTACGCCTTCTCGTCCGACAACTGGACCCGGCCCGAGCGCGAAGTGCGGTGGCTCCTCCGCCTCTTCCGCGAGCAGCTCCGGCGCGAGTCCGAGCGCTGCCAGACCGAGGGGATTCGCCTCTCCGTCATCGGCCGGCGGGATCGCCTCCCCCTGCCGTTGCTGACGGCCATCGACCGCGCCGAGTCGGCCACGAGCGGCGGCCGGCGGCTGCATCTCCGGCTGGCGGTCGATTATTCGGGGCGCGACGCCATCGTGTCCGCGGCCGTGGCGCTGGCCGGGCGGCCGTCGGCGTCGCGCGAGGAGTTCTCGCGCGCCGTCACCGACGGGGGGCGCGGTGGACCGACGGTGCCGCCCGTGGACCTGCTCGTCCGCACCGGCGGCGAGCAGCGGCTCAGCGACTTCCTCCTCTGGGAGGCCGCCTACGCCGAGCTCTACTTCACCCGGACCATGTGGCCCGACTTCGACGAACCGGAACTGCGCGCCGCCCTCCTCGAGTTCCGGGGCCGCGAGCGGCGATTCGGCGGCCTGCCCCTCAGCGCCGCCGGCTGACTTTCCCCTGGAGAACACACCAATGCTTGCCCACTTTCTCGGCGTCCTCGGCCTGATCGCCGCGGCGCTCCTCCTGGTCCTCGGCCTCGGGGTCACGGTCTTCGCGCTGGCGCGCGGCGACCGCGCGCTCGCGCGCCGCACCGGCCTCGCCACGGCGGCGTTCACCGCGGTCTACCTCCTCGGTACCGTCCTCTCCGCACGCGTCGCGCCGAGCCGGGCCCTCCCGCTCGGACAGGAACTCTCGTTCTGCGGGTTCGACTGCCACCTCCATGTCTCCATCGTCGCGGTCGAGACCGACGAGGATCGCATCGGCCTGGTGGTGCGTGCCCGGAGCGACGCGAAGGCCGAACCGGAGTTCCCGCGCGAATTGCAGTTCCGGCTGGTGGGAGTGGACGGGTCGGTGCTGGTGCCGTTCCAGGAAGGGAAGACGTTCGAGGAGCCGCTCGGCGCGGGAGCCTCGGCGGTGGACACCGTGACCTTCGTTGCCCCCTTCGCCGGCACCCCGTACTCCCTCCGGGTGGTCTATCGCGGGCTCCCGGAGGCCCTGCTCATCGGCCCGGCCAACAGCCGCGCGGCGGGAAAGACCACGCTTGGCCTGGGAGACTCGCCGACATGAACAGCCGCACTGGACATGCGCTCGCACTCCTTGGGGGGGCGGCGGCGCTCGGCCTCACCGGCGAGGCGCTCCGGGTCTGGTCCCCGGCGCGACTCGACTTCACGCTCTGGTGCGCGGCGGTACTTGTTGCTGTCGTCGCACTCATCCGTGGAGGCGCGCTGACGCCACCACCCCGGGCGGCGTGGCTGGCCGGCGCGGTCGCGCTCGTCCTCTCCTGCATGATCTGGCGGGATTCACCCACGCTCTTCGCGTTCAACCTCCTGGCGATCGTCGGCCTCCTCGTGGTGGCCGCCCCGGCCACCGCGATGCAGTCGCTGGACCGCCTCGGCGTGTCCGACCTGTTTCGGGGCGGTCTGTGGATGGGGATGTCAGTGGCGGGCGGACCGATTCCCGCGGCCGTCACCGATGTGCGCTGGGCCGAGCTCCCGCTCACGGCCCGGACGCGCCGGCTGACCGCCGTGGCGGCGGGACTCCTCGCCGCCGTACCAGTGCTCTTCCTGTTCGGCTCGCTGCTGAGCGAGGCGGATCCGCTGTTCGG
>CAYUOK010000161.1:0-3277 GCA_964446395.1 uncultured Gemmatimonadaceae bacterium | reverse complement strand
GCGAGCTCGCGGCTCAGCACGAGCTCGCTGTTGCCGGTGCCCTTGAACTCCTCGAAGATGACCTGGTCCATCTTGGAGCCGGTGTCCACCAGCGCCGTCGCGATGATCGTCAGCGACCCTCCGCCCCGCGAGGGATCCACGTAGCGGGCGCTGCCGAGGAACCGCTTCGGCTTCTCCATTGCGTTGGCGTCCAGCCCGCCGGACAGCGTCCGGCCCGTGCCGCGCTCGAGCGTGTTGTAGGCGCGCGCGAGCCGGGTGATCGAGTCGAGGATGATGACGGAGTCGCGCCCGAGCTCGACCTGGCGGCGGGCGCGCTCCAGCGTCAGCTCGGCCACCTCGGCGTGGCGCTCCGGCGGCTGGTCGAAGCTCGACGCCACCACCTCTCCCGCGCCCGCCATCTCCATTTCCGTCACTTCCTCCGGCCGCTCGTCCACCAGCAGGATGAAGAGCTGCGCCCCCGGGTGGTTCCGCGCCACTCCCTCCGCCACCGCCTGCAGCACCGTCGTCTTGCCCGCCTTGGCGGGCGCCACGATCAGCGCGCGCTGCCCCTTGCCGAAGGGGCAGAGCAGGTCGATGAGGCGGGTGATCTCGTGGGCGGTACGCCGGGTGCCGGGCGGCACCTCGAGGGTGAGCATTTCCTTCGGGTGGGTGGCCGGGAGCTTCGAGAACTCGGGGCGCCGCGCGACGGCCTCCGGCGCGAGGCCGTTGATCGCGGTCACCTTCTGGAGGCTCGGGCCGCGGCCCTTGCCGCCGCGGCCGCCCTCGCCGTCGATCGCGTCGCCGGTGCGGAGGCCGTATTGCTTGACGAGGTGGGGGGGGACGAACAGGTCGCCGTCGGCCGGCGAGTAGCCGGAGTCACGACGCCGTACGAAGGCGGTCCCGCGGTCGGTCAGTTCCAGGATGCCGAGGAAGGTCTCGGTCACGACTCCGCGGCGTCCCAGGATTCCCACGTCAGGTGACAGCGATTCACGAAGTACTCCGTCGGGTGGCCCGTGCGCTCCAGCAGGTCGTGGAGCATCTCGTGGCGGACGACCATCTCGTTCTCCACGTAGTACCCGGCGATGGTGATGCGGGAGACGTCGCCGACCCGCTCCCAGAGGCCCACCTTCTCGCCGATGTCCGTCTCGAAGGTAGCGACGTCGGGCACGACATACCACTCGATGCCCTCGAGGGCGCCGCGCAGCTCGGCGCACGCCTCGGTGCGGGCGTACCACTCGGAGTATTGGGCGGGGGCCGCCATCGGCACGGCGCCGTCGGGCAGCGCGCTCGGCTCGAGCCCGGTGCACGACGCCGCGACCAGCCAGATGGCTAGGGCGGGAACGAACCTGCGGTGAAGCGATGCTGGGCGCATGGTGTCTCCACAACGCCCGATAAGCTCAAGACCGTGGGGTCGCATCCCCGGAGGGATGGACGCGTCCGGCCCCGCTTTTCTGCCTGCCTTCGGCACCGAGCTATCTCCGGCCGGCGGCCAGAGACCTCAAGTTTTGCGGCCCCGGATCACTCCGGGTGTGCTCTTATCGGGCGGGTCGTTGTTATGTCCTGCGGGGGGGTAGAACGCAAGCGCCGGGCCGGGAGCGAGGGCGCCGGAAAAGCCTCGCTAAGTTCCGTCTGAGAAGGCGTTTAGCCCCGGGGGCGATTCTGGAACTTGTTGTCCTGACGTAGGTTAGCTACCTTCGTGGCGCTGGTCGAATTCACCTGCAACCCATTGCGGCCTCCGGTCGAGGGACACCTGGCGATGATGCGCACCTTCCTACTGTGGCTGTCGGAGCAACAGGGTGTGTTCAACTTCCTGCGGCGCAACAGCCTCGCCCGGCGCTTCGCCAGCCGCTTCGTGGCCGGCGAAACGAGCGAGACGGCCACGGCAGCCGCCCTCGAATTGAAGCGGCTCGGGATCACCACCTCGCTCGACCTCCTGGGCGAGAGCGTCACCCGCGACGCCGAGGCCATCGGCGCCCGGGACGAGTATCTCCGCATGCTCGACCGCCTGGCGGCGAGCGGCGCCGAGATCAACGTCTCGGTCAAGCTGACGCAGATGGGGTTCGACATCGACGAGGCGCTCTGCGTCGACAACATGCGCCGGATCCTGACCAGGGCGCGCGAGCTCGGCGGGTTCGTGCGGCTCGACATGGAGAGCTCCGCCTACACCCAGCGCACGCTGGACTTCTTCGAGCGGCACCTCCTGGCGGAATTCTCGAAGCACACCGGCGTCGTCATCCAGTCCTGCCTCCGCCGCTCGGCCGACGACATCGCGCGGCTCATCGGGATGGGGGCGCGGGTCCGGCTCTGCAAGGGCGCGTACCTCGAGTCGCCAGAGGTCGCCTTTCCCGACAAGAAGGACGTGGACCGCCAGTACGTCGAGCTCATGGAGCAGTTGCTTCGTCATGGCAATTACCCCGCGCTGGCCACCCACGACACCCGCATGATCGAGCACGCCAGGGACTTCGTGACGCGCGAGGGGATTCCCGCGGAGCGTTTCGAGTTCCAGATGCTGTACGGGGTGCGCCGGGACCTGCAGGAGCGGCTCCGGAAGGACGGCTTCAACATGCGCGTCTACATCCCGTTCGGCACCCAGTGGTATCCCTACCTGATGCGCCGCCTGGCGGAGCGCCCGGCCAACATCGTCTTCATCTTCGGCAACGTGGTGCGCGAGACGCTCGCCCTGAAGCCCTGATGGAGGCCACCCTCGGCGGATACATGGCCCAGCACGGGCGCGCGGCCGCCTTCGGGGGGAGCGACGGGCACGCCTACTCGGTGGGCCTCTACGTGGACGACGAGCCGGACCAGCGGGGACGGTTCGGGGCCGCGCTGCTCTTCGTGCGGTGGGACGCGGCCGGCGCCGCCCCGGTGGGCCATGTCGAGACCGAGTTCCTCGCGTGGGGGCGCACCCCGGACGAGGCGGAGGAGCGGCTCAAGGCGCTGTCGCTCTACGACGTGAAGGCGGCGCTGGACCAGGCGATTGCCGAGCAGCCGGGGGAGTGGTGACGGAGGTGGCGGGTACGGTCCTCGAGCGGGACGGCGCGGCCTACCGGGTGGCCACGGCCGACGGCGAGGTCCGCGCGGTGCTGAGCGGGAAGACCAAGCGTGACGTGCCCCGCGTCGTGGTGGGGGACCGGGTCACCATCCTCCCCGATCCGGTCGGCGGCCTCGCCACCATCACGGACGTGGCTCCTCGGAAGAGCCTCCTCGAGCGCCGCGTGCCGCTGGGCCGCGGCACCCGCCCCATCGCGGCGAACATCGACACCGTCTTCGTCGTGACCTCCAACTGCGATCCCGCGCC
>CAYUOK010000160.1:0-3294 GCA_964446395.1 uncultured Gemmatimonadaceae bacterium | reverse complement strand
CTACCCGGCCAGCGCGCCGGCCTTGGCGTCGATGCCGCTGAGCAGCGAGCGGAAGGAGGCGGCGAACTTCTCCACGCCCTCCGACTCCAGTTCCTGCGTGACCGTCTCGAGGTCGATCCCGGCCGCGGCCAGGGCGCCGATCCGCTCGGCCGCCGTGGCGGTGCCCTCGGCGATCCGCACCGTCGGCACGCCGTGGTCACGGTACGCCGCGAACGTCTCGGGCGGAAGGGTGTTGACGGTGTCGGGGGCGATGAGCGCCTCGACGTAGTAGACGTCGGGGAGGGCGGGGTCCTTGGTGCTGGTCGAGGCCCAGAGCGGGCGCTGCACCCGCGCGCCGCGCCCGGCGAGCGCCGCCCAGCGCGCGCCGCGGAACACCCGCTCGAACGCGGCGTACGCCAGGCAGGCGTTGGCGATGGCGATGGTGCCCCTGAGGTCGGCGCGCCCCGCGCGCTCGAGCATGGGGTCCACCTTCGTGTCCACCCGGCTCACGAAGAAGCTCGCCACCGAGGCCACGTGGTCGAGCGGCTGCCCCGCCGCGGCGCGCCGTTCGAGCCCGCGCAGGTACGCCTCCATGACCGCCTCGTGCCGCGCCACCGAGAAGAGCAGCGTCACGTTGACGTTGATCCCGTCGGCGATGCAGCGCTCGATGGCGCCGAGCCCCTCCACCGTGCCCGGGATCTTGATCATCAGGTTGGGCCGCGCCACCGCCGCCCACAGCCGGCGGGCCGCCGCCTCGGTGGCCGCCCCGTCGCGCGCCAGCGTGGGGGAGACTTCCAGCGACACCAGCCCGTCCGCCCCGCCGGTCCGCTCGTACACCGCGCGGAAGGCGTCGCAGGCGGACCGCACGTCCGCGATGGCCAGCGCCTCGAAGATCTCCTCCGCGCCGTGCCCCTCGGCCGCGAGCCGCCGGATGTCGTCGTCGTAGTCTGCGCTGCTCGCGATGGCCTTCTCGAAGATCGTCGGGTTGGAGGTCATCCCGAGCAGGCCGTCCTCGGAGATCAGCGCCCGCAGCTCGCCGGTCGCGATCAGCTCCCGCGTGATGAAGTCGTACCAGGGGCTCTGCCCGAGGGCGCCGAGCCGCACGAGGGGATTGTCGCTCGCCATGGGGTCGCTCACGTGGAACGGGAGAGGACGCGACGGACGGTGTCCGCCACGTGCGCCGCGGTGAAGCCGAACTCCTCGAACAGCCGCTCGCCGGGCGCGGAGGCGCCGAAGTGGTCGAGGCTCACCGCCTCGCCCCCATCGCCGAGCCAGCGGTGCCAGCCGAAGGAAGTGCCCGCCTCCACGCTCACCCGTGCGCGGACGGCCGGCGGGAGCACCTCGTCCCGGTATGCCTCGGGCTGGGCGGCGAAGAGCTCCCACGAGGGCATGCTGACGACCCGCGCGCGGATTCCGTCCCGCTCCAGCCTCAGCGCGGCGTCCAGCGCCACCGACAGCTCGGAGCCAGTGGCCATCACGACGGCCTGGGCACCGCCCGGCGGGTCGTAGAGCACGTAGCCGCCGCGGCGCACCCCGGCCGCCGGTCCGAGTACGGTGCGGTCGAGGACCGGAAGCTTCTGCCGGGTGAGCGCCAGCACCGTGGGGCCGTCGCGCCGCTCGACCGCCGTGCGCCACGCCTCGACCGTCTCGTTGGCGTCGCCCGGCCGCAGGACCACCACGTTGGGGATGGCGCGCAGCATGGCGAGGTGCTCGACCGGCTGGTGCGTCGGGCCGTCCTCGCCGACGCCGATCGAGTCGTGCGTGCCGAGGTAGATGACGGGCAGCCCCATCAGGGCCGCCAGGCGGATGGACGGCTTCATGTAGTCGCTGAACACGAGGAAGGTGCTGCCGAAGGGGCGGACGCCGCCGTGGGCCGCCATGCCGTTCATGCACGCCGCCATCGCGTGCTCGCGGATGCCCCAGTGCACCGTCTGCCCCGCCACGCCCGGGCCGAAGTCGCCGCCCAGGCCGTGTGCGGTGCCGGTGCTGCCTGCCAGGTCCGCGGAACCGCCGACCAGGTTCGGGAGCGACGCAGCGAGCGCCTTGAGCGCCGCCGCGGACGCCTTCCGGGTCTCGACCGCCTTGGCGTCGGTGCCGAAGGAGGGCAGCCGGGCGTCCCATCCCTCGGGGAGCTCGCCGGACAACCACTGGCGGAAGCGCTCCGCCTCGGCGGGGTGCGCCTTGGCGTACGCTGCGCGGCTCCGCTGCCAGCCCGCTTCCTCGTCGGCCCCGCGCACAGCCACGGCGCCCATGTCCGCGCGTGCGGCCTCCGGCACGAAGAACGGCTCGTCGGGCCAGCCGAGAATGGCCTTCGTCTTCCGGATCTCGTCGGCGCCGAGCGGGGCGCCGTGGGCGCCGGGGGTGTCCCGCTTGGTCGGGGCGGGGTCGGCGATGACGGTGCGGAGCACGATCAGCGTGGGCCGCTCCTCCTGGCCCGCGGCGTCGGCGAGGGCGGCGTCGATGGCGACGAGGTCGTTGCCGTCGTCCACCCGCAGCACCCGCCACCCGTAGGCCTCGAAGCGCGCGCCGGCGTCTTCCGAGAAAGCGAGCTCCGTCCGGCCGTCGATGGTGATGCTGTTGTCGTCGTAGATGACCGTCAGCTTGCCGAGCCGAAGGTGGCCGGCGAGCGACGCGGCCTCGGACGCCACCCCTTCCATCAGGTCGCCGTCACTGGCGAGCACCCAGGTCCGATGATCCACCGGCGTGGCGCCGCCGGCGTTGCACCGCGCCGCGAGGAACCGCTCCGCCATGGCCATTCCCACCGCGTTGCCGATGCCCTGACCGAGGGGGCCGGTGGTCGTTTCCACGCCGGCGGTGTGGCCCCGCTCCGGATGGCCCGGCGTCCGGGAGCCCCACTGCCGGAACTGGCGCAGGTCGTCGAGCGAGAGGTCGTACCCGGTCAGGTGCAGCAGGCCGTAGAGCAGCATCGAGGCGTGGCCGCACGAGAGCACGAAGCGGTCGCGATCCGGCCAGCCGGGGTGCCGCGGGCTGTGCTTGAGGTGTCGGGTCCAGAGGAGGTAGGCCACCGGCGCCAGCGCCATCGGCGTCCCCGGGTGGCCGGAGTTGGCCCGTTCGACCGCGTCCATGGCGAGGACGCGGAGGGTGTTGATGCTGGTCCAGGCGACTTCAGGCTGGACGGGGGAAAGGATCGGGGCGGTCGCGCGCGGCGCGGCGGTGTGGAGCGTCAGGACCCGACTCCCGTCTGGTGTGTTCCGGTGGCGATGCGGGGGTTGATGACCGGGGGAAAATAACACCCCGCACCGCTCACCGTCACCCGCGCTACGGGACCTGGTTGATCATCAGGTGCGCGTAGGG
>CAYUOK010000159.1:0-3307 GCA_964446395.1 uncultured Gemmatimonadaceae bacterium | reverse complement strand
ACCTCGAACTGCCCCCGGCGCGGCCGGGCCACCTGGGCGTCTGCTGGCTGGGCGACAGCCAAGACAAGAGCCGCCGTCCCGAGCAGGGACGGGATCATCGAATTAAACCGCAATGGAAATGCTCCCAGCGAAAGGCGTTCGGGGGTGGCACAAAGTAGTTGGACGGGGCCCCGATCTCAATCCACGGGGCCTCCGCTTCCGGCGGAGCGGGAGACGACCCGGGATGCACCCAGGCACACACCGCGGCCCACCCCCCAATCCTGACCCGCCCGGGGAGGATTCCGGGGCGCTCGGCTTGTGCCGGGGCGTCCGGTTTTGTACTTTAAATCGTTCTGTTACATAGCGATGGGGGGCGACCCTCCGGACCATTCAGCCCGCCCGAGGCAACGTGGCCACACAGACGACCCCACACGTCACGCTGTTCGACAAGTGCCGTGACTACACCAAAGTCAACGAAATCAGGGCCGCCGGGCTCTATCCGTACTTCAAGCCCATCTCGGAGTCGGAAGACACCGTGGTGGTCATTGAAGGCCAGAAGCGGATCATGCTGGGGTCGAACAACTACCTCGGCCTGACCCACCACCCCAAGGTCCTCGAGGCCGCCTCCCGCGCCCTGCACCGGTACGGCTCGGGCTGCACCGGCAGCCGGTTCCTCAACGGCACCCTCGACCTCCACCAGCAGCTCGAGGCCGCCCTCGCCGAGTTCGTCGGCAAGGAAGACTGCCTCGTCTTCTCCACCGGCTACAACGCCAACCTCGGCCTCATCTCCGCCCTCGTCGGCAAGGACGATGTGGTCTATCTCGACAAGCTCGACCACGCCTCCATCGTGGATGGCGCCAAGATGTCCTACGGCACCACCACGCGCTTCAACCACGGCAACCTGGCCCAGCTCGACCGGAAGATGGCGCCCGACGCCGCCGCCGGCCGCGGGATGATGATCATCGTCGACGGCGTCTACTCCATGGAAGGCGACATCGCCGACGTGCCCGGCCTGTCGGCCGTGGCCCGCAAGCACGGCGCGGCCCTCGCCATCGACGACGCCCACTCCCTCGGCGTCCTCGGCCCCCGGGGCGACGGCACCGCGGCCCACTTCGGCATGACCGACGAGGTGGACATCATCGCCGGCACCTTCTCGAAGTCGCTGGCCTCCATCGGCGGGTTCGTCGCGGCGCGCAGCACCGTCATCGACTACCTGCGCCACCACTGCCGCCCGCTCATCTTCACCGCCTCGCTGCCCCCGGCCAACACCGCGGGCGTCCTGGCCGCGCTCGAGGTCATGCAGCAGGAGCCGGAACGGCGCGAGTCGCTCTGGGCCAACACCCGCCGGCTCCAGGCGGGCTTCCGCCAGCTCGGCTTCGACATCGGCCCCACCGAGACCCCGATCGTCCCGGTGCTCATCGGCCCGCTCGACACCACCTTCCTCTTCTGGCGCAAGCTGTTCGACGCCGGCGTCTTCACCAACCCGGTGGCGCCCCCGGCCGTCCCGCCGGCGCAGTGCCGGCTCCGGACCAGCCTCATGGCGACGCACACCTTCGATCAGATCGACTTCGCCCTCGACGCCTTCGCGAAGATCGGTCGCGAGCTCGGCGTCATCTGAACGGAACCCTCCAGGTCGCGCCGGTCCGTACCGGCGCGGACCTCAACGCCTTCATCGCCCTGCCATACCGGCTCCACGCGGCGGACCCCAACTGGGTTCCGCCGCTGCGCCGTGACGTCCGCATGCTGCTCGACCGCGCCAAGAACCCCTTCTTCGAGCACGGCGAGGCGGAGTATTTCCTGGCCACCCGCGCCGGCGCCGTCGTCGGGCGCATCGCCGCCGTCGTGAACACCCTCCACAACGAAATTCACGCCGACAAGGTCGGCTTCTTCGGCTTCTTCGAGTGCGAGAACGACCAGGCCGTCGCCGACGCGCTCTTCGACGCCGCGTCGGCCTGGCTCCGCGCCCGCGGCTTCGACACCATGCGGGGCCCCGCCTCCTTCTCGGTCAATGACGAGTGCGGGCTCCTGGTGGACGGGTACGACACCCCGCCCACCATCATGATGCCGCACAACCCGCCGTACTACGTCCAGCTGGTCGAGCACGCCGGGTTCCGGAAGGCCAAGGACCTGTTCGTCTACCAGGGCGGCGACCTGACCATGCGCGCCTACAAGCCGGTGCACGAGCGGCTGACGCGCGCGGTGAGCCTGATGCAGAGCCGGATGGGCGTCACCCTCCGGCCGATCAACATGAAGCGGTTCCACGAGGAGATCGAGCTCGTCAAGTCGCTCTACAACCGCTCCTGGGAAAAGAACTGGGGCTTCGTCCCCATGACCGACCACGAAATCGACCACCTGGCCGAGCAGTTCAAGCCGGTCATCATGCCGGACCTCATCACCTTCGCGGAAAAGGACGGCGTGCCGGTCGGGTTCTCCCTGGCCATCCCCGACTTCAACGTCGTCTTCCGCGCCAACCGCCAGGGCCGGCTCACCCCCCTGCTGATCGTGCGCCTGCTCTGGGCCCTCAAGCGGGAGACGATCCGGCGCGCCCGCATCCCCCTCCTCGGCGTGGTGCCGGAGTTCCGCGGCCGCGGGCTCGACTCGGTGCTGTACCACCGGGTCTGGACCAAGGCGGCGGAGCACGGCATCTACTGGGGCGAGGGAGGCTGGATCCTCGAGGACAACCCCGCCATGAACCTCGGCCTTTCCAAGATGGGCTTCGTCGTGTACAAGACGCTCCGGATGTACGACCGGCCGCTGTGAGGGCGCTCGTCACCGGCGGCACCGGCTTCGTCGGCAGCCACCTCATCGACGCATTGCTGAAGCGCGGGGACGAGGTCACCGCGCTGGTCCGCACGCCGGCCAAGGCCGCCGGCCTCTCCGCGCGCGGCGTCCGGCTGGTCCCGGGCGACCTCGACGCCCCGGCCGCGCTCCGCGAGGCCGCCGAAGGCGCCGATGTCGTGTACCACGTGGCGGGCCGGGTTTCCGCCCGGGACGACGCCGAGTTCCTCCAGGCCAACCGCACCGGCACCGCCAACCTCCTCGCCGCGGCGCACGAGACGGGCACCCCTCGCTTCGTGCTCGTCTCGAGCCTGGCGGCCGCCGGTCCCGCGGCCCGCGGCGCGCCGCTCTTGGGAGGCGAGACGCCCCGGCCGGTCACCGCCTACGGCCGGAGCAAGCTGGCCGGCGAAGAGGTGGTGCGCGCCGGACCGCTCCCGTGGGTCATCCTCCGCCCGCCGATGGTGTACGGCCCGCGCGACACCGAGGTGCTGAGGCTCTTCAGGCTGGCGCGCTGGGGCGTGGCCCCGGTCTTCGGCAAGGGCGACCAGGA
>CAYUOK010000158.1:0-3368 GCA_964446395.1 uncultured Gemmatimonadaceae bacterium | reverse complement strand
TCTGGAATCGTGCTCATCGGACGAGGGTCCCGACCCGCTCGCCACGCAGGATCCGCGCGATGGCGCCGGGTTCGTTGATGTTGAACACCTGGATGGGAAGCTGGTTGGCCTTGCAGAGCCCGAACGCGTTGGCGTCCATCACGGCGTATCCCTTGACGATCGCCTCCTGGAAGGTGAGTTCCGGGATGAACGTGGCGGTCTTGTCGGTGCGGGGATCGGCCGTGAAGACACCGTCCACGTTGGTGGCCTTGAGGATGACGTCGGCTTCCACCTCGAGCGCGCGGAGCACCGCGGCGGTGTCGGTGGAGAAGAAGGGGTTGCCGGTGCCGCCCGCGAAGATGACCAGGCGGCCCTTTTCGAGGTGCCGCTGCGCCCGGCGCCGGATGTACGGCTCGGCGAGCGACTCCATCCGGATGGCGGTCATGACGCGGGTGTGGACGCCCAGCTTTTCGAGGACGTCCTGCATGGCCAGGGCGTTGATGACCGTCGCCAGCATGCCCATGTAGTCGGCGTTGACCCGGTCGAGCCCCTCGCGGCTGGCGGCGGTGCCGCGGATGATGTTGCCGCCGCCCACCACGAGGCTGAGCTGCACGCCCATGGCGTGGACCGTCTTGATCTGGTCCGCCAGGGTCTCGACGACCCGGAAGTCCACGCCCACGCCCTTCTCGCCGGCGAGCGCCTCGCCGGAGACCTTGAGCAGGGCCCGGGCGTAGGCCAGCGCCATCAGTCTTCCCCGATCTTGAACCGGGCGAAGCGGCGGACCACCACGGCCTCGCCGAGCTTGCCGGACACTTCCTTCACGAGCTGGCCGATGGTCTTGCTGTCGTCCTTGACGAACGGCTGCTCGAGGAGGGTGCGCTCCGCCACGAACTTCTTGAGCTTGCCCTCGACGATCTTGGCGCGGATGGCCTCGGGCTTCCCCTCGGCCGCCACCTGCTCCTCCGCGATCCGGCGCTCGCGCTCCAGCATCTCGGACGGGATGTCCTCGGGGTTGACGCCGATCGGGTCGGCCGAGGCGATGTGCAGCGCGATGTCGCGGGCGAGCTGGCCGAAGTCCTCGGTCCGCGCCACGAAGTCCGTCTCGCTGTTGAGCTCGACGAGCACGCCCACCTGGCCGTTGTGGTGCATGTAGTTGACCACGAGCCCCTGGCTGGCGCTCCGCCCGGCCCGCTTCTCGGCCTTGGCGATGCCGCGCGCGCGCAGCATCTCGCCGGCCTTGTCCATGTCGCCGCCGGCCTCCTCGAGCGCCTTCTTGCAGTCCATCATGCCGGCGCCGGTGCGGGCGCGGAGCTCGGCAACGTCCTTCGCGGAAATCGTCTTCGTCGTCATCGGGTATGGCTCACCAAGTAGTGTTGGATAGTGAAACCGCCGCCCAGGCCGGTTGGAGGCCGGGGGCGGCGGCGCGCTGGATCCCGCGGGGGCCGGACTAGGCGTCCGACTCTGCCGCGGCAGCCGGGGCGGCCGCCTCGGCCTCCCCCGACTCCGCCTCGCCCTTCAGCCGGGCCGCGATGGCCTCCGGCTTCGGCCGCCGCTTCCGGCGGGCCCGGCGCTTCTTGCGGTCCGCGTCGGCGTCGCCCTCGGTGCCGGAATCGGTGCTGTACGTCTCGGCGTCCTGGTCGTCGGCCACTTCGCGGGCCGGCATCTGCGCCCGCGCCTCGGCGATCGTCTCCGCCAGGGCGTGGGTGATCAGGGCGACGGCGCGGATCGCGTCGTCGTTGCCCGGGATCGGCACGGTGATCACGTCGGGGTCGGCGTTGGTGTCCACGATGGCCACCACCGGGATCCCGAGCTTGTTGGCCTCGGCCACCGCGATCTTTTCCTTCTTGGCGTCCACGACGAACAGCGCGCCGGGCAGCCGGTTCATGTTCTTGATGCCCTCGAGGTTGCGCGACAGCTTCACGCGCTCGCGCTCGAAGAGCAGCTTTTCCTTCTTGGTGTAGCTCTCGAACTCGCCTTCCTGCGACCCCTGCTCGAGGTCACGCAGCCGCCGGATCTGCTTCTTGACGGTCTGGAAATTGGTGAGCATGCCGCCCAGCCAGCGCTCCGTCACGTAGTGCCCGCCGCTCGTGGCCGCCTCCGCCTGCACCACGCTCTTGAGCTGGCGCTTGGTGCACACGAAGAGGACGCTGTCGCCCTTGAGGACGACCGTCCGGAGGAGCTCCTGCGCCTTGATGATCTGGCGGAGGGTCTTCTGCAGGTCGATGATGTAGATGCCGGAACGTTCGGCGAAGATGAACCGGCGCATCTTCGGGTTCCACCGGCGGGTCTGGTGGCCGAAGTGGACGCCGGCTTCGAGCAGGTCCTGCAGGGCGGGCTGTGACATGCGAGTTCGTCGATCCTTCGATTGTGAGGGTTGTCCGGCCATCGCCTTCGTCTTCCGGCCTGACCCCTGGGGGGCACCCGGGTCGGAATCCGGCGATGTGGATGATGGCGGCCGCTCGGCCGCCTGCGCTGCTACCGCTTGCTGAACTGGAACCGCTTCCGGGCGCCCGGACGGCCGGGCTTCTTGCGCTCGACGGCGCGCGGGTCGCGCGTCAGGAGGCCGGCCGCCCGGAGCTTGGCCCGGTGCAGGCCGTCGGCCTCCACCAGCGCCCGCGCGATGCCGTGCCGGAGCGCGCCCGCCTGCCCCGCCTGGCCGCCGCCGTCCACGTGCGCCGTGACGTCGAAGGCGCCGAGGGTGTCGGTGGCGGTGAACGACTGCTGGATGTGCTGCACCAGCGAGGGCCGCGGGAAGTAGTCGCCGAGGGTGCGGCCGTTGATGTCCCACTTGCCCGTGCCGGGCGTCAGGTACACACGGGCGACGCTGGTCTTGCGCCGACCCACCGCCTGCCACCGGAATTCGGGAGAAGCCGTCATGCGCTCACCTTCTGGGTGCTGGACTGAACCGTGTAGGGCTTGGGCTGCTGCGCCGCGTGCGGGTGCTCCGCGCCGGCGTACACCTTGAGCTTGCCGCGCAGGTGCTGCTTGGCGAGCGAGGTCTTCGGCAGCATGCCGAAGACGGCCTTCTCGATGACCCGGTCGGGGTGCTTGGCCATCATGTTCCGGGCGGTGGTGTGGGTCTCGTGACCCATGTACCCGGTGTACTTGAAGTAGGTCTTGCCGTCGAGCTTCTTGCCCGTCAGGCGGACCTTTTCCGCGTTGATGACGATGACGAAATCGCCCACGTCCATGTGCGGCGTGAACGTCGGCTTGTGCTTGCCCCGGATGAGCTGCGCCACTTCGCTGGCCAGCCGGCCAAGGGGCACGTCCTGGGCGTCCACGATCAGCCACTCGTGGTGGATGTCGTCGGGCGTCGCGCTGAAGGTCTTCATGGTCATTCCTGCCAGTTGCCTGAAAACGGGTAAATCGACACAGACCTTAATGATAGC
>CAYUOK010000157.1:1907-3381 GCA_964446395.1 uncultured Gemmatimonadaceae bacterium | reverse complement strand
CACCTCCTCTACCACGCCGCCTGGCTCAAGCAGAACGGGCGGCCGTTCAAGCAGGAGGCGGCCATGGCCAAGCTGTATTGCTCGGAACTGGCCATGCGGGTCACCACGAAGGCGGTCCAGGTCTTCGGCGGCTACGGCTACACCACCGACTATCCGGTGGAGCGGATGATGCGCGACGCCAAGGTCTGCGAGATCGGGGAAGGGACCAGCGAGATCCAGCGTATCGTCATTGCCAGGAACATCTTGGCCTCGCTGGAGGGGTAGTCCGGGGCGGTCTATTGCCCCGGGGAGTGCCGTACCGTATCATTCCAGCATGAAGTCGGTTTCACCCCCACACTTTGCGGTCATTTTCGCCTCCCGGGTCCGAGCCTGGGGGGCGACTGTGCTTGGCGTGATTTCTCGGTTGTCCGGCCTCCACCAGCTTCATGAACGCCCCGTGCCGGTCGGTCCGGCGGGGCGCTCGGGATCGGGTCGGCCGGAGCTGCATTTTCGTCGTTCTCATTACCTGCTGGCGGGTTTCCCGCCCTCTGTCTTGTCCCACCTGAATCCGATCCTCACCCTTCGTGCCGGGGCGGGCCTGCGGGCCGTCCGGAACGGCTGGGCCGAGGGATGGTCGGCCATGTGGGATTCCCTCGTACTGACCGGCGCAACCTCCGTCCTGGCCCCTCCGGGCCGGGCCGCCGCATTGCGACCGGTCGAGGTTTCCACGCGTGAAGCGCGAAATTCTCATCAATGGAGGCCGGCGGGAGACCCGCGTGGCCATCCTCGAGGACGATCGGCTCGTAGAGCTCCTCTACGATCGTCCTGACCAGCGCCGTTCCCTCGGCGACATCTATCTCGGCCGCGTCGACGCGGTCCTCCCCGGCATCCAGGCCGCCTTTGTAGACATCGGCCTGGAAAAGTCGGCGTTCCTGCACGCCTCCGACCTCCTCGAGCCCGACGAGGATGAAGATCCCGACGAACGCGATGACGATGCCGACGTCCCCGACGAGGACGCGCTGGAGGCGTCTAACGGCAACTCGCGCGACAAGGCCGCCCCCCGCCAGCGCGAGGTGGACCACCGGTCGGCCGTCCCCAACATCCAGGACCTCCTGAAGAAGGGGCAGACCATCCTGGTGCAGGTGACCAAGGAGCCGATCAGCACCAAGGGCTCCCGCGTCACGGCGCAGATCTCCCTCCCCGGCCGCTTCCTCGTCTACATGCCCTACGCCTCGCGCATCGGCGTGAGCCGGAAGATCGAGAGCCGTGAGCAGCGCTCCAAGCTGCGCGAGATGGTCCGCAAGGTGCTCCCCGAGGACGCCGGCGGCGTCATCGTGCGCACGGTTGCCGAGGGGGTCACCGAGGAGCAGGTCACGCGTGAGGTGGAGTCGCTGCTCGGCCTGTGGAAGAAGATCAACCGGAAGAAGGGCTTCGTCCGCGCGCCGGCCCTGGTGCAGCGGGAAACGAGCCTGACCCGCGGCATCATCCGCGACCT
>CAYUOK010000157.1:0-1807 GCA_964446395.1 uncultured Gemmatimonadaceae bacterium | reverse complement strand
AACACCGGGCGCTACACCGGCAAGAAGGACCCGGAAAAGACCATCCTGAAGACCAACCTCGAGGCCGCCAAGGAAATCGCGCGGCAGCTCCGGTTGCGGGACGTCGGCGGCATCATCGTCTGCGACTTCATCGACATGGACACCCGGTCCAACCGGGAAAAGGTGCTCCAGGAGCTGCGCTCCCACCTGACGCGGGACCGGGCCCGGACCAAGGCCTTCGCCGTCTCCGAGCTCGGCCTGATCGAGATGACCCGGCAGCGGGTCCGGCCGTCGCTCTGGGCCTCCCAGACCACCGAATGCCCCACCTGCGCGGGCAGCGGCCGGGTGTTCAAGCCGGAAATCGTCACCCGGCGGCTGGAGCGGTCCCTCCGCCGGGCCGGCCATGAGGCCCGGGAGCGCCAGCTGGCCGTCCGGCTCCACCCCGAGGTGGCCATCTACATGCTGGAGGAGGAACCCAAGCTCCTCCAGGCCCTTATCCGGGCCACTGGGCTGGAGTTGGAGCTCCGGGACGACCCCATGATGCGCCTGGACGAGTTCCGGCTCATGAGCCGGCCGGGGGGCAGGGATGTGACGGAGCTGTACGCGGTGGCGTGAGGCGGCGGGGAAGCGGGTCAGCGGGTCAGCGGGGAAGGTGCTGCCGGGAGTGGGCTGGGGTGGACCTCCCCGCCTCCCCGCTTCCCCGCCGGTCTCCTTGACGAGGTACCCTAACCCCATTAGTCTTCTGGGCTTGGAACTGAACCACCTTCTGGCGGCGAGTTAAGTCATGTACGCGATTTTCAAGGCGTTGGGAAAGCAATTCCGCGCGGAGAAGGGCAAGGTCGTCCGCCTTCCCCTCATGGAAGCGGAACCCGGCTCCAAGGTCACGTTCGACGAGGTGCTTCTTTCCTCCGACGGCACGACGGTCAAGGCCGGGACCCCGCTGGTCAAGGGCGCCAAGGTCACGGCCGAGGTCGTGGGCGACGGCAAGGAAAAGAAGATCTATGTCTTCAAGTTCAAGCGGCGGAAGGGCTATCGCCGCAAGACGGGACATCGGCAGAAGTTCACCGAGGTCCTAATCACTGACGTCAAGGTAGGGTGAGGCTCTCATGGCTCATAAAAAGGGCGTAGGCTCCAGCCGCAACGGCCGCAACAGCAATCCCCAGTACCTCGGCATCAAGAAGTTCGGGGGAGAGAACGTGCTGGCCGGCAACATCCTGGTCCGTCAGCGGGGCACCGTCATCCATGCCGGCAAGAATGTCGGGCAGGGCACCGACGACACCCTCTTCGCCAAGGTGGACGGCATCGTCAAGTTCGAGTACCGCGACAAGGGCCGGAAGAAGGTCTCCGTCTATCCGAAGGTGGCCACCGCCTAGTTCGGGGCTCCGCGGATGCAAAATGGGGGATGCGGCCTGGGCCGCATCCCCCTTATTCTTTCCCTGTACCGGGGTTGCAGGGTTCGAAATGAAACATTCCGGCCCCGGCGCCCGTCAGGTTCGCGGAACCCGACCACGGAGCAGACCATGGCCTCTCTCTTTTCCAAACTCAATAGCGAGCTCGAGAACTTCGGCCGTCGCGCCAGCGCCGCCCTCGACGAGGGCCGCCTCCAGATCGAGCTGCTTCGCGTCAAGCGGCGCCGCGACAACGCGGCCCGCGACCTCGGCATGATCGCCTACCACCGCGAGAAGGGGGTGGAGGCCGACCAGCGCAGGGTGGACGCCCTCGTCCTCAAGATCGGGGACCTCGAAACCCAGATCGCCTCGATCGAGACTCAGATTGCCACGCAGAAGGCGACGGTGGTGTCGGTCACCGACACGCCGGCGGAGGAGCC
>CAYUOK010000156.1:0-3398 GCA_964446395.1 uncultured Gemmatimonadaceae bacterium | reverse complement strand
GGAGTCGATTGGTAACCCCTTAGGATACCGTTAGATACGAGAGTTGGCTAGAGGGGCTTGCACCCGGCCCGTGTCGCTGAAGCGACTCGCGCATCGACGCTGCGTGGTCACCTGAGAGACACGAGCCGAGAGCCGACTTTAGTCGGCGGTCCCGGCCTTGATCGGCGCGCGGGCGGCGATGAGGGTGACGTTGTCGCTGCCGCCCCGTGCGAGCGTCATCTCGAGCAGCGACCGGCAGAGCTGTTCGGACGACTGCATCTGCCTGATCTGCTCCGTGATTTCGGCGTCGCTGACGTGCTTGGTCAGGCCGTCGGTGGCCAGGAGGATGACGCAGCCGCGGGGAATCTCGACCCGGCTGACCACCGGCATCGCCTCCTCCCCGCCGATGGCGCTGGACAGGACGTGGCTGAGCGGCGAGCTGCTGACGCGGTCCGCCGGCAGGATGCCTTGGTCGGCCAGCCCCTGCGCCAGGGTCTGGTCGCGGGTGATCTGGGTCAGCGTGCCGTTCAGGTAGAGGTAGCACCGGCTGTCCCCGACCTGCGTCACGTACATCCAGGGAAAGACGGCCACGGCGAGCGTGAGCGTGGTGGCCATCTTCGCGTCGGGGTCCAGCAGCTGACGCTGCCGGACGGCGGTGTGCGCCTCGAGCGCCGCGTCGGTCAGCGCCCGGTAGAACTCGCTGTCGGTGGCGGCACCGGCGGCGTGATAGGAGCGCATGGACGACGCGACGTACTGCGTGATCGTGGCGAGCGCGAGCCGGCTCGCCTCGCCGCCGCCCGAGCCGCTCCCGACCCCGTCGGCGACGAGCATGTAGGTCGCGATCCGCTCGCCCCGGAGCGGAAGCGACTCCGGATCAGGCAGGCTCGTCCCGTGCACCACCACCTGCGGATGCACGGTGCAGAGCATGAAGTGATCCTGGTTCTCGCGCCGGACGCGACCGACGTGCGTGAGGCCGAACATGTCGAGTTCGGTGTCGGTCGGGCGTACCCACTGCGCGTCAGCTGACATGGCTCATGCCTCCCTCCTGGCCGTGCGCGCCCTCGCCTCAGTCAATCCCGACCCGCCCCTTCGTCGCGGCGATCAGCTTCGGCGAGTCGTACCCGACCCCGTCCTTGAAGACGATCTCCACCTGCTGGATGACCTTCGGGTCGGTGCGAAGGTCGCCCTTGATGAGCACCAGGTCCGCGACCTTTCCCGGCGCGATGGAGCCGTATACGTCGGCGATCCCGAGGATCTTCGCCCCGTTCAGGGTCACGACCTGCACCGCCTGCTCCGGCGTGAACTTCCCCTCGATCAGGATCTCGTAGCCCCGCTGGTCGCCCAGCCCGGGCAGCGCCCCGCCGTTGCCGGTCGGGTCCACGCCGCTCGCCAGCACGCCCCCCGCCTTGTAGAACGCGAGGTCGAACGCCAGCGAACGCGCGAACCCCTCGGCGGTGAGGGGCCAGTTGGTGCTGGTGTCGATCTGGGCCCGCTCCGCCACGTAGGCCGTCCGGACCTCCGGCGCCATGAGGTCCAGCACGCGCGGGTCCTGGACGGGGCGGTTCTGGTAGAACAGCTCGTACACCGCCGGCGTCGTGGTCATCGAGACGCCGTGCTCGATCATGTACGCGATGAGGGAGGTGGCGACCGGACTGTCGCCCGAGACGCCCTTGTCCGTTGCCACCAGCGAGTTCGGCGGGCACTTGTCGGGCTGCTTGCCGGGGACGAAGTCGGTCGCCGTCATCCCGCCGTGCGCCAGGTCGTCGATGTGGAGATCCACCGCCTCGCGGAAGGTGACGGAGCAGAGGTGGCCGGTGGCCTTCATCCCCTGCTTGTGGGCCTCGTCGATGGCGGCGCCCATCGCCTCGCGGCTGATGTTGGTGTAGAACTTGATCCACGAGGCGCCTTCCTCCGCCCAGTACGCCACGAACCGGCGCGCCTGGTCGGGGGTCTCTGCCACGGACATCGTGCCGCCGCCACCGGGGCCGGTCAGGTACGGGGTGGTCACGTAGATCCGCGGCCCCGGCACCATCCCCTGGTCGATCCGGCGCTTGAGGTTGATGTCGCCATAGGGCGACTGGCTGCCGGTGGTGCGGATCGTGGTGACGCCGGCGCCGAGGTAGAGCCGCGGGCCGGTGTAGCTCATTTGCGCCGAGCGCCCGCCGGCGGCGGAGTAATACATGTGGTCGTGCATCCCGATCATGCCGGGAATCAGGGTGCGGCCGGTGCCGTCCACCGTGACGGCCCCCGCTGGAACCTTCACCTTCTTGACCGGCCCCACCTCGGTGATCACCCCGTTCTGCACGATGACCGTCTGCCCCGGCTTCGCGGCCGTGCCGGTGCCGTCGATCAGCAGCACGTTGGTGATCGCCACGACGGCGCTGTCGATGGTGACGTACGCTTTCGTCGCATCGGACAGCTGCGGCCGCTGTGCGGCGAGCAGGGCGGGCGAGAGCGCCAGGAGGCCGGCGGCCAGCATCGTGCGGATGGTCGGAGAGCGCATCACGACTCCTCTACGTTGACGGTCATCATCATGCCGGCCTGCAGGTGCTCCGCGATGTGGCAGTGGAGCATCCACGGGCCGGGGTTCGACATCTCCACCAGAAGGTCCACCGCGGCACCGGCCGGCACAAGGACCGTGTCCTTCCAGGCCGGGTCGTCGGCCGGGACGCCGTTCACCGCCAGGATCAGGAACCGCTGGCCGTGGAGGTGGATGGGGTGCTGCATCGCGTGCAGCGTCTCCCGGATATTCACCAGCCGGATCCGGACCAGGTCGCCCTTCCGGAACCGCCAGTCGATCTCGTGGTTCTCCTTGCCGGTGGCGTGGTCCCGGAGGGTCCACTGCGCCTGCGGGCCGATGGTGGCCCAGTTCATCCCCGGCATCGTCCCGGCCCACTCGACCGGGTTGTGGTACAGGCTGTCCACCCGCATCAGCCGCTCGGTCACGAAGGGCAGCCCCACCCACTTGGCCCGGAGCTCGAGCACCCGCTCCGGCGGAAGCTCCTGGTTCGCCCGCAGGAGTGCCATGGTCTCGTCCGCGACGAATTGATCGGTTCGGAGGGAGACAAAGCTCCGCGCCAGGTCTGGTTCGGCCAGTTTGCGCTCCACCGTCACCACGCCGAGGGTGTCCACCACGGGAAAGAACCGCCCGTTCATGTGGTCCTGTCCCTGCACCGCGTTCACCATGGCCACCGGCCCGGGCGCCTCGAACCGCACCTCCACCACGTACCGCTCCGCCGGGCCGATGACGACGCTCTCGGCCCAGCTCTCCACGGCGAAATTTCCAAGGTCGGACCCCACCACCTTGAGGCGCGCCCCGGCGCCGAAGGAGAGATTGAAGGTCCGGGTGTTCGAGACGTTGGTCAGGAAGAGCCGCACCACCTCTCCCCGCCGCACCGCCAGCCTCCAGTCCGGCTCGC
>CAYUOK010000155.1:0-3427 GCA_964446395.1 uncultured Gemmatimonadaceae bacterium | reverse complement strand
CTCTTGTACATTCTTGCGATACTCGGGGAGCGGCGCGTCATGCTCCCCAGCGGTCACCCCCTGAACCGCAGGAGTTCTTGATGATCCCCAGCTTCCATCGCCGGGCGGCGTTGCTTGTTGCTGCCCTCGCCACCTCCGTGGCGACCATTCCCCTCGCCGCCCAGCAGATCACCGACCCCAAGTGTGCACCGAGTGCTACCACCACCATCGACGGTAGGTACCTCCCCAATCCGCCCGGCCAGTTCGGCGGTGTGATCAACCTCGGCGCCCCTGCGTCCAAGCCTTGCTGGCCTGGCACGGTGGTGCCGCCGAAGGGCGCGCCCAACGTGCTCCTGATCATGACCGATGATGCCGGGTTCGGGGTGTCCAGCGCATTCGGTGGCGTCATCCCGACTCCCGCGCTCGAACGGGTTGCCTCGGCGGGGTTGCGGTACACCCAGTTCCACTCGACCGCGCTCTGCTCCCCGACGCGTGCCGCCCTCATCACGGGGCGGAACCACCACTCCGTCGGCTTCGGCGTGATCTCCGAACAGGCCACCGGCTACCCCGGGTACAATTCGATCATCGGACCCGAGAACGCCACGATCGGCGAGATCCTCCGCGAGAACGGGTACGCCACCAGCTGGTTCGGGAAGAACCACAACACACCCGCCTACGAGTACAGCGCCGCCGGCCCGTTCGGGCAGTGGCCGTCGGGCATGGGTTTCGACTACTTCTATGGGTTCATGGGCGGGGAAACCGACCAGTGGACGCCGTACCTGTTCCGCAACACCACCCCCGTCTTTCCGTGGATCGGGCAGGACGGTTACAACCTGACGACGGATCTGGCGGACGATGCCATCGACCACATCCGGCGGCTCGGCGCCACGGCCCCCGACAAACCCTGGTTCGTATATTACGTCCCCGGCGGCACCCACGCCCCGCATCAGCCGACCCCCGAGTGGATCAAGAAGGTCCACGACATGCACCTCTTCGACGGCGGGTGGGAGCAGACGCGCGAGACGATCTTCGCCAACCAGAAGCGGTTGGGGGTGGTGCCGGCCAACACGCAGCTGACCCCATGGCCGGAGGGCATCCTGCCGAAGTGGGACACCCTCAGCCCCGACGCCAAGAAGCTGTTCATCAAGCAGGTGGAGGTGTTCGCGGCGTACGTGGCGTACACCGACAACGAGATCGGCCGCGTCATCCAGGCGGTGGACGACCTCGGCGAGCTCGACAACACGCTCGTCATCTACATCGAGGGCGACAACGGCACCAGCGCGGAGGGTAGCACGGTCGGCACCCCGAACGAGTACACCTCGCTCGGCGGACTGCCGAACATCCCGATCGCGGAGCAGATGAAGTTCTACGATGTGTGGGGATCGGACCTCACCTACCCCCACATGTCAGTGGCGTGGTCCTGGATGTTCGATTCGCCCTTCAAGTGGACGAAACAGGTGGCCTCGTTCTTCGGCGGGACCCGTCAGGGCATGGCGATGTCCTGGCCCGGCCACATTCCCACCGGCGGCGCGATCCGGCCCCAGTTCCACCACATGATCGACATCGTACCCACCATCCTCGAGGCGACCGGTGTCACCGCCCCCCAGATCGTGGATGGCGTAGCGCAGCGGCCGATCGAAGGTGTCAGCATGGCCTATACCTGGGCACCCACTGGCGCGCAGGTCAAGTCCCGGCGGGTGACGCAGTATTTCGAGATGTTCGGCAATCGGGCCATCTATCACGACGGCTGGGTCGCCGCGACGCCGCCCCCGGCTCCACCCTGGCTGATGGGCACCGTGAAGATGCCGGAAGTGGTGAACGGCTACCGATGGGAGCTGTACAACATCGACCAGGATTTCTCGCAGAACACCAACCTGGCCGCGCAGAATCCGGACAAATTGCGCGAGCTGCAGGAACTGTTTCTGGTCGAGGCGGCGAAGTACCAGGTGTTCCCGCTCGACAACTCGATTCTCGAACGGATCGTCTCCCCGCGTCCGAGCTACACCGCCGGCCGCTCCACGTTTACCTACGCCGGCACGATGCCAGGCATCCCGCTGAGCGACGCCCCGAGCGTGCTGACCCGGTCGTTCACGGTCACCGCGGACATCGTGGTGCCGAAGGGAGGCGGGAGCGGCGTCCTCGCGACGGCTGGCGGTCGCTTCGGCGGGTGGGGGCTCTTCTTGTCCAAGGGCAAGCCGGTCTTCACGTACAACTTCGTGGACCTCGAGCGCACGCGCTGGATCGGGGCCAAGGCTCTGTCCCCCGGCAAGCACACCGTGGTTTTCGACTTCGCCTACAAGGGCCCTGGCTTCGGCAAGGGGGGCGACGGCGTGCTGTCGGTGGACGGTGTCACCGTCGCGACGGCATCCCTGGCCCACACGATCCCGTTCCTGATGCCAATCGACGAAACCTTCGACGTCGGTTCGGACGAGCGAACCTCGGTGGACGACCAGTACTACACGGTGCCGTTCGCCTTCAACGGGACCATCAACCAGCTTACCGTGAAGCTCGGCCCGCCGCAGCTCTCAGCCGCCCAGGTACAGCAGCAGAAGGATCACCTGGCCCGCGTCGGCGACTAGCGGCCGGGGCGGATGGACTCAGGGAGCGAGGGGGGCGCCGAAGGCGCCCCCTCTTCGCTTGTGCCCCGCAGGCGCCGGCACCTTCACAGTTTCCTCACCGAGTGTTCAGGATCGAAGCCGCAACTTGCACTATTGTCCGTGCTCCAATCGCCGTCCCCCCTGAGAGGCTCACCCATGCGCGCGAAGGCAATGTCCATCCTCCTGGCCCTGGTGGTGGTTGTGATGAGCGTCAGCTCGCCGCTTGCCGCCCAGCAGGTCACCGGCACCCCCGGCTCACCGGCCGCGACCACCAGCATCGACGGGAAGCAGCTCCCGGCGCCGACGCCGAAGTTCGGCGGCGTCATCAAGAACGGCGCGCTCCAGTCAACGCCGTGGTGGGCGCCGCGCATCGTGCCGCCCCAAGGCGCGCCCAACGTCCTCCTCATCATCACCGACGACGCCGGGTTCGGCGTGCCGACCACCTTCGGCGGCGTGATTCCGACACCGTCCATGGACCGCATCGCCAGCGAGGGCCTCCGCTACAACCGGATGTTCTCCACCGCGCTCTGTTCGCCCACCCGCGCGGCCCTCATCACGGGGCGCAATCACCACTCGGTGGGGTTTGGCGTCATTTCCGAGCAGTCCACGGGCTATCCCGGGTACAACAGCATCATTCCCGAGGATCAGGCCACGATCGGGCGGATGCTGGTCGACAACGGGTACAACACGGCGTGGTTCGGCAAGGACCACAACGTGCCGGCGTTCCAGGCCAGCCAGGTCGGACCCTTCGACCAGTGGCCCGTCGGCATGGGCTTCCAGTATTTCTACGGCTTCATCGGCGGCGACGCCAACCAGTGGCAGCCGAACCTGTTCCGCAACACCACGCAGAT
>CAYUOK010000154.1:0-3447 GCA_964446395.1 uncultured Gemmatimonadaceae bacterium | reverse complement strand
CGGGGTGACTTCCACGCGGGCCACGGGCGAGGGGGCGGCCTGCTGGGGTTCCTGCGCGAGGACGAGCAGCAACGGAACGAGCATGCGTGGCTCCGTGAGACGGGATGGCGTGTGAGGAGGCGTCTTCGCCCGACGGGCGCGGGCAGCCGGAAGTTGCAGGTGGTGATAATAGCCCTATTTTGACGGCATGCCTACGCCCCCTCCGTCCCGGACCGTGCCGGTCGGCCTGGTCCAGATGCGCTGCACCGCCGACGCGGCCGACAACCTTTCGCGCGCCGTCGCCGGTGTCCGGGCCGCCGCCTCGAAGGGGGCGCGGATCGTCTGCCTCCAGGAGCTGTTCCGCAGCGAGTACTTCTGCCAGACCGAGGACCACGTCCACTTCGCGCTCGCCGAGGCGATCCCCGGGCCGAGCACCGCGGCGCTGGGGGCGGTGGCGGCGGAGCTCGGGGTCGTGATCGTGGCGTCGCTCTTCGAGCGGCGCGCCGAGGGGCTCTACCACAACACCGCCGCCGTCATCGACGCCGACGGGACCTACCTCGGGAAGTACCGGAAGATGCACATCCCGGACGACCCGCAGTACTACGAGAAGTTCTACTTCGCGCCCGGTGACACCGGCTTCCGCATCTTCGACACCGCCGTCGGGCGGATCGGCGTGCTCATCTGCTGGGACCAGTGGTATCCCGAGGCGGCGCGCCTCACCGCGCTCCGCGGGGCGCAGATTCTCTTCTATCCGACCGCCATCGGCTGGCTCCCGGCCGAAAAGGCCGAGTATGGCGCCGCGCAGAAGGACGCCTGGACCACCATGCAGCGGAGCCACGCGATCGCCAATGGCGTCTTCGTCGTCGCGGTCAACCGCGTCGGGCACGAGGGGCTCACGGCGCCGAACGGCATCGACTTCTGGGGCGGCAGCTTCGTGGCGGACCCGTACGGGACGGTGCTCGCCCGCGCGGGGGAAGGCGAGGAGGTCCTGGTCGTCGAGTGTAACCTGGCGCTGACCGACCTGGCCCGCACCCACTGGCCCTTCCTGCGCGACCGCCGCATCGACGCCTACGGCGACCTGACCCAGCGGTACCTCGACGGGTGAGCGCGCCAAGGCACCACGCCACTCCCGCCGAGCTGGGGTACCGGATGCCGGCGGAGTGGGCGCCGCACCGCGGCACCTGGCTCTCCTGGCCGCATCGCGAATCCTCCTGGCCCGGCAAGTTCGGCCCCGTGCCGGCCGTCTTCGCGGAGATGGTGCGGCTCCTGGCGCCGCACGAGGAAGTGCACATCAACGTGACCGGCCCGGGCATGGCGGACGAGATCGCCCGCCTCCTGAAGCCGCTCGACCTCCCCGCCGGCCGCGTGCTCCTCCACGACAACCCCACCAACGACGCCTGGTGCCGCGACCACGGCCCCTGTTTCGTCCAGCGCACCGTCAACGGACGGCGCGAGGAGGCGATCGTGGATTGGGGCTACAACGCCTGGGGCGGCAAGTACCCGCCGTTCGACCTCGACGACGTCATCCCCACCCGTATCGGCAAGGAGTACGGCCTGCCGGTCTTCCATCCGGGGATCGTGATGGAGGGGGGCTCGCTCGACGTCAACGGCGCAGGGACGCTGCTCACCACGGAGGCGTGCCTCCTTCACCCCAACCGCAATCCCGACCTCACCCGCGCCGACATCGAGCGCCACCTGAGGGATTACCTCGGGGTGCGCCACATCCTCTGGCTGGGCGATGGCATCGTGGGTGATGACACCGACGGCCACGTGGACGACATCACCCGCTTCACCGACGAGCGGACCGTGGTCACGGTCGTCGAGGACGACCCCCGGGATGAAAACCACGAGCCGCTCCAGGCGAACCTGGAGCGGCTCCGCGGCATGACCGACCAGGACGGCCGGCCGCTGCGCATCGTGACGCTGCCGATGCCGCGGCCCCTGTACCAGGACGACCAGCGGCTCCCGGCGAGCTACGCCAACTTCTACATCGCGAACGGCGTGGTGCTCCTGCCGGCCTACGACCCGGAGCGCGACGAGATCGCGCGGGCCACGCTCCAGGCACTCTTTCCCTCCCGCCACGTCGCGCTCGTCGACGCCCTGGACCTCGTCTGGGGGCTCGGCGCGTTCCACTGCGTCTCCCAGCAGTGGCCGGCGCTCTAGAGCTCCCGCTCCACCAGCCCCCTCAGCACCTGCCAGACGGTCGCTGCCGCCAGGCGCGCCGCCGCGTTGTCCCGGTCGTACACCGGGTTCATCTCGACGATGTCGCACGACCGCACCGCCCGCGTCCTCCCCGCCCGGTAGGCGGCGTGAAGCCAGAGGTCCACCGGGATCCCGCCGACCGAGGGTGAGCTCGCGCCCGGCGCCTCCGCCTGGTCCACCGCGTCGATGTCGAAGCTCACGAAGGACGGCCCCTCGAGCGAACCGTAGATCTCGTCGATCCGCGCCGGCGAGAGGTCGCGCCGCCAGACGAAGCGCGCGCCGTGCGCCGCCAGGAATTCGAGGTGCGACCGCGCCACCACGTGCGGCAGCAGCCCCGCCGCGACGAACTGGCGGCAGGCGCCGGAGGGATCGAGGATCGCCTGGCGGAACGCCGATCCCGCATGCCCCAGCCCGCCCTGCAGCTCACGCACGTCGGGATGCGCGTCCCAGTTGAGGATGCCGACCCGCGCATCGCGGCTCGCGTAGCCCTGGAAGTGCCCGAAGGACGTCTCGTGGCCGCCGCCGAGCACGATGACGAACGACCCCGTGGCGAGGTGCGGCGCGAGCACCTCGCCGAGCAGCGCCTGGTCCTGCTCGACGTCGTCGCTCAGGGCGATGTTGCCGAGGTCCAGGGTGTGCTCCAGCAGGTCCACCGACTCCTCGAACCGCTCCGCGTCGGGCGTCAGGCGGAACAGCATCCGCCGGATTTCGTCAGGCGCCCCGGCCGCCCCGACCCGTCCGCCGTTCCGGTGCACCCCCTCGTCCGAGGGAAACCCGACCAGCACCACCCGGGGCGCCGTACCGCCGGCCAGCCGCGTGCCCAGCAGGTGGCCGATCCGGGGATCGTCGTCCCCGGTCATCGGGAGGATCACGTCGGGCTGGGTGAAGTTCAGCATGGAGTTCCTTCGGTGGCTAGGACGCCGGGGCCTGCCAGGCGACGCGGCCCGCCGCGAGCGTGAGGACGCAGGCGTTGGGCCGGAAATGATAGAGCCAGTGGTTGACGTCCGGGGAGTCGATCACCGCCAGGTCGGCGCGGCACCCCACGGCGATCTCGCCGGCCTTGCCGGCCAGCCCCACCGCCCTGGCCGCGATGCTCGTGGCTCCCTTCAGCGCCTCGGCGGGGGTCATCCGCTGCAGGTGGCAGGCGAGCATCATGGCAAGCGGCAGGTCCCAGCTCGGCGCCGACCCCGGATTGAAGTCGGTGGCCACAGCCACGGGCACGCCCGCCGCGATGAACTTGCGCGCCGGCATCGGCTGCTGGCGCAG
>CAYUOK010000153.1:0-3452 GCA_964446395.1 uncultured Gemmatimonadaceae bacterium | reverse complement strand
GCCACGCCGGCGGTGGTGAGCTGCTGGCGCCCGGTGGCCTCGCTCACCGCCTTCGCCACGCCGAAGTCGGTCACCAGCGCGTGCCGGCCCGAGAGCATCACGTTGTCGGGCTTGATGTCGCGGTGGACCACGCCCTGGCTGTGCGCGTACGCCAGCGCGTCCACCACCTCGACGAGGATCTTCACCGCGTCGTGCACCGGGAGTTCGCCCACGCGGGCCAGCCGCTCCCGGAGCGATTCGCCCTCGACATAGGGCATGACGAAGTAGAGGAAGCCGCCGGCCTCGCCGGAGTCGTGCAGCGGGAGGATGTGGGGGTGCTGGAGCCGGGCGGCCACCTGGATTTCCCGGAAGAAGCGCTCGCTGCCGAGGGTGGCGGCCAGTTCGGGTCGCAGCACCTTAAGCGCCACCTGCCGGCCGTGCCGGAGATCCTCGGCCAGGTACACCGTGGCCATGCCGCCGGCTCCGACCTCCCGCTCGATGCGGTAGCGGTCGGCCAGAGCGGCGGTGAGGCGGGCGAGGGTCTCGCTCACTGGGCGGGCGCCCCCTCGAGGTCCCCGACCTTCGCCAGCTCCGCGCGCACGCTGTCCCGCTGTGGAATCCGCGACGGCTCGGGGTCGATCCGCATCTGGAGGTAGTTTCGGTAGGCACGGATGGCGTCGGCGCGGTCGCCGAGCTGGGCGGCGTACTTGCCCTCGAGCCGGTACGACTCGGCCAGCCCGACCGGCTGCGGGCCCCCGTTGGGGCTGTACCGCCGGCGTATCGCACGGAGCGCTCGCTCCGTCCGCCCCTGCTTCTGGTACAGCTGCGCCAGGGCCGGGGATGCGAACTGGGCGTTGCCCTCGAAGCCCCGCCAAAGGGAATCGGCCACGTCCACCAGGCGCTCGGCGCCAGGATCGCCGCGCTCCACCGCCACCCAGGCCTCAAAGAGCGGGGTCCAGCGGTACCAGAATCCCTGAAGCGTGTCCTTGGCGGCAAGATCCCTGATGCGCGTCAGGATGCTCGGCACCACCGAGAGATCGCCCTGTGAGAACCGCAACAGGTTCGCCGCATCGGGATTGGAGGCCAGCGTGGACGTGTCCGGGGCTTCAGCGCCGTACCAGATGGTGCCGAGCACCGATTGAATGGCGGCCGAACCGGCGTTCATGGTGCGGAGGGTGTCCAGCCATTGCGCCGCTTCCGCGGGCCGACCCCGATTCAGCGTGTAGAACCACCGGCTGAACGCCATGTCGAAGCGCTGCGCCTGCGTCGTGGCCAGGCGATGAACGGCGTCCATCAGTTCCGGCTGGTGCGCGATGGTGAGACTGTCCCACGCATTCTGGAAGAGGATGGCCTGAGGCACACCGAGCGGTTGGGAAGGGAGACCCGCCAGGAACGTCTTGACACCACCGGCATCGGGCGAGGCCTGAAGCAGGTCCCACTTCGCCTCTGTGACGCTCTGTGCCGATGAGTCGAGGCCGATCTCCCGCCGCACCCAGCGCCGCTGAGCGGCCGTGTCGCCGAGGATGAAATTGACACGCGCGAGGTGGGCGATCGCCCCGCCGTAGAGGGAGTCGAGTTCGAAGGCCTTTTCGAACGCCTGCCGGGCCCGGACGTCGGGATCGGGGATGTCGGCCAGCCGCCCGCCGTGGAAGAGTCCGTCGCCGAGGAAAAACCAGGCATCCACGCTTTCGGGCATTGTCTGCGCCGCCTTCTCGGCGTCGGCAATCTGGACGTGCCACGGCGTCTGCCGCGGATACATCGAGCCGAGCCGGAGAGTCAGGAGCACCTGATCCTGCGGGTTCAGCCGGTCTCGGTATTGCCAAGCCAGCCGACGGACGCGGTTGATATCCCCAGTGGCGGGTTGCCAGCCGCTTGCCTCCACCAGCGCGGAAAGCGCCAGCGCAAACGTCGAATCCAGCTCCACGGCGCGCTCCAGCAGCGGGGTGGCCTGCTGAAAGGCCCCCCGGCGATAGGCAGTGACACCGTCGAGATAGGCACGGAGGGCGTCGAGGTTGGTGGTGGTGAGCGCGCTCAACTGATTGACCCTGGCACCCGCGCCCAGTGCCAGCAACTGTGCAGTCAGCCGGTCCACCAGCACGAAGAGGCTGTCCTTCGGGCCGTCCACGGTGGTCTGGGCCACGGTACGGCCGCCGGGCATCTCCACCAGGGTCGCGCTGATCACGAGATGGTCTGGCGGTCCCACGATGCTCCCCTGCAGGACGCGCCCCGCCCCGATCTTCCGGGCCACACCGGCCACCGCATCACCGGACAGGTCATCGTTGTCGCTGCCTCCGGCGTCCCGCACCGCCGCCAGCACCGAACGGGTGTCGGCGGCGCGGGGGCCGCCTTCGCCGGTCAGCTTGGCCTGCAGCAGGTCCACCATCCCCTGGCGCAGGTACTGCACGCTCTGGTCGGCGCCGGCCACACGAAAGGGCAGCACGGCCACCACGTTCGCATCGAGCGGTTGCCCGCCCGATCCCGCCCACGGCTTCCACAGCGCCAGCGCCGCCGCGGCCACCACGACCGCCCCGGCAATCGCGTAGTTCCGCATCGACGTGCCGGCCCCACCCGCGGCCATCGCCCTCACCGACTGGGTGTGGGTCGGCGTGATCCCGCCGCTCGGCATGGCGAGCGGCTCGAGCGCAGAGACGAGCTCGTCCGCCGTCTGGAACCGGTCGGCCGGCCGCTTGGCCAGGCACCGCATGATCGTGGCCTCGAGCACCGGGCTGAGGCCGGAACGCTGCTGCCCCACCGGCGGTGGTGTCTGGGTCACGTGCGCGGCCAGGGTCTGCTGCGGATTGAGGCCGGGGAACGGCGTGTGTCCGGTGAGCATCTCGTAGCCGAGAACGCCGAGGGCATAGATGTCCACCCGCCCATCCATCTGCGGATCGGCGGACGCCTGCTCGGGCGCCATGTACGCCGGCGTGCCCAGGGCCACACCGGCGCTCGTGAGTTGCTGGCGGTCGGACGCCTCGGTCACCGCCTTGGCCACGCCGAAATCCATCACCATCGCGTGGCGGCCCGAGAGGAGCACGTTCTCCGGCTTGATGTCGCGGTGCACCACCCCCGCCTTGTGTGCCACCGCCAGCGCCTCGGCGATTTCGGCCAGCAGTCGCACCGCCTCGGGCACCGGCAGCTCGCCGGCCCGCGCGAGGCGGTCCCGAAGCGTCTCGCCCTCGACGAAGGGCATCACGTAATAGAAGAAGCCGTCGGCGTCGCCGGAGTCGAGCACGCCGAGGATGTGGGGGTGCTGCAGGCGGGCGGCCACCTCGATTTCGCGGGCAAACCGGTCGGGGCCGAGCGTGGCCGCCAATTCGGGGCGGAGCACCTTGATCGCCACCCGGCGGTGATGCTTCAGGTCCTCGGCGAGGTACACCGTGGCCATGCCGCCCTGGCCGAGTTCCCGCTCGAGCCGATAGCGTCCAGCCAGCGCGGCAGTCAGTCTGTCGTGGGTGTCAGTCATCGGCTCGTCG
>CAYUOK010000152.1:0-3476 GCA_964446395.1 uncultured Gemmatimonadaceae bacterium | reverse complement strand
TCCTGCTCCTCCTCGGCCTGGGCCTGGCGGCCGGCGTCCTCTCCGGCCTGTTCGGCATCGGCGGTGGCCTCGTGGTCGTGAGCGCACTGGTCCTCGTCGGTCGCTGGCCGATCCTCCAGGCCACCGGCACCTCCCTGGGCGCGCTGCTTCTCCCCGTCGGCCTGCTCGGCGCCATGGAATACCATCGCCGGGGCCTGCTCGACATCAAGGCGTCCGCGCTGATCGCGCTCGGAATCTTCCTCGGCGTCTGGTTCGGCGCCAAGCTGGCCATCGGCACGCCACCGGCCACCCTGCAGCGACTCTTCGCGGTCTTCCTCGTGTTCATGGCGGTCCGGATGTGGATCGGCGCGGGACGCTGAGCGCCCCGCGCCGATCGCGGTAAGACGGCGGCCCCACCCGGCTCAGTCGGTGCGCGCCATCATCCGCTTGATCGGCAGCACCAGCGTAAACATCAGCAGGCCGGCGATGATGGCGAAGGCCGCCACGGCGCCGAACACCTGCGGCAGCGTGAACGTCGCGTAGAACCCGAGGACCCCGCCCGCGATCAGGTTGCCGATGGAGGCGGCCAGGAACCAGACCCCCATCATCATCCCCTTTACCCGATCAGGGGCCAGCTTTGTCATCGAGCTGAGGCCCACCGGGCTCAGGCTCAGTTCCCCGATCGTATGGAGCAGGTAGGTGGCGACCAGCCACATCGGGCTCACCAGCACGCCGGCGGCCGACGCCTTGGCCGCGCCGACCATGACCACGAACCCGAGTCCGACGCACACGAGGCCGAAGCCGAACTTCGCCGGGCTCGACGGGTCGTGCTTGCCGAGCGTCATCCAGATCCAGGCGAAGACCGGGGCGAAGATGATGATCATCAGGGCGTTCACCGACTGGAACCAGCTCGACGGAAACGCCATCCCGAACACGCTGTTCCGCGTATTGTTGGCGGCGAAGAGGTTGAGGCTGGTGGCCGCCTGCTCGAACGCCGACCAGAAGATCGCCGCGCCGACGAAGAGCACGACGATGACCGTCAGGCGCTTCCGCTCTTCCTTCGTCCAGGAGTTTCCGAGGAAGAGCCAGGCGAAGAACGCCACGACGACCGCCAGGTAGACCCACTTGAATCCGTTCGTGATCGATTCGGCGCTGATCATGCCCTGGCGGACCAGCAGGGCCAGGGCCGCGATCACCGCGATCAGCCCGAGGAACCCGCCACCCAGCCGCCGCCGCGCCGCCCGGCCTTCCTCCGAGTCGGCCGGGACGCTGGGGTGGATACCGGCGTCGCCGAAGTGCTTCCAGCCGAGGCGATACTGGATGACCCCGAAGAACATCCCGAGCGCGCCGACGCCGAAGCCCCAGTTCCACGACGTCGCCGGGTTGATGCCCATTCCCTCGAGCACGCCCTTGAAGGTGTCGCTCTGGGCGAGCCATCCGACGATCAGCGGCGCGATGAACGCGCCGAGGTTGATGCCCATGTAGAAGATCGAGAAGCCGGCGTCGCGGCGCGTGTCTTCCTGGCCGTAGAGCTCCCCGACGATGGCGCTCACGTTCGGCTTCAGGAGGCCGGTGCCCAGGATGATGAAGGCCAGGCCAAGGTAGAAGAGCTTGGCCCCGGGGACCGCCAGGCTGAGCTGGCCGAGCATGATGAGGATGCCGCCGTAGAACACCGAGCGTCTTAGCCCGAGGATGCGGTCGGCCACCCATCCGCCGGGCAGCCCAAGCATGTAGACGAGGGCGACGTAGGTGCCGTACACCGCGCCGGCGCGCCCCACCTCGAAGCCGAGGCCGCCCGCCGCCACCGAGGCCGTCATGAAGAGGACGAGGATGGCGCGCATTCCGTAGTAGGCGAAGCGTTCCCACATCTCGGTGAAGAAGAGCGTGGACAGTCCTCGGGGGTGCCCGAAGAAGGCCGTATCGCTCGCCGGCGAAGGTGCAGTGGCCACGAAGCTGACTCCTGGTTGAAGTGGGCGGGCGCGCCGGCTCAGTGAGCCGCGCCCCGCTTCGCGAGGATGTCCTGCAGGACCACACGGTCGATCTGACCGTCCATCCGGACCCGTACGTCGTAGTTCTCCCAGTACATGAAGTCGCGCAGCGCCGCCAGGAACGCCGCGTTGGCGGTCCCCTGCGGCGAGGCCAGCCACTTCTGCGCCTGCCCCGCCGGCTCGGCCAGCAGGATCGGCTCGAGCTGGCGCACGACGGCCGGGGTGATCGGCACGAGGTCCGCCGGCTCCGTCGGGAAGAAGTGCAGCTTGTGCAGGGCGAGCAGCCGCGCCAGCTCGGCGATCGGGTCGGGCGCGTCATAGACGCGGATGTCCACGAAGCGGTCGTTCACCCCGAGATATCCCCCGCCCTTCCGCACGACGAGCAGCGCCGCCGATTGCATCCCGCGCTTGTCCCCGCCCCCCGCCTGGCCGGCGACCAGCGCCGCCATGAGGCGATCGGGAAGCGTCCCGGTGGAGCGCTCGAAGCTCTCCGCCATGTTTCGCACCGTCTGGTCCGACACCATGATGTTGGCCTGCGCCGCGAAGGTGTGGCCGGTGATGACCTGCCCCTTCCCTCCGGCGACGTCGCCCTGCCCGCCCGGTGCGCCGACGCGCCCGCCGGCCCAGTCGAACGTCCGGTCGCCGGTGAAGCTCGCGGCGTTCCCGCGGGCGTCCACGATCCCGACCTGCCGGTCGCCGAGCATGGTGTCGCTCCGCATGACGATCCGGAGCGCCTCGCCCGCGGTGGCGCCCTGGGCCAGCAGCTGGAGCCCGAGCTCGCCGTAGGCCGTGTTGGCCAGGCTCTGTGTCGCCACGGCGCCGACACCCGCCACCGCCCACGGAACGATGCCGCCCACGTTGGGGAACTTCGACTGCACCGCCACGCCGAGGTCGCCGGTGACGGAATCCCACGCGACGATGCTGTAGGTGTGCGCCAGCTTCTGGAAGTGGGGCGGTGGTGTGGTGGGTTGCTGGGCCGCCAGGCGCGACGGCGGCGCGAGGACGGTGAGGAGGGCCAGCGGAAGGGCGCCCCTCATCCCTCGCCCCGCACCTTCCGCTTCAGGAAGGCGAGTTGTTCCTCCGCCGCCGATTCGCGCGCCGCCCGGTCGAGCTGGTGCCGGAGCGCCGCGTCGTCCACGTCGGGTCCCGTCCCGGCCGGAGGCGGCACCGCGCCCCGGCGCTGCTGGAACTCCTCCCGCATCGACTCGTACTCGCGCTCCGCCATGGCCAGTTCGTCCCGCTGCACCGCCACCTTCCGCTCGAGCAGCTGCACCCGCTCCGCGTGCTTCGCGGTGAACCGGTTGGCGACGTCGGCGGTTTCCTGGTCCCCGATCTCGGCCGCCATGCGGCCCCGCCGTTCGGCGTCGGCCAGCTGCTGCCGCTCCGAGGCCAGACTCCGTTCGGCGGCCCCGAGCGCGTCCCGCATCGTGGCCAGCCCGACCTTGGCGTCCACGAGGGCGGCGTGAAGGGCCTGCTGCTGCTCCCGCGCGTCCGCCGGCGGCGTCCGCT
>CAYUOK010000151.1:0-3501 GCA_964446395.1 uncultured Gemmatimonadaceae bacterium | reverse complement strand
TGCGCTGAGCCGGGAGCGGCCGCGCGAGCACCAGGATGCGCGCGTACTGCCCCAGCACGGCGAGGACGCCGGCCAGGTAGAGCGACCCGCCGGCGAGGATGACCGGGGCGTGCCCCGCCAGCACGCCCCCCGCAAGCCCCCAGACTCCGAGCGTCAGCAGCGCCAGCGACAGCCGTACCATGGGCGTGGAGGTCAGGTCCTCCTGTTTCGGCGCGCCGGCCTGCGCGGCGCGGGGCCCGAAGAGGTTCATCCACGCCAGGAACGGGAAGATCTTGTACAGCACCCCCACCACCAGCAGCGTCAGCCACCCCACGATGGCCAGCACGCCGTAGGCGAGCCAGCTCCGCACGGAGCTGTTGCCCGCCAGGATGCTCGCCCCCAGTCCCACCGCCAGCGCGAAGTGCATCACGCCGATGGCCACGTGTGCCATGGCAGGGTCCATCGGGCGTCGCTCCGCGTGCCGGAAATAGAGCGCCAGCTGCACGAGGTAGAGCAGGGCGGCGGCGAGGACCAGCATCCCGCCCGCGCGCGTCACGACGGGCCAGCCGGCCAGCGCGCCCACCGTCAGGACGGCGAGGCCCGACAGCCCCACCGGCCCGATCCACCGCAGCGGCCAGGTCGGTGCGCTTGCGGCGAGCAGGAACATCGGCAGCATCCAGCTGCCGACGCCGACCGCCGTGAACATCACGAACCCGAACACCGCCAGGTGGAAGTGGCTGACCACGACGGCCATCCGGTCGAGCGGCCACCAGCCGAGGCTGTTGCCGATGCGCGCCGCGGCCACGAGCATGGCCGTGCCCAGCGCGATATGCCCCGCGGAGACGTAGCGGCCCACGAGCAGGCCGCGCGGGGCCTTCCGGCGCTGGGGGAGGAGGTTCCAGCTGGAGCCGAAGACGCCCGCGAAGAGGAGCAGCCAGCCGGCCCCCAGCATTGCGGGGCGCCAGAACCAGAACCCGGCCACGAGCGTTGTTGTGCCGGCGGTGTGCAGGGCCCACGTCCAGTGCGCCACCCGCACGCTCCGGATGGAGATGCCGAGCGCACCGGGAAAGAACTGGTTGAGTGCGCCGAAGATGGTGGTGGTGAGCACGCCGAGCGTGAACATGTGAGTGACGGCGAGGAGGCGCGGGGCGAGGAAATTGCCCGCCGCGAGGTCGCCGGACGTCACCACCAGCCCGCCCGCGCCCGCGAGGAGCCAGACCAGCGCCGCGGCGAAGTGCTCGGCCGTCAGCCAGAAGGGGGGAGGATGCGCCGGCCCCGCGATGGGGAGGCCGCGCCCGGACGGTGCGGGTGTCATCCGCGCAATACTAATCGTCCTGGCAGACCACCGCTGTGTAGGGGAAGGGGATGACGCGCTCCCCCTGGCTCCCGGGGCCGGCGATCTCGGCGAGGAGCCGCGTGCCGGCGCCCCGACGGTAGGTGATCCGGGTGGGGAAATCGTGGGCCGGGTTCGCGAACGTCACGCTGCTGTCGGACACATCGGAGGCGACGAACACCGCCTCGGCCTGACCCTGAGGGCTCGCGGTGTACCGCAGCGATCCCTGGTCGACGGTGATCCGCACGACCTCGGAGTCGACGACCTTCCCGTCGCGGAGCGTCCGGCCGCGTCCCGCGAGTGAACCGTCAGGCGCCACGATCCAGCGCTCCTCGATGGTCCGTCCGTTCCGCGAGGTCGCCCAGCAGCCGATGAGCCAGGGGAGCCGCGCCTCCGGGGTGCCGGGCACCAGCCTCGGCTTGAGGGCGGCGGGCTCGAATTCCTTCAGCCCGAGGTAAAGGAGCGCCACCAGCGCATCCATCCGCCGTTCGCTGCCGAGCAGCGGCTGCCAGGGCGCCGCGGGGTGCGCGGCCTGCGTCTCCTCGAGGGTGTCGCCCGCGTCGATGTGCCCTGCCACCGCCGTACTCAGGCCCAGCAGCATTCCCCGGTACTGGAGCAGGTCGCCGCGGTTGCCGACCGGCCCGTGGCCGGGCACGATGTGGGTGGCGCTGTCGCTGTGGGCGAGCCCCCAGTCAACGCCGGCGAGCATGCCCGCGAGCCGCCCACCCGCCCACCAGTCGATGAAGGGGGGTGCCTGGTGCTCGAAGAGGTCGCCGATGTGCATCACGTTGGCGTCCGGGAGCCAGACGATCGCGTCGCCGTCGGTGTGGGCGGCGGGGATGTGCGTCACGACGACGCGCTGCCCGTTGACGCGCATCGTGAGCGAATCACGGAAGGTGCGGGTAGGGATCGCGGCGGGCGCCGCCGGCGCCCGGTGCCAGTCACCCCACGACGTGATGGTAGTGTCCTTCACCATCTGCACCGGAAGGCGTTCCTGCCCGACGACCTCGGCGCCGCGTCCGCGGAAGAGCGCGTTGCCCTCGACGTGATCGCCGTGGTAGTGGGTGTTGAGCACCCAGCGGACGGGAGGAGCGCCGAGGCTGGCCAGGACCGAGTCGGCCAGCCCGACGCGCTTGGCGCTCTGGGCGTCCACCAGGAGGGTACCGTCCGGGCCGGTCAGCGCGAGGATGTTTCCGTTGGCGAATCCTGACAGCACCGTCAGGTCGGGCGCGAGGCGCTCGGCCCGCAGCGTCATCACGTTCTCCTGGGCGCCCGCTGGGGCGGCGAGGCAGGCGAGCAGGAGCGGGACGCTGGCGAGGGCGGTGCGGCGCATCAGGAGGCTCGTCGGTTGGGATTGGATGCCCTACGGGAGGGGCGGGCCGGGGTTTCCACCGGACGGGGAGGAACCTTGAGAATTGGCCCCCTCGTAGCGATGTTAACCCTCCCGGCGCCGTAGCCAAGTGGTAAGGCAGAGGTCTGCAAAACCTCTATTCGCGAGTTCGATTCTCGCCGGCGCCTCTTGTCCCGGAACGACTTAGGCCCTCCATGCGGAGGGCCTTTGTCGTTGTGCCGTTGGCGCAGCTCACGGCCGCGTCCGTGCGCTCGTGCGAGGCCCGGTCAGGGCTGCTCCACCGCCGTCCAGGTCGAGTCCGGGTTGTACAGCTCCATCGTGCGGAAGGACTCGAGCGTCTGGTCGCCAAGGTCCTTCTGGTAGACCACCCCTTCCCAGCTCACGATGAAGGTCTGGATGCCGGTCACCCCGTACTCGGCCGGCGCGGCCACGAGCGCGAAGCCGCCGATCATCGCCCCCTCCACCATGAAGTCCATCGCGCCCATCGGCGCTGCGGGACCCTGGCCCTTGAGGACCTTGTAGTAGTAGCCGTGGAAGGGCTGGCTCCGGTCCGAGTAGCCCTCGGCGATGACCCGGGCGATGGCCTCGCCGACAGGGCCTTCCCAGGTGCCGTCCGCGGCCTGCCACGCGAGGCCGTCCTGTTTGCCGGGCGTGCTGATGATGCGCTGGGCGTACTGGTTGAGGAGCGACCCGTCATGCCGGGCGAGGGCGTACGCGCGCTGTGCCTCGACGTAACCGCGGCACATCGTGATCGCGTCGAGCTCGTTCTGGCCGATGCGCCGACGGAGGATCTCCTCCTTGCCCGCCGCGGCATCGAAGTACCACCGGCCGTCCTGCG
>CAYUOK010000150.1:0-3512 GCA_964446395.1 uncultured Gemmatimonadaceae bacterium | reverse complement strand
TCCCCATCCCGGCCATGCCGCGGCCGCCGCGGCGCTGCCGCTTGTAGGTGGAGACCGGAATCCGCTTGATGTACCCGGTGTGGGAGATGGTGATGACCATGTCCTCCTCGGCGATGAGGTCTTCCACCGAGAAGTCGCCCTGGTCGGCCAGGATCTCCGTGCGCCGGTCGTCGCCGTACTTCTGGGCCACCTCGGCGGTCTCCGCCTTGAGGATGCCGTTGCGGCGCGCCTCAGAGCCGAGGATGTCCCTGAGGTCGGCGATTGTGGCGCGGACCTCGGCCAGCTCCGCCTCCAGCTTGTCGATTTCCAGCCCGGTCAGCTTGGCGAGCCGCATGTTGAGGATCGCGTCGCTCTGCTTTTCGCTGAACTTGAACCGCTTGCGGAGCCGCGCGTCGGCCTCGGGGGTGTCCGCCGAGGAGCGGATGATCTTGATGACCTCGTCGATGTTGTCGACGGCGATCTTGAGCCCGTCGAGGATGTGCTCCCGGGCCTGCGCCGCGTCGAGGTCGAACTGCGTGCGTCGGACAATGATCTCGTGCCGGTGCGCGATGAAGTGGGTCAGCAGCTCCTTCAGGTTCATGACCTTCGGCACGCCGCCCACCAGCGCGAGCATGATGACGCCGAAGGTGGACTGCATCGTGGTGTGCTTGTACAGCTGGTTCAGCACCACGTTGGGGATGCAGTCGCGCTTGAGCTCCACCACGACGCGCATGCCGTCGCGGTCGGACTCGTCGCGGACGCCGCTGATCCCCTCGATCTTCTTGGCCATGGCCAGCTCGGCGATGGACCGGACCAGGTTCTCCTTGTTGACCTGGTAGGGGATTTCCGTGATGACGATCTGGCTCTTGTTGCTCGACTCCTTCTCCTCGATCTGCGCCCGGGCGCGCATGACCACCCGGCCCCGGCCGGTCTCGTACGCCTCCTTGATCCCCTCGCGGCCGTAGATGTAGCCGGCGGTCGGGAAGTCGGGGCCCTTGATGGCCTTCCGGAGGTCGGCGACGGTGGCCTCGGGATTGTCCACCAGCAGTTCCACCGCCTTGGCCACCTCGCGGAGGTTGTGCGGCGGGATGTTGGTGGCCATGCCGACGGCGATGCCGCTGGAGCCGTTGACCAGGAGGTTCGGGATCTTGGAGGGGAGGACGGTCGGCTCCTGGAGCCGGTCGTCGAAGTTGGGCTGGTAGTCGACGGTGTTCTTGTCGATGTCCTCCAGCATGGTCATCGCGATGCGCGTGAGCCGCGCCTCGGTGTACCGGTACGCCGCCGCGGAGTCGCCGTCGATGGAGCCGAAGTTCCCCTGGCCGTCCACGAGCGGATACCGGAGCGAGAAGTCCTGCACCATGCGCACCAGCGCGTCGTACACCGACGAGTCGCCGTGCGGGTGGTACTTGCCGAGCACGTCGCCCACCACCGTCGCCGACTTCTTGTAGGCCCGCCCCGGGACGAGGCCGAGCTCGTTCATCGCGTAGAGAATGCGGCGGTGGACGGGCTTGAGGCCGTCGCGCACGTCGGGCAGCGCGCGGGAGACGATGACGCTCATCGAGTAATTGATGAACGACTGCTGCATCTCTTCTTCGATGAGGCGAGGAAGGATGCGCTCGCGGGAGTTCGGCGCGGTCATGAGGACTCGGGGTTGGTGCGGAAAACCGGGTGGCCGGCCGGGCCACCGGGAACCCCGAAATATAGCCCGAGATGGGGGTGGAAATCAACCTCGGAAATCGATGGTAAAGTATTGGGGGACAAAGGGATGAGAACCCCTCACCCCTGGCCCCTCCTCGGCCGCCTTCCGGCCAGCAACGCCGGCAGCACAAACATCGCGCCGATGGTGCCGAAGAGCGTACCCCCGGCCGTGGCCAGGGCAATCGCGCCGAAGAGACTGTCGGGGTCAGTGCCAATGGCGAGCGGCAGGAGGCTCGCAACAGTGGTGAGCGTCACCAGCACGATCATGGCGGAACGATCTCGAGCCACCCGCACCACATCCGCCCCGCTCAGGCTGGCCCGCTTCCCCGCTTCCCCGCTTCCCCGCCGTTCAAGCGCCCCATGCACGAGCAGGATCGCCTGGTTCACCGCAAGCCCCACGACGAGTATCACGCCGACCGCGGCCTCCCGGCCGAACGCCGCCCCCGCCACCCAGAATGCCGCCGCCACGCCCGACACCGCGACCGGCAGGCTGAGCGACACCATCACCGTGGCCCAGACCGAGTCGAACACGAGCGCCACCGAGAGAACCACGAGGATTACCCCGACGGCAAAGACGAGCCAGAGCCCCTTGCCGCTCTCGTCGCGGTCGTAGTCGAACCGCTGGTCGGCGACGGAATACCCCGGCGGCACGGCGATCGACGCCATGAACGCATTGTGGGTCCGCTCCGCGAGCTTGTTGGGGCCACGGAAGTCGTACCCCACGATACGGACGTACTGCTGGTCCTCGCGGGTCACCGTACTGAGCCCCTCTCGCTCCTCCACCGTGGCCAGATCGCCGATGCGCACGGGCGCGCCGGCGGCGTTGGGCACCAGCGCGGCGCGGAGCTGGTCGAGCGTGCGCTCCCGCGCGCCGGCCGCCTTGAGGTTGACCTCGATTTCCTCCCCGCCGATGTCGATCCGCTGCGCCCCCACCGGGCCGCGAACCTCGCGCGACACGGCGGCGGCCAGGTCGCGCGCGGTCAGCCCGTATCGCGCCAGGGCCGCCCGATCGGGCACGAGCGTGACAGTGAAGGCCTTCTCCTGGCCCCAGAAGCTGCCGGCGTTGACGTCTACGTCGCGCACCCGCGGAATCCGCTCCAGCCGCTCCTTGAGGTCGAGCGCTAGCCGCTCGACGCCGTCGAACGAATACCCCAGGAGCTTGACCCGATACGAGACGCTTCCGCCGCCGCCGAACCCGGAATTGAAACCGGGCCCGCTCCCCTGCACCGACACACTCGCTCCACCGATCAGCACCGCGCGCTGCGTCAGCGCCTCCTGCAGCTGGCTCGGCAGGGCGCCGAGCCCGGCCTCCTTCTCGAACAGGACCCGCATGTAGGCGCGGTCGCCCATCGACATGGTCACCACCTGTTCTACGCCGGGCACGCCGACGACCAGTCGCTCGAACTCCCGCATGCCGAGGTCGAGGCTCACCGGATCGGAGCCCCGGGGGAACCCGAGCGATGCGCCGAGGGTGGTGCGCTGGCCGAACCAGTCACCCCAGTTGTAGCGCGGCACCTTGTTGATGAACCCCCAGGTGAGGACCGCCAGGCACGCGGTGGTGAGCGCCACGGTCACCCAGCGCCAGCGCAACAGCTTGATCAGCACCCGGCGGTAGGCGCGATCGAGCCGCGGCCACCCGCCGCGCGCCACGCCGTGCCCCGCACCGAGGGCGGGCACTAGCAGCAGCGATGACACCACCGACGACCCGAGCGCGAGCGCGAACGCCGCCGCGAATGGCACGAAGGCGGCGCGGGCATTGCCCTGCAGGTAGAGGAAGGGCAGCAGCACCACGCCAGTGGTCAGGGTGCTCCCCATCACGGCCGGCATGATCCGTC
>CAYUOK010000149.1:0-3519 GCA_964446395.1 uncultured Gemmatimonadaceae bacterium | reverse complement strand
GGCATCACGGGGAAGCGAACCTGCAGGCTGTCCGGCTTTGGGTGGGCGATGTGGAAGAGCCGAGCCCGCGGGTCGAGGATGACGGTCCATTCGGCCGGCTGTACCTCCATCCAGACCGAGTATTTCCCCTTCTTGACCGGATGCCCGTTGATGGAGACGTCGTGATCCAGCTCGAGCGTCGTGGCCCAGTTGGCACCCGGGGTCCACACCTCCCCCCACGGAATCTGGCCGCCGTAGATGGGCAACCGACCACGCACGGCAGGCCGACTGTACTCCACGGTGATCGTCGTGCCGTTCACCACCTGGAAGGAGCCGCCGCGCTCGCTGGCGCGCACCTGGGCCCGCCCGGCCGCCGGAAGCGCACCAGTGGCGGCGAGGACGAGGATCCACGTCGTGATGTGTCTCATGGTCTTCCCCCGGTGACGTGTCGTGTGGAAGTCGGCGCGCTACGTGGCGCGAAGCGCGGGCTCAACCGTAGCGGGCGTCGATGGCGGTGCGAATCTCGTCCAGCGTCTTGCCGGACTTGTAGAGGCGGGCGGCGAGGCGACCCTCCCCCTGGCAGATTTCGCAGATCCGCGCCATGCCCGCGCCCTCGTAGCAGGAGAGCAGCGAATAGAACCCCGGGATGTCGGCGCAGCCGCAGTTGCAGCGGATGCCGTCCACGATCTGCGGGATCCCGCGCACCGCTTCGAAGGCCGACCTGGCGGCCGGATACTCGGCGAGATCCGAATCGGGCAGGACGTTTGCCGCCGTGATGCCGGGCCGGGGTGTCGGGTGCTTCGGGTCGGCGCGGCGGGTGCGCGCGGCGGCCCACAGCGGACGGACGCCGCCGGCGGCGCCGGCCAACGCGCCCGCAAGGACAACAAGGAAGTGGCGCCGTGAAGGGCGGCTCAGGTGCGGCAGGGTGCCTCCGGGCGGTCCTGGGGCGGCGTCGTGCGGACGCGCAACGGCGAGGGGGAACATCCCCAAGATACGATCCGAATCACGCCAGGTCTACCGTGACCACCGTCCCCCGTCCCTCTTCGCTCTCCACCTGGACGGTGCCACCCCACCCCTCGACCAGCCGCTTGACGATCGCCAGCCCGAGCCCCGATCCGCTCGTCGTGGTGGAGAACCGCGGCTCGAAGATGCGCGGCAGCAGGTCCGCCGGAATCCCCTGACCGTCGTCGTGGATCTCGATCCGGTTCGGCAGCACCTTGACGAGGATGTGGCGGGCACCGGCGTGGCGCGCGTTCTCGAGGAGATTCACCAGCACCTCCTTCACCTCGTCCGCTCGCGCGCTCCCCCACGCCGCGGGATCCGACTCGAGCACGACCTCCGTCCCCTCCCCCGCCAGCCGGTAGAGATGGACGACCTCGTTCACCACCGGGGCGAGCCTGGTCTGGTCCGGCGCGACCGCCGGCCCGGCGGGGGCGGCGAACCGGCTGAAGGCCCGCGCGATCGTGTCGAGCCGCTCGATCTCGGCGAGGATGCGCTCCGCCGTGTCGTCCAACGCCGCGCCGAGCATCTCGGGGCGCTCCCGGTGCACCCGCCGCAGATGCTGGATCCCGAGCCGCATCGGGGTCAGCGGATTCTTGATCTCATGCGCCACCTGGCGGGCCATCTCTCCCCACGCCAGTACCCGCTCCGCCCGGGACAGCTCGGTGACATCATTGACCGCGAGCACGACGCCACCGAATTCCGGCCCCAGCGGCGCCAGCGCGAACGCCAGCCGCCGGGCGCCGTCGCCAAGTTCCGCCTCCGTCGGCGCCGACTGCGGGTCCGAAAGGAATGCCTCGACGGCGGCCGCCAGCGTCGGCCACTCGCCCCGGAGCGCGCGGCCGAGGCTCTCTCCGACCGGAAGTGGGCCGCCGAGGAGTTCCTCGGCGCGCGGATTCGCCACCAGCACCGCCCCGCCCGGGCCGACGCCCACCACGCCAGTGGACACCGTGGCCAGCACCGCGGCCGTGGTGCGCCTCGATTCCTCGAGGGCCGCACGGCTCTGCCGGATGTCGGCCGTCATCCGCTCGAAGGCGGCCACCACCGGCTCGAACTCGACGGGCGGGGCGTCGGCGGGTCTCGGCGGCGGCTCTCCGCGCCCGAGCGCGAGTGCCGCTCGCCGGAGGTCCGCCACCGGCCGGGCGAGCGCCTCGGCCACCGCGCGCGCCGCGGCGAGCGCCGCCACAAGGCCCATCACGGTGGCGAGGAGGAAGAACCACCCCAGGTCCGCCTGGCTCGCGGCCAAACGGCTCCGGTCCCCGCCCCGGGGCGCCGCGAGCACCACGAGTTGATCTGCCGGACCGGGCCGCTCGACACGGTACCCGACCCGACCCCTCCGGCCGAGGAGCGGCTCATCGGCGGCGGATTCGACCTCGCCCCCGAACGCCTGCGCGTGGAAGGCGCCCGGGTCCTGCAGGGGCGCCAGGATCGCGAGCGCGGCCAGGACCGAATCGGTGGCCGCCACGAGGCTGCCGCCGCGATAGACAGCCAACTCGGCGCGGAACCGTGCCGCGAGCCGGTCCAGCGCGCCCACGGCGGATGAGGAGGCCACCGACGGGTCGCTCGTGGCGGCGAGCACGTCGCGCAGCACCCCCGTGATCGCCTCGTCCCGCTGGTGATCGGCCTCGGCGTTGAGCCGGGAGACCTCCCAGGCCGCGAACCCGATGGCGGGGATGAGGAAGAATCCGGAGAGGGCCACCGCGACCCGGACCCGGAACGAGCGCCGCAGGCGCCGCCATGAAGGAATCGCCGGCGGGATCCCGGCGATCGCTTCCGCCAGCAACCAGAGGAGGGCCAGCACCGCCGCATCGAGCACGACCACGAGGGCGCCGCGCACCAGCAAGGGGAAGGGACCGCGGAGGTCCACGTCCGCGTGGGTCATGCGGACGCCGTCGGCCACCTGCACCGCCCGCTCGCCGTGGACGACCCATCCCTCCCGCTTCCAGCGGAGGCGGCGGGTGTCGGGACGCGTCCCCGGGGTGGGTGGCGAGAGCGTGATGCGGTACGGCGGCTCCCCAGCCGCAGCCGGGTCGAGGAGCGACCCGAGCTGGTCGGCGGCGAGCAGCCTCGTCTTCGGCCCGAGCGCTACCGTGAGCAAGTCGCCGGAGGCGAGCCGAAGCAGCATGACCTGGTAGACGCCGGGCACACCGGGCACCGATGCGATCCGCAGGGAGTCGATCGGGCCGAGGCTGTCTGCGAGGCTCGAGACCGCCGCCTCGGGCAGTTCGAGTGAGTCGAGGTTCAGCCTTGCCGTCACCGCCCCGTCGGGACCGCGCAGCGTCAGCCGGGCTGGGTACCCCTCGAGCCCGGCGCGCGCGTGCCGCCAGCTAGCGTAGAGCTGTGACGCATCGCGCGGGGGTGGCCCTTGCCGGAGCACGGTACCGGCCCGGTCGAGCAGGGGGACCACGACCGGATCCACGGCGCGACCGAGTCGCATGGCGTCCTGCTGGGCGGCCTCGAGGCGACTCTCCGTCATCGCCCCCCAGGTCAGCAGGGCGGCGGCGCTCCCCGCCACGGCGGCGATTCCGGTTATGGTGGCGC
>CAYUOK010000148.1:0-3556 GCA_964446395.1 uncultured Gemmatimonadaceae bacterium | reverse complement strand
CACGCGATTGTGCACGCGCTCCGCGCGAGTGGCGCCGCCTGAATCCACACTCTTCCACATTTCTTGATTTTCGTGTTGAATTATATCTTCTTATATCACAACATTTTACATCAACTTTTCAACTTTCGGAGCGTAATGGAAAACAGTGCTAAGTGGACGAAATCGCTAACTCACTCAATGATGTGATTTTGTGATGTGGAAAGAAAAATTCGCTTGACCAGTTTCTAGGCGTGTCCTATATTCGCACACCTGATGGCTCGCCTCCCGCCGTCGGCTCCACTGAAAAGTCGCTCTCTTCCGCTCGCGCCACGACCCACGGGGATCGCTATGGCTCACGGTAGTGCCACCAAGCCCAAGGCCCTCTTTCGCGCAGTGCCGACCGGGGCCTTCGACCAGTATCTCCACGACATTCAGAAGCTCCCGATGATCTCCGATCCCGCCGAAGAAAAGCGTGTGGCGAGGCTGGCGCAGGCGGGAGACGAGAAGGCCGCGGAGCGACTGGTCACCGCGAATCTCCGCTTCGTCATTTCCTACGTGAAGAAGTACCAGGGCCACGGCCTCGATCTCTCCGAGCTCGTCGCCATCGGGAACGAGGGGCTGCTCAAGGCGGTCCGCAAGTTCGACCCCGACCACGGCGTCAAGTTCATCTCCTACGCCGTCTGGTGGGTCCGGCAGGCGGTCCTGAAGGCCCTCGCCGAGCAGACCCGCAGCGTCCGGATCCCGCTCAACCAGAATTCCGCCCTGATCAAGATGTCGCGCGCAGAGAGCTTCCTCGCCCAGGAGATGGGCCGGGAGCCGACCGACCGCGAGGTCGCCATGGCGCTCAACGATTCGGTGGAGAACGTCCGCCTCGCGCGCCGCATGAGCTCGGGCGAGCTCTCCCTCGACGCCCCGGTGGAGCGGAGCGATCGCGGGTCCAGCACCTACGGCGAGCGCTTCCAGGGCGCCGGCGGCGGCGACATCGAGGAGCAGACCGACGCCCGGCTGACCCGCGAGTTCATCGACCGCCTCTTCGCCCAGTACCTGACCCCCCGTGAACGGAAGATCCTCTACCTCTACTACGGCCTCGAGGAGGGCTCCGACGCCCTCACCCTCGAGCGCATCGGCGAGCTCCTCGGCGTCACCCGGGAGCGCATCCGCCAGATTCGCGAGCGCGCCTTCGAAAAGCTCCGCCAGGCTCCCGACGTGAAGGGGCTGAACGGGATGTGGGGCGCGGCCTAGTCCGGGACAGGCTACCGCCTCCACGCAGGGCATCCCGCTAGATTTCGGCATGCCCTCCCGGCTCCCGCTCTTTCCGCTCGAAGTGGTGCTCTTCCCGGGCACCCCCCTCCCGCTCCACATCTTCGAGCCACGCTACCGGGCCATGCTCGCCGACTGCCTCGCGGGCGACGAGCGCTTCGGCCTGTTGCCCCCCTCACCGGACGGCAGCCCGCCGCGATCCGGCACCGTCGGGTGCATCGCCCGCATCCGCGCGTCCCACCATCTCCCCGACGGGCGCAGCAACATCGTCGTCGTCGGCGAACGGCGATTCCTCCTGCGCCAGACCCTCGCCACCGAGACCCCGTACCTCGTCGGACTCGTGGACACCTTCGACGACCTGGCCGACCCGGAGGTGCCGCCGGAATCGCTCGCGGCGCTCCGCGAGGTTGCGACGACCTACCTCGGCGCGATGGAAACACTGGGCGGCGCCAGCGACCGCTCCCCGTGGGCCGACGACGCCGGACAGCTCTCCTTCCAGGTGGCGGCGGCGGTGGACCTCGAGTTCGAGGTGAAGCGCCGCCTGCTGGAACTGCGCACCCCTTCGGACCGGGTCGCCCTCCTGCTCGAGCTGCTGCCGCCCCTGGCCGCGGAGGCCGCGGCGCGGGCCCGTGTCCACTCCCGCGCGCGCGCCAACGGGAAGGGTGGCCCGCACCCCGACATCGCCATCGCCACGTGACCGCGGCGCTCGCGACCGAGCTCGGGCGCATCGTGGGGCCGCGCTGGGTGCGCGTCCGGCCTGCCGAACTCGCCGCCTACGAGGCCGATGGCCTCCCGACCCACGCCTCGCGCCCCGCCCTGGCCGTCATTCCCGGCACCAAGCTCGAACTCATCGCCGTCCTCCGGCTCCTGCACCTCGCGTCGGTTCCGTTCGTCGCACGCGGCGCCGGGACGGGACTCTCCGGCGGCGCGCTCGCGGGCGCCGACGCAGTGCTCGTCGTCCTGACGCGGCTCAACCGGATCCTCCAGCTCGACCCCGCCCGCCGGCGCGCCGTGGTCGAGCCCGGCGTGGTGAACGCCCGCCTCTCCGAGGCGGCGCTCCCGCACGGGCTGTACTACGCGCCCGATCCCTCGAGCCAGACCGCCTGCACGCTCGGGGGCAACGTGGCGGAGAACGCCGGCGGACCGCACTGCCTGAAGTACGGGGTGACGACCAACCACGTCGCGGCGCTCGAGGTCCTCCTGCCGAACGCCGAGCTGGTGCGGCTCGGCTCACGGAGCGGCGAGGCGTGGGGCCCCGACCTGGTGGGGCTCTTCGTCGGGAGCGAAGGGATGTTCGGCATCGCCACCGAGATCACCCTCCACCTCGAGCCGCTGCCGGCCGCGGTGCGCACCCTGCTCGCCGCCTTCCCCTCGATTCGCGCCGCCAGCGAGGCGGTGAGCGGGATCATCGCCGCGGGCATCGTCCCCGCCGCCATGGAAATGATGGACCAGGCCTGTGTGCGGGCGGTGGAGGCCTCCATCTACGCCGCCGGCTACCCGGCCGACGCGGCCGCGGTGCTCCTCGTCGAGGTGGACGGATCCGCGGAAGCGGTGGAGGCGGAAGCCGCCCTGGTCGAGTCGCTCCTCTTGCGCCACCGTGCCACCGAGGTCCGCTCCGCCACCACGGTCGCGGAGCGGGCGCGGCTCTGGCAGGGCCGGAAGAAGGCATTCGGCGCCATGGGCAGGATCTCCCCCGATCTCGCCGTGCAGGACGCCGTCGTGCCGCGGAGCACGCTGCCCGACATCCTCGACCGGGTGGCCGCCATCGCCGCGCACTACCGGCTCGGCGTGGCCAACGTCTTCCACGCCGGCGACGGCAACCTGCACCCGAACATCAGCTTCGACGCCGGCGATCCGGACCAGGTCCGTCGCGTGCACGCCGCCAACCACGACATCATGCACGCCTGCCTCGCGGTCGGGGGGAGCATCACGGGCGAGCACGGTGTCGGCTCCGACAAGCTGGCCTACATGCCGGACGCCTTCGACGCCGAGACTCTCGGCGCGATGCGCGCCGTCCGGCAGGTCTTCGATCCGTACGCCCGCGCCAATCCGGGCAAGGTCATTCCCTACCACGCCTGTCGCGAGTGGCGGCGGGGAGGTGCGGCATGAGTCGCGACGTGCTCGATCGCCTGCGGGCGCTCCTCGGATCAGCGGCGGTCAGCCGCGACCCCGACGGCGTGCCCCGCGCCATCCCCGATTCCACCGACGCCGTCGCCGCCACCCTGCGGCTGGCCGACGAATCCGGCTGGCGGGTCCGCCTGGAGGGACACGGCAGCTGGGTGCCGCCCGACGCCCCGGCGGACCTCGCGCTCACCAC
>CAYUOK010000147.1:0-3557 GCA_964446395.1 uncultured Gemmatimonadaceae bacterium | reverse complement strand
TGGCGCCGGGTCTTCGACTTTTCCGCGCGGAACGTCGGCCCGAAGCAGTACACCTTGCCGAGGGCGGCCGCGGCCGCCTCGACGTACAGCTGGCCGGTTTGCGCGAGATAGGCCTTGCCCAGGTCGAAATAATCGGTGCTGAAGAGGTTTCCCGCCTCCTCCCCGATCGACCCGGTCAGGATCGGGGTGTCCACCAGCACGAAGTCGCGCTCGTAGAAGAAGTCCCGGATGGCCTGCACCACCTCGTTCCGCACCTTCGCGATGGCCACCTGCCGCCGGCTCCGCAGCCAGAGATGGCGGTGCTCGAAGAGGAACGTGCTTCCGTGCTCCTTCGGCGAGATCGGGAAGTCGGGGCTCGTCCCGAGGACCTCCAGGTCGCTGGCGGTCAGCTCGTGGCCGCCGGTCGCGCGGGCGTCCGCCCGCACCACCCCCGTCACGGCCACCGACGTCTCCTGGGTCAGCTCGGCCACGCGCGCCCAGGTCGCTTCCGGCACTTCCCTCTTGGAGAACACCGCCTGCAGGTACCCCGACCCGTCGCGCAGGACGACGAAGGCGATCTTCCCGCTGGACCGGGTCGTCGTGACCCAGCCGCGGACGGTGACCGGCTCACCGACGTGACGATGCAGTTCGTTGACGCGCGCGTAGGGCATGGGACTCGGCTGCGGTAAGGGTCGAAGAGGGTAGCATTCTACACCCGCTACCCGACGCGGAACAACTCCGTGGCCCGCGGAAAGCGCGCGAGCGCGCGGGCCCGAATCGGCTGGTTCGCCGTGCGCTGCAGCATCGGATCCGCGGCGAGCACCTGCCCCGCCAGATCCCGGGCCCGCAACAGCAGGTCCGTGTCCTCGGGAAGCCGCGCGTGCCGCACCTCGATCCCGCCGGACTGGCGTGCCCCGATCAGGTCGCCCATGCCCCGTTCGCGAAGGTCGAGCTCGGCGATCGCGAAGCCGTCGTTGGTGGCGGCGAAGGCTTTCAGCCGGTCGGGGGTCCGCCCGCCGGGCAGCAGGATGCAATGGCTGTTCGCCGCCCCGCGGCCGATGCGCCCGCGCAACTGGTGCAGCTGCGCCAGGCCGAACCGTTCCGGATGCTCGATCACCATGACGGTCGCGTTCGGCACGTCGATCCCCACCTCGATGACCGTGGTGGCCACGAGCACCTGCACCCCCCCGTCGCGGAACCGCCGCATGACGCGGTCGCGCTCGTCCGCCTTCAGCCGGCCATGCACCAGCGCCACCGACAGGTCGGGCCACCGCGCGGTGAGCATCTCGGCCATGGTCGTCGCCGCGCGTAGGTCGGCCTTCTCCGACTCCTCGATGATCGGGAGCACGACGTAGGCCTGCCGGCCCGCCCGGCATTCCGCCTCCACGAACGCCAGCACCCGCTCGCGGTGCTGTTCGCCGCGGATGTCGGTCCGGACCGTGCCCCGGCCCGGGGGACGCTCGCGCAGCATCGATTGGTCGAGGTCGCCATAGAGCGTCAGCGCCAGCGAACGGGGGATCGGGGTGGCCGACAAGAGCAGCACGTCGGGGGCCGACCCCTTCCCGATGAGCGCGGCCCGCTGCTCGACGCCGAACCGGTGCTGCTCGTCGATGACCACCAGGCCGAGGCGACGGAAGGCCACGCTCTCCTGCATGAGGGCGTGCGTGCCGACCGCGATGCGTGCGCCGCCCTGGCCCAGCCGGGCCTTCGCCGCCTTCTTGGCAGCCGCGGTCATCTTGCCGAGGAGGAGCTCGGGCACGATGCCGAGGGGGGCGAGGAGCGCGCCGAGCGTGCGGGCGTGCTGTTCGGCGAGCAGCTCGGTCGGCGCCATGAGCGCGGCCTGGAAGTCGTTCTCCACGGCGAGCAGCATGGCGAACAGCGCGACCACCGTCTTGCCGGTCCCCACGTCCCCCATCAGGAGCCGGTGCATCCGTTCCGGGGCCGTCATGTCGGCGGTGATCTCCCGGATGGCCTGCTTCTGGTCGCCGGTGAGCTGGTACGGGAGCGCGGCCTTGAGCGCCGTGGTCAGGTCGCGCCGCACCTCGAAGGCGATGCCGCTGCGCTGCCGCTTGGCCAGCGTCCGCGCGCGGACGAGCATCAACTGCAGGTCGAAGAGCTCGTCGAATGCCAGCCGCCGGCGGCCACTCTCGGCTTCCGCGATCGTCGCCGGGCGGTGCACCTGTCGCAGCGCGTCCGCCAGCGGCGGGAGCCCCAGTTCCCGCCGGAGCGTCTCGGGGAGCACGTCCCGGACGAGGGGCAGCAGCTGGTCGAGGTGGCGGTCGATGAGGGCGCGGATGAGCTTGTGGCTCATGCCCTCGGTGGCCGGATAGACCGGCAGCACGCGCCCGCTCTCCGGCACCATCGTCTCGTCCTCGTCCGCCAGGACCAGGAACTCGGTGGGCGCGAGCTGACGGCCGTGATAGAAACGCACGGTGCCGGCCACGAGCAGCGTCTGGCCAACCTGAATCGTCCGGTCGAGGAACGCCTGTCCCGGCCAGGCGCATTCGAGCACGCCAGAGGCGTCGCGAAGCACCGCACGGAAGATGCGGAGCCCTCGCCGGGTCGGGACGACCCCCTTGTCCACCACCTTGCCGATGCACGCGACTTCCTCGCCCACGCGTGCCCGCGCGAGCGGAACGACCGACGAGGCGTCGAGATAGCGGTGGGGGAGGTGCCAGAGGAGGTCCTGCGTGGTGACGACGCCGAGCCGCGCAAAGGAGTCCGCGCGTCGTTCGCCCACCCCCTTCAAAAACTTCACGGGGGTGTCGAGCCGGAGCGCCGGTGGAGCGCTATCCCTCGTCGGCAAGGAGCTGCCTGGCGAAGTCCCGGGGATCGAACGGGACGAGGTCGTCGACCGCCTCACCCCGCCCGAGGAAGCGGATCGGGACGCCCAGCTCGCGCCGCAACGCCACCACGGCGCCACCCCTCGCGGTCCCGTCGAGCTTCGTCACGATCAGGCCGGTCGGCTGAACCGCCTCGGCGAAGAGTCGGCCCTGCTGCACGGCGTTCTGCCCCACCGTCCCGTCGAGCACGAGCAGCGCCTCGTGCGGCGCACCCGGTGCGCGGCGGCCGACCACGCGCGCCACCTTCCGCAGCTCGTCCATCAGGCCCTCCTGCGTGTGGAGCCGGCCGGCGGTGTCCACCAACACGGTGTCCGCCCCGCGGGCGATGGCCGCCTCCACCGCGTCGAAGGCGACCGCCGCCGGATCGCCCCCGGCGGCGCCCGATACGCAAGGCACGCCGACGCGCGCCGCCCACACCTCGAGTTGCGCGATGGCCCCGGCGCGCCAGGTGTCCGCCGCGGCGAGCAGGACCTTCCTCCCCTGCCCCTGCAACCGGTGCGCGAGCTTGGCGACCGTCGTGGTCTTCCCGACGCCATTCACGCCCATGACCAGCACCACCGTCGGTCCCGGCGCGGCGCGCGCAATCTCGCCGGAGCCCCCGGGAGGAGCCAGGAGCTCCGCGATCCGGTCGGCGAGCGCCCCGCGGAGGTCGGCCTCCGACTTCCAGCGCCCCCGGCGCACCCCGTCTTCGAGCACCGCCATCAGGTCCATCGTGGCCGGCACACCGAAGTCGGC
>CAYUOK010000146.1:0-3562 GCA_964446395.1 uncultured Gemmatimonadaceae bacterium | reverse complement strand
CCCGGCGCGCCAGGTGGATCGTCTCGGGGACCTGGTTCCCCAATCCTTCCTCGGCTCCCTGCTGCGACGCGTCCACCTGGCGCCCGAACGCGGCCAGGTCGCCGCGCTCCAGTGCGGCCGCCGCCGCGGGGATGATCTCGAAGCTCTCCCGCACGAACTGCCGGAACCGCTGCACGAGGAACGCGGCGGGGAACTCCGGGTCGGTGCCGGCCTCGAGCAGCTTCTCGATGGCGGCGGCGGCGCCTGGCTCCGCCGCCGCCGCGGCCAGCGTGGTGGCCTCCGAGCCCGATGCCTCGCGCCACCGCCGGAGGATCTCGCGCGCCCCCAGCGACAGCCGGTTGAACGCTGCCTGCTGGGGTCCCGACTTCCTGGACCGCACGCCGCTCACGGCGACGACGAGTTCCATGCCGTCCGGCCAGGGCGTCACACCCTCGAAGGTGACGGGGGCGAACGAATACCGACTGACCTGGTCGGCGCGGCAACAAACGATCGCGGTGTGATCCTGGCTCCCCCCGAACGTGCCGACGCCCCGGTCTCCGGTGAGGGGACCGAAGCTCTGGCCGTTCTCGATGCACCCGAGATACTCCGCGAGGGCCTCGGGAGTGGCGAGGTGCTCACGCCAGGCGTCGGTCGCCTGGAGTTCGTTCGCCTCCGCGAGGGCCAGGAAGGTGGCCACGATGAACGCGCTGGAACTGCTCATGCCGGAAGCGGAGGGGAGGTCGCTCGCGAGTGCCAGATCGGCGCCGCGCCGGGCGTGCGGGAAGTTGCGGGCGATCCGGCGGGCGACGGTCATCGGATAGCCGGCCCAGCGCCCGTTGAGGGGCACGAGCGTGGGCTCGAGTTCGAACGCGGCGCGGGCCCGGCTCGCGGTGTCCAGGAAGGTCACCGTGGCGTCGCTGCGGGGGGCCATGCCGATCACGAGGCCGCGGTCGAGGGCGGCCAGGAGGCTCCGGCCGCCGGCGTAATCGGTGTGCTTGCCGAGCAGTTCCACTCGGCCGGGGACGTGCCACGCCGCGACGTCCCGGCCGGTGGCGCGGAGCGCCGCGTGCACCTGGGCGAGCAGGCTTCCGCCTGTCAGAGCCGAACCTCGATCCCTTCGAGGCGCGCGGCCACGGCGGCGATGTCGCCACGATTGGAGAGGTCGAGCACGCCGGCCTCCACCGGCACCACCCGGAACCGGGTGCCGAGGGCGCCGATGGCGTATCGCACCGCGTCCTGGAGCTCGAGTTCGCCGCGGACAGACGGGGCGACGTGCCTGCACGCCTCGAAGATCTCCGGCCCGAACACCCAGGCGTTCATGCTGACCCTGGTGCGGGGGCCGAGGCGTGCCGCGGTGACGGGGTCGGGCTTCTCGATGATGTCCGCGAGGATGCCGCCCGGTCCCTCGACGAGCAGTGCGAACTGGCTCACGCGCGAGGCGGGGATGTTGCTCAACCCGACGAGCGCCGCCGGCGCGAAGCCCGCCAGGCCCGGCCCGTCGAGCGCGCGCAGGCGGGCGAGCACGTCCACCGGATAGTAGTTGTCGGAATTACAGACCAGGAACCGGTGGCCGCCGGCAAAGACCTCCGCCGCGAGGACGGCGTCGGCGGTGCCGCGCGGCTCCTCCTGCACGGCGAAGGTGACGGCGATCCTCGAGAGGCGCCCCGGCGCCCCGTAGTGCTCGCGGACGGCATGATGTTCGGGGCCGATGACGAGGCAGACTTCCTCGAAGCCGGCGTCGGCGAGCGCGGAGAGGCAATAGTCGAGGAAGGGGCGCCCGATCGGGATCATCCCCTTCATCCCACGGGCGGCCGCCGACTCCTGGGCGGGATCCAGTACCGTGTCCGACTCGGCCTGCCGCATCCGGCGGCCGAGCCCGCGGGCCAGGATGACGGCGCGGTTCACTCGGCGCGGCCCGCCCCGCCCCACATGGCCGGCAGCAGGCGCGCGAGCCACCACGCCGCCACGACGAAGACGGCGATGAACACCACGCCCTGCGCGGTTCGGCCGTAGAGGAGGCTGCCCGTGCCGAAGAGGGCCGAGTACACCGCGGTGCAGCCCAGCACCCATCCGAGGAACGCCATCGGCAGGCTGTCCGGGGACGCCGGCACCCCGGCCTCCGCCTGGACTGCCCGCCACCCGGGGCCGGCGGGCCGCACCAGCCGGAAGAAGCTGAGGAGGGTGGCGCGCTCGGTGGGCGCGGTGAGCAGCGTGACGGACACCCAGACCAGCGTGGTGATGCCGACGCTCAGCAGAAGCTGGACGGTCGGGTCCACGGGGGTGCCGGACTTCTGGGCCACGAGGAAGCCCGCTGCCAGCAGGAAGGAGCAGATCATCGCGCTGATCTCGCTCCAGGCGTTGATCCGCCACCAGAACCACCGGAGCAGGTAGAGCAGGCCGGTGCCGGCGCCGATGGAGAGCAGGAGCTGAAAGCTCTCGCGCGCGGAATCCAGGACGAACGTGAGCCCGCCCGCCGCCAGCATCAGCAGCGCCGTGACGATCCGCCCCACCATGACGTAGTGCCGCTCCGTCGCGTCGGTGCGCAGGAAGCGGCGGTAGAGGTCGTGCACCAGGTACGAAGTGCCCCAGTTGAGGTGTGTGGAGAGGGTCGAGACGTACGCCGCGAGGAGCCCCGCCACCATGAGCCCCAGCCAGCCGACCGGGAGGAACTTGAGCATGGCGGGGTAGGCCATGTCGTGCCCGATGAGGTTCGGGTCCACGTGGGGGAAGCTGACGGCGATGTCGGAGAGCTGCGGATACACGAGCAGCGAGGCGAGCGCCACGATGATCCACGGCCAGGAGCGGAGGGCGTAGTGGGCCACGTTGAAGAAGAGCGTCCCCGCCATCGCGTCCCGCTCGGTGCGCGCGGCCAGCATCCGCTGCGCGATGTAGCTCCCACCGCCCGGTTCCGCCCCCGGGTACCAGACGCTCCACCACTGCACGGTGATCGGGATGACGAGTACCGACACGGTCAGCTTCCAGTCGCCGAAGTCCGGGAGGAGCCGGAGGACGCCGGGGTCGAGCCGGGTCATGAGGCCGTGGAGTCCGCCGACTTCGGGCTGCTGGAGCGCGAAGTACGCCGCCGCGAACGAGCCCGCCATCGCGATGCCGAACTGGATCATGTCGGTGACGAGGACGCCCCAGAGGCCGGCGGTGGCGGCGAAGGCGATGTTGAGCCCGGCGCAGATCACGAGCGTCTGCCACATCGGCCAGCCGAGCATGACGTTCGCGATCTTCGCGGCGGCCAGGTTGACCGAGGCCATGATGACGCAGTTGAAGAAGAGGCCGAGATACACCGCCCGGAAGGCGCGCACGACCTGTGCGGGGCGGCCGGCGTAGCGGATCTCGTAGAACTCGAGGTCGGTGAGCACCCCCGACCGGCGCCAGAGCCGCGCGTAGAAGAAGACCGTCGCCATGCCGGTGAGCAGGAAGGCCCACCACGCCCAGTTGTTGGCCACGCCGTGCTCGCGCACGAGGTTGGTGACCAGGTTCGGGGTGTCGGTGCTGAAGGTGGTGGCCACCATCGAGACGCCGATGAGCCACCAGGGGGCGGCGCGCCCCGAGGTGAAGAACTCGGCGGTGC
>CAYUOK010000145.1:0-3573 GCA_964446395.1 uncultured Gemmatimonadaceae bacterium | reverse complement strand
CCGGAGGTGCGCCAGGCCATCCAGGAGGCGCTCGCCGCGCCGTCCTGATGGCCGCGGGGGAGTCGGCTTATATTTCCGCGATGCACGCCTCCGAGATTCGCCGACGCTTCATCGAGTATTTCGAGCGCAAGGGACACCGACGGGTGCCCTCGTCCTCGCTCCTTCCCGCCGACGACCCGACGCTGCTCTTCACCAACGCCGGGATGAACCAGTTCAAGCGCACCTTCCTCGGCGTCGAGCCGCGCGACTACCTCCGCGCGGTCACCTGCCAGAAGTGCGTGCGCGCGGGCGGCAAGCACAACGACCTCGAGCAGGTGGGCCACACCAAGCGGCACCACACCTTCTTCGAGATGCTCGGGAACTTCTCTTTCGGCGACTACTTCAAGCGCGACGCAATCGCCTACGCCTGGGAGTTCGTCACCAGCCCGGAGTGGCTCGGCATCCCGCCGGAGCGCCTCCGGGTGACGGTGCACGAGACCGACACCGAGGCGCGCGATCTCTGGCGGCAAGTGGCCGGTCTCCCCGACGCGCGACTCTTCGGGCTCGGCGACAAGGACAACTTCTGGCAGATGGGGGACACTGGCCCCTGCGGGCCGTGCTCCGAGATCTACGTGGACTTGGCGTGGGCAGGGGGGCAGGGGGGCAGGGGGGCGGTACTCTCTCGAGCCGAGTTTGAGGAACAGGCCGAAGCGGGCCGGTTCCTCGAGATCTGGAACCTGGTCTTCATGCAGTTCGACCGGAGCGCCGACGGCACCCTCACCCCGCTCCCCAAGCCCTCGGTGGACACCGGCGCCGGCCTCGAGCGGATCGCCGCCGTGCTGCAGGGTGAGGACTCGAACTTCCACACCGACCTGTTCATGCCGCTGCTCGACGCCGTGGCGGAACTGGTGGGGCGCCCCTACGACCGTGGCCCGGCCGGCGGTTCCTACCGGGTGCTGGCCGACCACGCCCGCGCGGTGAGTTTCCTGCTGGCCGACGGCGTCGTGCCGTCCAACGAGGGCCGCGGCTACGTGCTGCGGCGGATCCTCCGCCGCGCCGTGCGCCACGCCTGGCTCCTCGGCCGCCGGGAGCCGACGCTCGCGCCGCTCACGGCCGTCGTCATTCGCGAACTCGGCGGCGTCTATCCCGAGCTCACGGCCAAGGCGGAGCAGATCCGCACCTGGACGCTCACCGAGGAGGAGCGCTTCCTGGAGACGATCGAGGGCGGCCTCAAGCGGATGGACGAACTGCTGGCGAGCGGCCTCACCGTCATACCGGGGGAGGAGGCATTCCGGCTCTACGACACCTTCGGCTTTCCGATCGACCTCACGATGATCCTGGCCGAGGAGCGCGGCGCTTCGGTGGACCTGGCGGGGTTCGAGGCGGCCCTCGCGGCGCAGCGCAAGCGCTCGCGGGATGTCAGAGCCGGGGGCCTGGAATCGACGGTGGGGCTGGGGGCGCCTGCCGTCATGACCAAGTCGGTCAAGTGGCGGAAGCTCAAGCGGTCGCGGCAGAAGTTCGTCGGCTACCAGCACGACGCGGCCGATACCGAGATCCTCGCCTTCCGCCAGGATCCCGACGCCCAGCGCGTCGAGCTCCTGCTGAAGGAAAATCCCTTCTACGCGGAATCGGGTGGCCAGGTGAGCGACACCGGGTTCGTCCGCGGCGAGGGCTGGGTCATGCCCGTCGACCAGGTGCGCAAGGGGGAGCAGGGCACCGTCGTCGGCGGCGCGTTCCGGGAACCGTTCGAGCCGACGTCGGTGTTCGGCTCGGTGGACGTGGCGCGCCGGCGGAACATCGAGCGCAACCACAGCGCCACCCACCTCGTCCACGCCGCGCTCCGGAAGTACCTCGGCACCCACGTGCACCAGCAGGGCTCGCTGGTGGACGACAGCCGGCTCCGGTTCGACTTTTCGCACCACGGCCCCATCGAGCCGGACGTCCTGCAGCAGATCGAGCGCGAGGTCAACGCGCGGATCTGGGAGAACATCCCCGTCGACACGCGCGAGATGGCCTACCCCGACGCGCTCGCGCTCGGCGCGATGGCGCTCTTCTCCGAGAAGTACGGCGACGTGGTCCGCGTCGTCTTCATGGGCGAGTCCTCCATCGAGCTCTGCGGCGGCACCCACGTCCGCAGCACCGGCCAGATCGGCCTCTTCCAGTTCGCCGCGCAGGGAGGGGTGGCGGCGGGCGTGCGCCGCATCGAGGCGGTCACCGGCCCCGAGGCGTACACCCTCGTCGAGTCGCTGCAGTCCCGGATTGCCGGCGCCGCGGCCGCGCTGAAGGCGCAACCCGATCACCTCCTCCGGAAGCTGGACCAGCTCATCGAGGAGCGGGAGCGGCTGCACGTTCGCGTCAACGAACTGCTCCGGGGTGGCGCCGCCGCGCCGGCCGAGGGCACCACCCTCGACATCGGCGGGGTGGCCGTCACCCTGGGAGACACCGCCGTGGAAAACCGCGAGGAAGTGCTGGCGCTGGTGGACGGATTCCGCACCGGGAAGTCGGGCGCCGTCCTGGTGCTCTTCGGCACCGCCGGCCGCGGCGCGGTGCACGTGGCGGTGACCGACGACCTGGTGAAGGCCGGCCGCAAGGCCGGGGACCTCGCGGGTCGCATCGCCGCGGTGAGCGGCGGCAAGGGCGGCGGGCGCCCGCAATTCGCCTCGGCCGGCGCCGGCGACATCGCGCTCCTCCCGGCCGCCCGCGCCGAAGCGCCGGGCATCATCGCCTCGTGGCTCCGCGGGGACGGGTGAAGGCAACCTCCGCCTGGTTCGCCGAGCGCACGACCGGCGCGCCGCCGGCGCTTCGCGCCCGGGCCGCGGAATACCTGGATCGGGTTCCTTCCGGCGGCGCCCCCGCCGCACGGCTGGCCGCGGCGGCGCAACTCGCGCTCACCGGCGTGCTGGGCCGCGGCCGGGAGCGGTCGGCGGCGCTGGATCTCCTCACCGCCGATGCGCTGCTCACGCTCGCGCTGCTCGCAGAGGCGGAAACCGCCCCCGCCGAGTTGGAGCGCTTCGCAGCCGCCCTCGTGAGCGGCACGGCCGAGTGATCGATCTCCACAACCATCTCCTGCCCGGCGTGGATGACGGCTCCCGGACCGTCAAGCAGTCGGTGCGCGTGCTGCGGTCGTTCGCGGAGCAGGGCGTCACCGCGGTCTGCCTGACACCCCACATGCTCGCCAGCCGCGCGGCGGCCGGGCGCCCCGTCGACCACGACCTCGCCTTCGGGGCACTCCTCGCGGCCGCCCCGACGAAGCCGCGGCTCCACCGCGGCGCCGAGATCATGCTGGACCGCCCCCTCCCGGACGACGTGGCCAGGCAGCGGAGCGTCACGCTGAACGAGACGCAGTACGTGCTCGTCGAGTTCACCCGCATGGTGACCTTCCAGGCCGCCGCGGCGGCGCTGACCCACGTGGTCGAGATCGGGCTCGTGCCGGTGTTGGCGCACCCCGAGCGCTACGCCTGCTGCTCGCCGGAAGTGGTGCGGCGCTGGAAGGCGATCGGCGCGGCGATGCAGGTGGACGGCAGCACGCTGGCCACCACGCGCGGGCGGGGCGCGCGCGCCCGGGCGCTCGTGGCCGAGGGACTGGCGGACATC
>CAYUOK010000144.1:0-3616 GCA_964446395.1 uncultured Gemmatimonadaceae bacterium | reverse complement strand
TGGGCGGCGAGGTCTACCAGCTCACGAACCTCTTCACCGGGGCGCAGTCCACCACCCCGCTCTCCCCCGCCCTCAGCTGGGCGCAGAAGGCCGACCGGCTCGCGTTCGTGTACTTCGAGAACCAGAACAACGACGTCTACACCATCCAGAACCCGCGCTCGCTGAAGCGAGCCCCCTGGCGGGCCGCCCCGCCGGCGCCGGCCGTCGCCGTGCGCACGGACTCGGTCCCCGCCCCGCGGCCCGCCGACTCGCTCCCGGCACGCGACGATTCGGCCGCGGTGGCGGCGGCGCGGCCCGTTCCGCCGCCCGACTCCGCGCCGGCCGCCGCTCAGGTGCCGGGCGTCCCGCAGGCGCGCGAGGGCGGCTCAATCTACCGGACCCCCTCCGGGTTCCGGGCCGCGGCGCAGGCCCCGGTGGTCACCGACACCGCCGGACGCCGTGTCGGAGAGGTGACGGTCATCGGCCTCCTCGACTCCGCCTCGCTCTTTCTCCCGGACACCAGCAGCTTCACGGTCGGCCCCTACAAGCGCCGGTTCACGCCGGAAAACACCGCGCGTCCCTCGGTGGGATACACCCGGGACAATTTCGGCAACGGGATCTACGGCGGCGGCGCCATCCAGTTCGGCGACATCCTGGGCGATGAGCAACTCATCTTCGCCGGCTACATCAACGGCTCGCTGAACCAGGGCGACTTCCTCGCCGCCTACGCCAACCTGAGCGGACGGCTCAACTGGGCCGTGGGGTTCCAGCAGACGCCCTCGTACTACGTGCTCACCCCCGTCGACGTGCGGGACGATCCGGCCCCCGGACTGAACACCTACATCACCCGGACCAGGCTCCTGACCTGGCGCCAGATCTTCGGGCGGGGCTTCTACAACATCAACCGGTTCCAGCGCCTGGAGCTGGGGCTGACCTTCGGGCAGGTGGACGAGGGCATCCAGAACTTCTACCAGGTGTACGATCGCGCCACCGGCGCCATCGTCGGCAATCCGTACGAGGACACCTACTACTTCGACGGGCAGCAGATCGCGACGCCGTCCATCGCGCTGGTCTACGACGCGACCTTCATGGGCTGGATCGGCCCCCTCTTCGGCACGCGGTACCGGCTCGAAGTGGCGCAGACGGTCGGGGGCTGGAATGTCACCCAGCTCCTGGCTGACTACCGCCGGTACATCCCGCTCAAGGGGCCCGTTCTCCTGGCGGCCCGCGCGCTCTACGTCGGCGAGAAGGGCCCCGACGCCGACCGGCAGCGGTACTTCCTCGGCAGCACCGACCTCGTGCGCGGTCACACCTCCGGCTCCTACTATCGAAACGAGTGCGAATCGCCCGGCGGACTGACCCCTGTGGGCACGTGCCCCGCACTGGACGAGATGATCGGCACCGAAATCGCCGTCGGAAACCTCGAACTCCGCTTCCCGATCGTGAATTCGTTCCTGGGCATCGGGCCGCAGGGATTGCCGTACATCGACGGCGTCGCCTTCGTGGACTACGGCGTCGCCTGGAACAGCTGGAACACCGTGGCCTTCTCGAAGGACCCCAACGACTCGCCCGCGCAGCGGGCGCTGACCCGGACCCCGGTCACGACCCTCGGCTTCGGCGCCCGCATCAACCTGTTCGGCTACATGATCCTCCGCTTCGACCTGTCCTACCCGCAGGGCCGGGGGATCCCGGCGTACTGGACCATCAGCATCGGCCCACCCTTCTGATTCCGGCCTGAATCCGGGCCGGTATTCGGTCTGGCCCCTGCCCCGCCAAGCGCCTATTTTTCGCCTGTGCCGTCCCCACATCTGAAAGGCCTGGCCGTGCTCGCGGTCGGCCTCATGGCCTGCCAGGGAAGTTCCGGACCAGCTTCCGGGGCGCTTCCCCCCGCCTCGCAGGCCGTCCCCGGCACCAGCCTCCTTCGCCTCCCGCGCGCGGGGGGCATCCCGAGGCTGTACGGCGGCGCCACGCTCGGTGATCTTGGCTGGCGGGGCCGCGCTCGGGTCCCGTCGCTCCAGATGGTGGTCGGCTTCGACCAGGACCAGGCGCTGGCGTACGCGGTGGATTCCGGCGGGAGCTTGCAGGCCCTCGACGTGACCACCGGCGCCGTACGCGTCCTGACCGACGGCGTCCGCGGCGTCGTGCTCGGCCCCGAGGGAACCCTTTGGGTGGTCAACGACGAGGACGATGTCGTCCGGATCCGGAACCGTTCCGCCCAGCCGGTGGACGCCACCCTCCCGGGCCGGCCGACCGCACTGTACGGGACAGGCGATCGCCAGCTGATCGCGATCGAAGGGGGAGACACCGCCCGCGCGCTCCTGGTGAGCGGCTCGGAGCCGGGCGTCTCCGCCGACCTTCCCTCGACCCAGACGGCCGCTTCGCCGTGGGGCGACCTGATCGCCGCGGCCGCGCCGACCGGCGTCTATCTCTGGGCACCCCGGTCCGGCACGCCCGCCCGGCGCATCCGGGTGGGCGGGACCCCGACGACCGTACGCTTCTCCGCCTCCGGGCACCGCATCTACGTCGGCCGCGCCGCCGAGAACCTCGCCGTCATCGACCGCTACGCCGGCGAACGAATCGGCGACATCCGCACCCCGGGCGCCGCGGCCGGGCTACGCGTCGCGCCATACGGCGGCTGGCTGCTCGCACGCCCCGCCGAGGGCGATACGATCTGGGTGGTGGACCTGGCCACGGGCCGGTTCGCCGGGGCGCTTCGGGCGCCGTGGGCGGCCGACCTGCCCACCGTGCTCGGCGACGCCACCCTGCTGGTCCGCGAGGGCAAGGACGTCGTCGCGCGGGATCTCGCCAGTGAGGGGTTCCCGGAAACGGGCCGGCTCAAGGGCGGGGCATCCGACCTCTTCCTCCCGATGCCGTGGGTCCCGCGGGGCAGCCAGCCGGAACCGGCCCCCCAGCGGCCCGAACCGGGAACGCCCGACGCGGAATCGCCGGACACCGCGGGCGTCCCACTGGCTCCGTCCGATGCGCCGTCCATCGTGTACCTGCAGGTGAGCCGCTCCCAGAACCCGGCATGGGCCCAGGCGCTTGCCGGCGAAATCCGGGATGAGGGGTTCCCCGCCCTCGTGATCACGCCGAGGTCCGGCGAGGAAGCGTACCGGGTCGTCGTCGGGCCCTATCCCTCCCGCGAGTCGGCCGAGTCGGCCGGGCGCCGGCTGGGCCGTCCTTCGTTCATCTATCACCCGTAGTCGTCCGGGAATCTCCTCCATGAAGCTTTCCAAGCTCGAGCTGTCCGGCTTCAAGTCGTTCGCCGACACCGTCACGCTCACCTTCGAGGAGGGGGTAACGGCCATCGTGGGGCCGAACGGGTGCGGGAAGTCCAACGTGAGCGACGCGGTGCGCTGGGTGCTCGGCGAGCAGTCCGCCAGACTGCTCCGCGGTGGCAAGATGGAGGACGTGATCTTCCAGGGCTCGGCGGACCGCCGCCCGGTCAATGTGACCGAGGTCTCGCTCTACCTCGACAATTCCGACGGCACCCTCCCGATCGCGTACCAGGAAGTCCAGATCACGCGGCGGCTCTCCCGCTCAGGCCACAGCGAGTACCTGCTCAACCGGGCGTCAGTGAGGCTGCGCGACATCCAGGACCTGCTCCGCGGCACCGGCCTCGGCGGCGACGCCGGCG
>CAYUOK010000143.1:0-3649 GCA_964446395.1 uncultured Gemmatimonadaceae bacterium | reverse complement strand
AGCGACTCCATCAGCCGTCCACCCTTCCGATGGCGCGGACGCTCTTGACCCGTGGCAACGCCAGCAGCGCCGCCAGTGCCTCCGCGCCGACCGGCTCGTCGAGTTCGTAGATGTGGATGGCGTTCCCGCCCTTCTGGCGGCGGGACACCTTGATCGTGGCGATGTTGCCGCCCTGCGCGGCCAGCGCGGTGGTGATGGCGGCCACCGCCCCCGGCTGGTCCACCGCGACGATGACGAGGGCCGGCAGCGTCCCGGCGATCTCGACGGGGAAGTCGTCGATGGCGGTGATCAGGATCCGGCCTGCGCCGATCGAGGAACCGACGACGGTCACCTGGCGCTCCCCTTGCCAGAGCGTGAGCCGGGCGGTGTTGGGGTGGTGCTCCCCGCGGAGTTTCGCGTTCTGAAAGGTGATCTCGAGGCCGGACGACGCGGCCAGCTCGACGCTGTCGCGGAGGCGCTCGTCGTCGGGCCGGAAGCCGAGCAGCCCCCCCGCGATGGCCCGGTCGGTGCCGTGTCCCTGCCCGGTGCGCGCAAAGGAGCCGTGGAGCTCGACGAGCGCCCGGTCGGGCTGGCCCCCGAGGAGCGCCCGGGCGAAGAGCCCGATACGGCAGGCCCCCGCCGTGTGCGACGACGAGGGCCCGACCATGACGGGTCCGATGATGTCCAGGAGTGAGATCATCTGCTCAGAGCAGTTCCACCTGCTGGATGTCGCCGAGGGACAGGGCGATTTCCGTGTCCTCGACCCCGAGCGGCCGCAGGTAGACCTCGTGGGCCGCGATGTGTGTGTCGAGCGAGGTCGGGACGCCCACCACCTCGGTCGCGCCGTCCAGGGTGATCCGGACGGGCTGTTCGTGGTCTCCTGCGTACCCCAGCAGGCTGACCACTTCTTCGTATTTCACGTTCGCCTCCGGGCCGGGGTCACCGTCAATGTAGGACCCCGGTCGGAGGCTCGCCAGCGGCCGCCCGACTAGGGCATGGGCGCCGGCGCCGACGCCGGCAGGTGCTCATGGATGTACTCGGTCAGCAGCGTCCGAAGGTGCCGCGTGGTGTTCCCGCCGAAGATGCCGTGGTTGCGGTTCGGGTACGACATCATCGTGTACTGCTTGTTCGCCTTGACGAGCGCGTTCTGGAGCGCCTCGGTGTTCTGGTAGTGGACGTTGTCGTCGCCGGTGCCGTGCACCACCAGGAGGTCGCCGGTGAGCTGCCCCGCATAGGTCAGGGGGGAGCCCCGCTCGTAGCCGGCCGCGTTCTCCTGCGGCAGGCCGTTGTACCGCTCGGTGTAGATGTTGTCGTAGTACTTCCAGTGCGTCACCGGCGCCACGGCCACTCCCATCCGGTAGACATCGTTCGCCTGGAAGAGGGTGTTGAGGGTCATGAAGCCGCCGTAGCTCCAGCCCCAGATGCCCATCCGGGTGGAGTCCACATATCCCCACCGCCCGATGGCCCGCGCCGCCGCCGCCTGGTCCTGGGTCTCGATGACGCCCATCTGGCCGTAGATGACCTTGCGGAAGTCGCGCCCGCGGGCACCGGTGCCCCGGTTGTCCACGCTGGCCACGAGGTACCCCTGCTGGGTGAGCATGGCATGCCAGAGCCAGGTGCTCCCGCCCCAGCTGTCCATCACCGTCTGGGATCCCGGACCGCCGTAGACGTAGAAGAGCACCGGATATTTCCGGCTCGGGTCGAACCCCGGCGGCTTCATGATCCAGCCGTTGAGCGACACTCCACCGCCGATGTCCACCGAGAAGAACTCGGCCGGACCGGTCCGCAGCGCAGCCACCCGTTCCTTGAGCTGGGTGTTGGCCACCAGGACGCGGAGCGACTGGTGCGAGGGCAGCGCCACCAGGTCGGTGGTCCAGGGCTTCCCGAACGACGACCAGTTGTGGAGTGCGTAGGCGGCGTTGGGCGACATGTTGTACGCATGCACGCCCGCCTGGCCCGCAGGGGTCAGCCGCACCGGCCGGCCTGAGCCGTCCAGCCGCGCCCGGTAGAGGTACCGCTGCGCCGGATTGTCCGGCGAGGCGGTGTAGTAGAGCCAGCCGCCCTTGGTGTCCACCGCCGACACGCCGAGCACGTCGAACGCACCCGGCGTCAGCAGCCGGACGTCGGATCCGTCGCGGGATACCGAGTAGGCGTGGTTCCAGCCGTCCCGCTCGCTGGTCCAGAGGAAGCGCTTCCCGCCGTCGAGCCAGGTCAGGTCGTCCACCGTCTCGACCCACGTGCTGTCCTGGTCGACGAAGACCGTCTGGACGGCGCCGGTGCCGGCGTTGGCGATGAGAAACTCGTTCGTGTTCTGGAGCCGGTTGAGCCGCTGGACCCAGACCTCGCTCGAGTTGTTCGCCCAGTCCATGCGCGCCAGGTAGTTGTTGCGCGGATCGCCGGGAATCTGGAGCCAGAGGGTGGCGCCCCCCGTCGCCGCCACCACGCCGATGCGCGCGGCGGAATTGGCCTGCCCCGCCTTGGGGTACTGCACCGGCTTGGCGAACGAGTACAGCGAGTCGGTGTTGTCGATCAGGTCGAAGTCACGCACCTCGTCGGCGTTGAGCTGCCAGTAGGCGATCGACGCGCCGTCTGGACTCCACCGCCAGCCGTCGCGCAGGCCGAGTTCCTCCTCGTACACCCAGTCGAAGGTGCCGTTGATCATGGTGCGCGAGCCGTCCATCGTGAGTTGCGTGATGGCGCCAGTGGCGAGGTCCTCGACGTAGAGGTTGTTCTCGCGGACGTAGCCCGCGCGGCGGCCGTCGGGAGAGAACTTCGCGAACTGAAGCGTCGAGGGCTGCGCCGGCCCGCCGAGCTTGTGCAGCCGGCCGCTGGCGCGCTCGAAGGCCCAGTAGTCGCCGCGGGAGTTGGTGCGCCAGACCGGCTTCGAGTTGGTGAAGATCAGCACCGTCCCGAGGTCGGGAGACCAGCTGTACTCCTCGATGTCGAGCGGAACGCTGTCACCCGCGGGGACGAGGGCCGAGGCGCGGATCAGGACGGACCGGGCCCCGGTCCGCGTGTCGTAGCGGACGATGTCCCGCCCCTTGCCGGAATCGGCGGGGGCCTCGAGGGTCGTGTAGGCCGACCCGTCGCCGAGCCAGCGCGAGGGACCGAAGGACTGGGGCCGGAAATCGGGCGAGGCGAAGATCCGGTCCACCGTCAGGACGGTGGGATCGGCCGGGGGCGCCTGCGGCGCCTGGGCCGCGACGGCCGCGACGGCCGCGGACCCGATGACGAGTGCCGTGACGAACGGCACCAGCACTTTGTGGATGTTCACGGGGCACCTTGATGTGGAGTGGAACGCATTGAGCCGCCTCGGGAATTTCGCATTCGTTGACTGGTCCTGCTAACGCTCGCGGAGCACCCGCGCAAGGAACCGCCCGGTTTCGCTGTCGCGGACTCCGGCCACCTGCTCCGGCGTCCCCTCGGCCACGACCAGCCCGCCCCGGTCCCCGCCCTCGGGGCCGAGGTCGACGATCCAGTCGGCCGTCTTCAGCACGTCGAGGTTGTGCTCGATGACGACGACGCTGTTGCCCTTGTCCACCAGCCGGTGGAGGACCTCGAGCAGGAGCCGCACGTCCTCGAAGTGAAGCCCGGTGGTCGGCTCGTCGAGGATGTACATGGTACGCCCGGTGTCCCGCTTGGCAAGCTCGGTGGCGAGCTTGACCCGCTG
>CAYUOK010000142.1:0-3698 GCA_964446395.1 uncultured Gemmatimonadaceae bacterium | reverse complement strand
GTGGCGGGGGCGCCGCGGTGACCGCCGCCGCGGCGCCGCGCCCCGCGTTCGGGGCGCTCCGACACCGGAACTTCCGGCTCTTCCTCGGGGGACAATTCGTCTCCCTGAGCGGCACCTGGATGCAGACGGTGGCCCAGGGCTGGCTGGTGCTCCAGCTCACGCACTCCGCCTTCCAGGTCGGCCTCGTCACCACCATCAACACCCTCCCGGTCCTGCTCTTCACGCTCTACGGCGGCGTGGTGGCGGACCGGGTCAACAAGCGGCGGTTCCTGCTCACCCTGCAGACCCTGATGCTCCTCGAGGCGCTCGCGCTGGCGGTGCTCACCGCGAGCGGACGCGTGACCGTGGGCTGGGTCATGGTGCTGGCGGCCGCCCAGGGCCTCTTCGCGGCCTTCGAGATCCCGGCGCGGCAGTCCTTCCTCGTCGAGATGACGGGGCGCGACGACCTGATGACCGCCATCGCGCTCAACTCCTCCGTGTTCAACGTCACCCGCGTCATCGGCCCCGCCGTGGCGGGCCTGGTGATCGCCGGGGCCGGAATCGCGGCCTGCTTCTTCGTGAACGCGGCCAGCTATCTCGCCGTGCTCTGGATGCTGGCCATCATGCGGCCCCCCTTTGCCGGCGCGAGCACCGCCCCCGCCGGCCGTTCGACCTTCCGCGACGGGTGGCGGTACATCATGGACACGGCGGAGCCGCGGCTCCTGACCCTGCTGACGATCACCTTCAGCGTGTTCGGTTTCTCTTTCGCGCCGATGCTGCCGGTGTACGCGTCGCAGGTGCTCGGCGCAGGAGCCACCGGGTACGGCGCGCTCATGTCGGGCGTCGGCGTGGGCGCGGCCGCCGCGGCGCTCTTCGTGGCCGCCATGGGGCATCGGGTGCACCGGGAGGGCCGGGTCTTCGGGTTCGCGACGCTCTTCGGGCTGGTGCTCCTCGTGACCAGCATGGCGGGGCACTTCGTCCCGGCCCTGATCCTGCTCACGCTGGCGGGGTGCACCTGGGCACTGACCGGCATCCTGACGAACACCATTCTGCAGACGAAGGCGCCCGATCACCTGCGCGGGCGGGTGATGGGGTTCTATTCCTTCATGGTGGTCGGCATGGCCCCGCTCGGCGCGCTCCAGGCCGGGTTGGTGTCGGAGCACTTCGGTGTGCGGGCCTCGCTGGCGCTCGGTGGCGGCATCTGCGTCGTGGCGGCGCTGCTCGCGTGGCGGAGCGCGCGGTGGCATCCGACCGCACCGGCCAAACCCCTCACATCCGACGGGGGATGACGATGCTGATCACGATCTCGAGGGAATTCGGGGCCGGTGGCTCGCTCGTGGCCGAGCATGCGGCGCGGGCGCTCGGCTGGCGGCTGGTGGACAACGATTTCGTGGCTCAAGTGGCGGCGCGCGCCGGGATTCCCGAGGCCACGGTGGCGATGCGTGACGAACGAGCGCCGGGTTTCCGGGAGTGGCTCCTGCGCGCGCTCTCCCGCGCTTCGCCGGAACTCTCTCCGCCCACGGGCCAGATCCCCCCCGCGGAGCTGGAGGAGGCGGCCCTCGTCAAGGTGACGGAGAGCGTGGTCGCCGACCTGGCCGAGGAGGGACGGGTCGTGCTGGTGGGGCGCGCGGCCCCGGCGGTGCTGGCGCGGAAGGAGGACGCGCTGCACGTTCGGATCGTGGCGCCGCGCGCCGACCGGATCCGCGCCGTCATGGCGCGGCAACGCCTGGACCCGGCGGCGGCCGAGCGCCTCATGGACGACACTGACCGGAACCGGCAGCGCTACCACCGGGAGTACTACGACCGGGACTGGGCCGACCCGGCGCACTTCCACCTGGTGCTGAACACCGGACTGCTGGGGTATGAAGGGGCGGGAAACGTGGTCGTGGACTGCGCCGGCCGGCTCGGCTGGAACGCGCGGCCCGGCTCCACCGTCGACACGGGAAAGTGAGTTCTGCATGAGACGAAAGTTCTGGGTGCTAGTGCTGGCGCTGAGTGCGGGCTGCGCCGGTGAGAAGCCGGCTGCCGACACGCGCGCGCCGGACAGCGTTGGCGCGGGCCTGGGCGCGGATACGGCGGGAGCGGTGAAGCGGGATTCGACTGCGCCACGGGCCGACACCGTGATGGCCAGGGATACGGCCAGACAGCTGTAGGAAGGATGCCGGTGCCCTACGCCGGCCGCGCGTGCCGGCGCGCCAGCTTTGCGATCGCCTCGCGATGCTGCACCGCCGGCGTCCAGCCGAGTTCCTCCGCCGCCCTGGCGGAGGTGTAGGGATTCCCCCCTCGCCAGAACCGCACCGCACTCGTGATCGTGCCGGGGTAAAGCCCGGGCCCGACCATGCGGAGCACCGCCTGGACGCCGTGCGCGATGGCCAGCGCGGCCTCCTCCGGGAGGGGGACAGTGCGGATCCGCCGACCCACACCGTCGCCCAGTGCCGCCACGAATTCGCGGTTGGTGATCTCCCCGTCGTTCGTCACCTGGTAGATCCTGCTGGCGGCGCGGGGAGTGTCGAGGGCGCGGACGGCGGCGTCGGCCACGCTCTCCGCGTGCACGACGGCCATCGGGAGGTCGCCCGCGCCGATGCGCGGCAGCCAGCCGTGGCGCGCGATGGCGGCCATTCGCGGAATGAAGAGACGGTCGCCTTCGCCGTAGACGACGCACGGCCGCAGGATGACCGCCTCGAGGCCAAGCGCCACCTCCGACCGGACCATGTCCTCGGCGAGCCGCTTGCTGCGTGCGTAGAAGTCGTGCTCCTCGAGCGGCCCGAGGGGAGAGTTCTCCGTGCGACTTCCGGGGGGCTCGTCGGCGGCCTGCCGGCCGTAGACGGCCACCGAGGAGATGTGCACCAGGCGGGCGCGCAGCCGGTGCGCGGTCGCCGCGGCGAGACGGGTGCCCTCCACGTTGACCTGGAAGAAGGTCTGCCACGGCGTGCGCGCCGCGACCAGCGCGGCGGAGTGGATGACACCGTCGGCCCCGGAGAGGCTGTCCCAGGTCCGTGGGTCCTCGACTGTCCCAAACACCGGCGTCGCGCCGAGGGCCTTCATGCGATTGGCGGCATGCTCGGTCCGCACCAGCGCCTCCACTGCATCGCCTCGCCCCACCAGCGCCCGGACCACCGGCTCGCCCACCAGGCCCGTGCCTCCCGTCACGAACACCCTCACCCTTCGACGTCCTCCGGCCCGAACGGGAGCTGCCGCACGACCGCCGGGCCACCGCCGACGGTGACTCGCGCCCCGGGCTGCAGTTCCCGGCGCAGCACGGCCAGGCCGAGGACCCGGTCCGGCAGCGTCAGCACCGAACTCACCCGGCCCACCTGCTTTTCCCCTGCGAGCACCTCGTCGCCGTCGGCCCGCGGCCCGATCCAGCGGAGCCCGCGCAGCAGCCGGTTGGCGTGGCCGCGGAAGTGAAGGCGCGCGACCGTCTCCTGCCCGGTGTAGCAACCCTTGGTATACGAGACACCGACGTGCTCCTCGAACCCGACTTCCTGCGGCAGTGTGCGGTCGTCGATCTCCGCGCCGAGGGCGGGCCAGCCGGCCAGGATCCTCGCCGCGTCGCGGTCGTCCGGCCCGCCGGGCGTGACGCCGGCGGTCCCGAGCACGGCGCTCACCACCGAGAGCACGTCCGCAGCGCCGAGGAGCACCGCGTGGAACGGCCCGAGGGTCGGGGTACCGACCAGGAATTCTCCGGCCGCCGTTTCCCCGCGCGCCACTTTCCCCCC
>CAYUOK010000141.1:0-3734 GCA_964446395.1 uncultured Gemmatimonadaceae bacterium | reverse complement strand
GCGGGCAGCAGGAGGAGATGTCCCGCAAGGACTACGAGAAGGAGCTCAAGAAGCTGCACGTCGAGCTCGTGAAGCTTCAGGACTGGGTCCGCCACAAGGACCTCAAGATCTGCGTGGTGTTCGAGGGGCGGGACGGCGCGGGCAAGGGCGGCGTCATCAAGGCCATCACCGAGCGGGTGAGCCCGCGGACCTTCCGCGTGGTGGCGTTGCAGGCGCCGACCGAGCGGGAGAAGTCCCAGATGTACGTCCAGCGCTACATCCGGCATTTCCCGGCGGCGAAGGAGGTCGTGATCTTCGACCGCAGCTGGTACAACCGGGCCGGGGTCGAGCGGGTGATGGGGTTCTGCACCAAGGAGGAGACCCGGCGGTTCCTCGAGGCGGTGCCGAGCGTGGAGAAGTCGATGGTCGAGTCGGGGATCGTCGTCATCAAGTACTGGCTCGAGGTGAGCCAGGAGGAGCAGACCCGGCGCCTGACCGACCGCATCACCGACGGCCGGAAGACCTGGAAGCTCACGCCGATGGACCTCAAGTCGTACAGCCGGTGGGACGACTACACGGAGGCGCGGGACGACATGTTCGCCGCGTCGCACACCGCCTGGGCGCCGTGGCACATCGTGCAGTCCGACGACAAGCGGCGGGCGCGGCTCAACGTCATCCGCCACCTGCTGGACCAGATTCCGTACAAGGCGCCGAAGCGGGAGAAGATCACGCTGCCGAAGCGAAAGAAACCGAAGAAGAGCCGGGCGCGTGAACTGCTGGCCACGCCGGTGCCCGAGGCGTACTGACCGGGATGCCCCCCGCTTCCGAGCTCCTGGCACTGCAGGAGGCCGTGGCCGGCCGCTACGCCGTCGAGCGGGAGCTCGGCCGCGGCGGCATGGGGGTGGTGTTCCTCGCGCGGGACCTGGCGCTCGATCGGCTGGTGGCCATCAAGCTCCTGCCGCCCGCGCTGGCGGCGTCCGCCGACCGGCGCGCGCGGTTCCTCCGCGAGGCCCGCACGGCGGCGCGGCTTTCCCACCCGAACATCGTCCCCATTCATTCGGTCGAGGAATCGGACGGGCTCGTCTTCTTCGTGATGGGCTACGTGGCCGGCGAGACGCTGGGGGAGCGGGTCCGCCGCCACGGCCGGCTCCCGTCCGCCGAGGTGACGCAGGTGGTGCGCGAGGTGGCGTGGGCGCTGGCGTACGCCCACCGGCAGGGGGTGGTGCACCGCGACGTGAAGCCGGAGAACATCCTGCTGGAGCGCGAGGGTGGCCGCGCGATGGTGACCGACTTCGGTATCGCGCAGGTGAGCGGGGACGCCGCCGACACGCCGGCGGGCCAGGTCGTCGGCACGGCGCGCGCGGTGAGCCCGGAGCAGGCGGCAGGGGAGCCGGTGGACGGCCGCAGCGACCTCTACTCACTCGGCGTCGCGGCGTTCCTGGCCGCCACCGGGCAATGGCCCTTCGACGGCGACTCGGCGGCCGCGATACTCGCACAACACCTCACGCAGGCGCCGCCCCCGGTGCTCGGCTTCCGTCCGGACCTCCCTGCCCCGCTGGCGCAGGCCATCGAGCGGTGCCTGGCCAAGTCGCCCGAGGATCGCTTTGCCTCGGGCGAGGAACTGGCGGCGGCCCTCGGCAGCACGCTCCCGGTGCTGGCCACGACGCCCGCGTCGGTGGCACGGGCCACCCGGGAGCTGCGGGAGCTCGGCACCGACCTCGGTGGCTACGGCAGCGTGATGCTGTTTGTCGTCTTCTTCAACCTCGGCACCCGATTCTACCATCCCTTCGGGGAGGTGGACATCTTCCTCGGGTTGGTGAACTGGGGCATCGGGCTCGCGATGGTGGCCCTGACGGGGGTGCGGAAGGTGACCGCCTTTCACGCCCTCCGCGACGCGATCCGCCGGGGCTACGGGTTCGAGGACATCCGGGCCGCGCTCCTCGCCCCCGACGAGGAGCGGGAGCCCGTCAGCCCAGCGGGGAGGCTGACCGCGGCCGTGGGATGGCTGGCCGCGTTTGCCGGATCGTGCGTGGCCTGGTACTGGATTTCGACGGCGGGCAATCACTGGCAGGGCCTCGTGCAGGTCATTGCCGACCTGGCAGTCAGCTTCATCCCGCTCAGCGTGGGGCGGTGGGCGGCGGCAAAGATCACCGCGCCGACGCCCGAGGGGCCGGGCTTCTGGAGCCGCCTCTGGGCGGGGCGGTTGGGGCGGTGGGTCCTGAAGGCGGCCGGGGGCCGTGAGCAGCGGGCGCTGCCGGCGGCCAACGAGCCAACGGAGGTGGCGCTGGGGCGGGCAGCGGACGCGCTCTTTGCCGCGCTGCCGGCCGCCGAGCAGCGGCAACTGGCGGAGGTGCCCGGGCTGGTGCGGCAGCTCGAGGGAGATGTGCAGGCGCTCCGGCGGCAGGACGCCGCGCTCACGAAGGCGCTGGCGGAGGCGGCGGGGCGGGTGGACCTCGTGCGGGACCTGGAAGCAGCGCGGCGGCTCGGGAGCGCCAGGCTGGCCACGGCCCTCTCGGCGCTCGAGAACCTGCGGATCGACCTGCTCCGGGTGTCAGCCGGTCAGGCGGCCGGCCCCGGCATTACGGAACATCTCGAGGCGGCCCGCCGCATCGGGCGGGAAGTGGACGCCCGAATCGAGGTGGAGTAGCAGCCGACTCAGGCCTTGCCGTGCGCCTTGCTCAACCGGTCCAGCGCCATCTCGAGCGCCACGACCGCGCCGATCAGCAGACCAGTCTCCGCCACCTGCCGCCCGACCCGCTTCAGCGTGCGGCCCTTCGCGCGCGCGGAGCGACGGCCCTCCATGGCCATCACCTTCGATTCCACCTTCTTGTAGAGCCGCTTGGCGGCCCGCGTGCCCTTCCTGGCGAACCTCTGGGTCCTGGTGGTCATTGATCCCTCCCGGGTCTGGTCCATGCAGGAGGAAAGGTGGGGATCGGCAGGTGAAGTGGGTCTGGGATGGGTGTGAAGGACAAGATAGGAAGAAATGGCCGAGGATACGGGACAGCCTGCCGGGCGAGTGCGGCCCCGGCCTCTGCTTCCCTGCAGTCTAATACCGGATTGACGCCCCTCCCGCAGCCTAAAGACGGCCTGGACGGAAAATGCAGCGGCGTGCGCAGGCTAATTCGGGAGAGGCCTGCCGAGTCGAGCAGGTATCGGCAAGTCGGGGAGTCGGTTAGCTCGCAGTCCGGCCCGCAGTCTTTCCGTATTAGGCTGCGGGCAGTACACTGGGGGGAGGCGGGGAGTCGTGTGACTCCGTCGAATTCACGTTAGGCGCCACATCATCTCCCCGTGCGCTGGAGGGGCCCTGAGCTCAGATCCGGTTGCCGCGGTTGCGCGGATAGCGGAGACCCTCCACGAGTCTGGTCAATCGCTCCAGGTAACGATCAGGGCTGTCCGCTACAAAGACATACGAGCACAGCTGCGCACCCAAGACCTCTCCCACTACCTCCGCACCCATCCAGAGCTGATCGAAAAGTGGCACCACTTTTCCCAAGACAAGCGGACGGGCGGGGGCTGGTACTTCGAGGTGTCCGAGCGAGGTGCTTGGGTCGGGCAAGTTGGCCCGGATACTCCCCTGCCCTTCGCCGATGCAGCTGACGCGTGCGCCGAGTACATTCTACGTGAACTGGACTCTGTCGGAGCTTGACCGGTGCGGTGGGCCGACCCACAAGCGGGGTCGCGCTGTCGCCAGTTGAGCTGTGGCGCCTAACCAGCGCATGCAGCAGACGAGGGCGCGCTTTGCTTGGGCAGCCGCC
>CAYUOK010000140.1:0-3820 GCA_964446395.1 uncultured Gemmatimonadaceae bacterium | reverse complement strand
TCCAGAACGCGATGCCGCCCGCCTGCTGCCCCACGTCCACCGAGGCAACCCGCACCAGCGCATTCAGGTCGTAGATGTCCACCTTCCCAGGCGCCGCGCCGACGCCCTCGCTGCTGACGAAGGCGTAGCGCGAATCGGGAGAGATGACCACGCCGTGCGTCACCGTGGTGGAGCTCTTCGTCAGGAAGACGCTGGCCCCAGCGGCCAGGTCGAAGACCTGCACGCTCCCGCCCTGCTTCAGCGAGGCCACGAGCAGCTTCCCGTTCGGCGTCACCGCCAGGTTGTAGGGGCCGCGGCCGGTGGGGAAGCGGCGGGTGATGGCCCACGCATCGCGGTCGACTTCGAGGATCTCGTCCGCCTTGTTGCAGGTCACGTAGATCTTGCGGCCGTCCGCCGAGGGCTGGGCCCAGGTGGGTGAGCAGGTGGCCGGCGCCATCGGCTGGCCGGGGGTGTGCTGGTGCGCGTGCCCCGTTGCCGCCGGGTCGATCGGCCCCTCGTTCCCCTTCGCCACGCCGAACCTGCGCGACACCTCGAACGTGCGGGTATCGATCTCCACCAGCTGGTCGTCCATCATGCAGGTGGAGTACTGGTGGGTGCCGGTCGGGTCGATCCGGCTGCCGTGCGGCATGGTGCAGGTGGTGGTGCGGGCCACTTCGGTGCTGGTGGGGGTGTACACCACCGAGATGGACGACGGCACCATCTCGCCGTGCAGGTTGAAGTTGGCGACGAAGGCGTAGAGCCCGTCGGGGGTCACGTCGAGCGAGGCGGGGAAGTAGCCGAGGAAGGTGCCGGGGCCGGCCAGGGTGTCGGGGCCGAGAGCATAGCTCCAGTACTTGCCGTCGGGGGAGCCGTGGCCGGTGGTCATGTGGAGCCACTGCCCGTCGCGCGAGATCTGGAGTCCGTGCGGGCCCTCCATTTCGACCGGCGACTGGCCCACGGCGATCGTCTTCTCGACGGCCGCGCCGCCGGGCCCGAAGCGGACCCGCTGGATCAGGTCGGCCGACTCGGCGCCGACGTACACCCAATAGGTGCTGGTGGGCGGGGCCGGGGCGCGGGCAACGGGCTTCTGCGCGGCGGCGAGCCCGGGCAGGGCGGCGCAGGCCAGCACCGCGGCAGCAGCAACGCGGCATCGCTTGCGAGCAGGGGACGGCACGTCCATACTCTGTGTCACCTTCCGTAACCGGACCAATTGTCGAGGGGCTCCTCCATGAACGTAATCCCGATCCGGCACACCGTCACGGTGGCCACGACGCTCGTCCTTGCCGCGGCGGCCACGCTCGGCGCGCAGGAGGCGACCCGCCCCGTCACCCGGCTGGTGGCGGAGCCGGCGAGCGTGTCGGTCCAGGCGGGCCAGGTGGCGCCGATCAAGGTGACGGCGTACGACGCCGAGGGGCTGGTGGTGACGGAGCCGCGGATGCGGGTGAGCGGCACCCGCGGCGGCGTCCAGATCACCAAGGAGGGGGTCAAGGGGCTCCGCGCCGGCAAGTATTCGGTCGTCGTCTCGACGCTGCCGGTGGACACCACCGTCAAGACGGTGGCCATCACGATCCCGGTAACGGTCAACTGGCCGCCGGTGACGCAGGTCGGCCTCACCGCCGACCCTGGCCGGCTGTACGTCGGCGTCACGCTGGCGCACCAGGCGCAGGCGCTCCACGCCGACGGCAGCGTGCGCCCCTCGAGCGACGTGGCGTGGCGCTGGTCGAGCTCCAACGAGGCGGTGGCGAGCGTGGACCGCTTCGGCAACGTCACCGGCAACGCGAAGGGGACCGCGATCATCTCGGCCACGGCCGACGGCGTGAGCGCGAGCCGCACCTACACGGTCGTCCCCAACCCCGTCGCCCACCTCACCATCGAGCTCGCGGAAACCAGCGTCCGCACCGGCGACGTCCTGCACCTGGCGGCGCGGGCCACGCGCGCCAACGGCAGCGTGGTACCCGACGTGCCGGTCACCTGGAGCTACCTCTACACGCCGGACGACACCGTGGCGGCGCCGGGCGCGACGGGTGTCATCGACCGCGGGCTGTTCGCGGCCGAGGTGCCGGGGCGCTACACCCTGCTCGCGTCGGCGGGGACGGTCTCGGCGCGGCAGGTGGTGGAGGTGCTGCCGCGGCAGGCGCGGCGCAAGATCTCGGTGACGGGGCACGGCTCCATCAACCACGTGCACACCTCGGACTTCTGGCCGTGGACCGGCGCGGACGGGCGGGACTACGCGCTGGTCGGCACCTGGGGCGGGGACGGCTGGGCCTACGTCATCGACATCACCGACGTCGCGAACCCGGTGCGCACCGACTCGATCCAGGTGGACGCGCGCGTCATCAACGACGTGACGGTGTCGCCCGACGGGCGCTACGGCGTGCTGTCCAGGGAGGGCGCCTCGAACCGGATCAACGGCGTGGTGCTGCTCGACCTGGCGACGCCGGCGCACCCCAAGGTGGCCTCGACCTTCAGCGAGCAGCTCACCGGCGGGGTGCACAACACCTTCGCCACCAACGACTATCTCTTCGCCATCTCGGGCGGCGACAAGTACGTCATCGTGGACGTGCGCGACATCTACCACCCGAAGTACGTCAGCGAGTACGACCATCCCGACAGCAGGGTGCACGACGTCTGGGTGCGGGACGGCATCGCCTACAGCTCGGAGTGGGGCACCGGGGTGGTGGCGGTGGACGTGGGGAACGGCAAGTACGGCGGCACGATCGAGAAGCCGGTGCTCATCGGCACCTTCAAGACCACGAGCGGGGCGACGCACGAGATCTATCCCTACGTGCAGGCGTCCACCGGCAAGACCTACCTCTTCCTGGGCGACGAGATCATGTCGCGGCAGGGGCGGGCGTGGGAGGGGACCAACTACCTGCAGGACATCAACGCCAAGGGGGGCCCGCCGCAGACGTCGGCGGGGTACACCCACATCGTGGACTTCACCGACCCGGCGAACCCGAAGAACATCGCGAAGTACCACCAGGAGGAGTTCGGCGCGCACGACATCATCGTCGAGGACGACGTCATGTACCAGGCGTACTACGACGGCGGGCTCCGGGTGGTGGACGTGAGCGGGGAGCTGGTGGGGAACCTGGCGGAGCAGCGGCGGGAGATCGCGGTGTACAAGCCGTACGACCCGAACGGCTACACGGCCAACGCGGCGTTCGTCATGAACGCGATGCCGTGGAAGGGATACATCCTGTTCACCGACTTCAACAGCGGCCTCTGGGCGGCGCAACTGGAGCCGAGGCCGGCGACGCCGTAGGCGGCAGGCGGGGACGCGGGGAAGCGGGGAAGCGGGGACGTGAACGATGCACCTTGACGAGTCTCTTCAACGGGAGGCGGCATGCGAATGGTGTTCGGAACGAAGGTCGCGGTGCTCGTTGCCACGCTGGCGGCGCCGCTCGCGGCGCAGGACGGCCCCATCCAGCTCTCCCTGTTCACTCCGGTCCAGATCATCCCGGAGACCAAGGGCGTCACGGCGGTGCGGCTCAACCTGATCTATTCGGTGAACACGTCGGTCCGGTACGTGGACCTCGGGCTGGTCAACATCACGTCGGGCGGGCCGTCGGCGGGCGTCCAGTGGGCGCTCGTGGCGCTGAACAAGGGCAGCTTCAGCGGGTGGCAGAGCGCGGCCGGCGCCGTCACGGAAGGGCGGTTCGAGGGGCTGCAGACCGGCTGGTACACCTCGGCCCAGTCGGGCCAGGGGGTACAGATCGGGCTGGTGAACACGGCGGCCGACTGGAACGGCCTGCAGCTGGGCTTCGTCAACTACACCAAGCGGCTGGAGGGGCTGCAGATCGGCCTGATCAACATCATCAAGGAGGGCGGGCAGTTCCCG
>CAYUOK010000139.1:0-3861 GCA_964446395.1 uncultured Gemmatimonadaceae bacterium | reverse complement strand
CCGATGGCGGTGATGCCGCCGAGGTTGGGATTCAGCCCGCTCCCGCCGCCGGTGCGGTAGCGGTACACGCGCACCTGCGCGTCCGCCGGCTGGATGGCCGTCGGGATGGCGACGGCGTCGAGGTTGAGGATGTCCACGAACGGGAAGTTCGGGAGGGTGGCGGGATCCACCGCCCAGTAGAACCGCCCGGATTCGAAGTCGAGGTCGCGCACCAGCCGGTCCTGGGGTTCGCTGGTGGTGCCACCCACCGTGTAGACTCGCTGGCCGACGACGCTCCCCTCCTGCGTGGCCATCATGCCCTGCAGGGTGAAGGCGCCGAACTCGAGCGTGGCGTTGAGGCCGAAATTGTTGGCGGGAATGGCCGCCGTGAGGAACCGGGAGGCGGGAGTGCGAAAGGTGACGGTGCCGACCTCGACCCGCTGCAGGATCTCGTCCTGAAGCCCCTGGTAGTAGACCTGAATGTCGTTGTTGGCGTTGAACTCGCGGCGGGAATCGTAGTCCACGTTGAGGTGGAGCCGGCTGCCGATCAGCCCCCCGACCTTCGCGTTGAACTCGTTGTCCAGCCGCGGCGCCTTGAACCCGCCGCGGCACCCCGAGTTCTGGTCGAGCAGCTGGGCCGGCGTGCAGGTCAGGTTTCGGAGGCGGTCGGAGCGGACCTCCAGGAAGACCGAGCCGTCGATGCGCAAATCGGCGTATTTTGTCGGGATGCCGAGGATGCTCCGCCGATCCTCGAGCGCGGCGTCGGCGAGCTGCAGCTGCAGGTTGTTGGCGCCGTAGAGCGCGGCCATGAGGCTGGTGTTGGCCCAGGCCGCCCGCTCCCTCGCCAGACGGGCGTCGAGCTGCCCCTCCCAGGCGGCTCCCACCTGCGCCGGGGAGAGGTACGGCGCACCCAGCCAGGCGGCCCTCGCCTCCGGCGGTTGCCGGAGCGGCGGGAGCGGTAGATTGAAGGAGGCGCTGACGCCGATCTCCCCCTGCCGGTCCTGGGCGGACGCAGCGGCGGACAGGAACAGCAACAGGCACCCGAGCGCAACGACAAGACGGGCCACGCGTGTCCGGGAGAAGAGAGGCGAAGGTGGAGAGGTACCTCGGGAATATAGCCCTCGAAAAAATGCCGTTCAACCGCCAAGGGGCCCCGTGCGCCTGCTGAGCCGGTACGTGCTCCGGCAGCTGGCGGCCCCGTTCGTCTTCGCGGTGGCGGCCCTGACCAGCATCATGCTGCTGAACCAGATCGCCAAGCGGTTCGGCGCGCTGGTCGGCAAGGGGCTGCCCTGGACGGTCATCGGGGAGGTGTTCCTCCTCAGCCTGCCCTTCATCGTGGCGATGACCCTGCCGATGGCGGTGCTCCTCGCGGTCCTCTACGCCTTCACCACCCTCGCGTCGAGCAACGAGATCACCGCCATGCGGGCGAGCGGCGTCTCCATCGGCCAGCTGCTCCGGCCGGTGTTCGCGGCCGCGCTGATCCTGACGGCCGCGGATTTCGCGTTCGTGGACCAGGGACTCCCGGCCACGAACCTCCGGCTGAAGGCGCTGCAGTTCGACATCGGGCGCAAGCGGCCCACGCTGACGTTCGCCGAGGAGACGCTCAACGAAGTCACGCCGAACAGCCTGTTCCTCCAGGCGGGACGGATCTATCCGGCGGACGGCCGCCTGCGGGACGTGACGATCTACGAGATGTCGGGACAGCAGGGGCAAGGGCGGCAGGTCATCTACGCCGACAGCGGCAAGATGGGCTTCGAGGCCAGCCTGACCGACCTGTACCTGACCCTCTACAGCGGCTCCATCCTGCAGTTCAAGGGCGCGGACCCCGGCCTGTTCCAGCTCACCTACTTCACGGTCAACACGATCCGCGTGCGAAGCGTGGGCAACACGCTGGAGCGCTCGGGCGACGACGTGCCGAAGAGCGAGCGGGAGATGACCACCTGCGAGATGCTCGTCGTGGTGAACGACACCGTCTCGGCGATCCGCACCCTTACCGGGGAGCGGGCGGACCGGCTGGAGCAGGACCTGCGGAGCCTCCTCGCGCTCCCGCGGGCCCCGGCCCCTCGGGCCGACTCCAGCGAGGCCCGGCGGCCGCCCTGGTGCGAACGCATCAAGTCCACCGGGCGGCGGCTCCTCCCGGAGACGGCCGAGGCGCAGGCGGCCGCACAGCGCCCCGCCCGAAGACCGGCGCAGGACCGGGCCGACCAGATTCCGCAATGGAAGCGGGAGCTTCTGAAGGATCGGCAGAGGAGCTTCAGTACCGACACTCTCGTTTCCCCGGCCGGGCCCGGAATTGCGGCCCCGCCACCCGCGGGCGACGAGATGGACGACGGCGTCCGCCTGGTGACGCTCTCCTCCTGGGTGGACGTGAAGAACACGCAGGACGGGATCAGGTCCGCCCGGCGGACCGCCGACGGGTTCCTGGTGGAAGTGCACAAGAAGTACGCGATCACCCTGGCGTGCCTCGTCTTCGTGCTGGTGGGCATCCCCCTCGCGCTGCGGTTCCCTCGCGGCGGGATGGGCCTCGTCCTGGGCGGCGGCCTCGGGATCTTCGCGCTGTACTACGTCAGCCTGACCGCCGGGGAGCCGCTCGCCGACGCGGGCATCCTCCCGCCGGCGCTGGTCATGTGGGCGCCGAACGTCGTGTTCACGATCCTCGGGCTCTTCGGGCTCCTCCGGGTCAACCGCGAGCTCGGCTCCACCCGCGGCGGCGACCTCGCCGAGCTGACCGACCTGGTCCGCCGGCGGGTGGCGGGATGGCGGAGGCGCGGATGACGCTGTCGATCCTCGACCGGTACGTGCTGCGCTCCTGGATCCGGATCTTCCTCCTGACCGCGCTGGGCTTTCCCGTCGTGTCCATCCTGATCAAGATCACCGACGAGATCCGGAAGCTGCTCGGCCGGGGACTCGGCCTGCCCGAGATCCTCCACAGCTACCTGTACCTCCTCCCCGAAGAAGTCGCGATGGTGATGCCGGCGTCGGTGTTCTTCGCGACGGTCTTCACCCTGAACGCCATGAGCCGCCACGCGGAGATCATCGCCGCCCAGGCCGGGGGGATGAGTTTCCACCGGCTGGCGCGCCCGGTCTTCGCGGCTGCCGCCGTGGCCGCCGTGGTGGCTTTCGTGGTGGGCGAACTCTCGGTGGGGGCGACCGCGAAGTCGCTCGAACTGCAGAAGGCGCCCGCGGCGCGCAAGACCAGTTACCGCTACAACTTCGTGTACCGCGCGGACGACGGCTGGGTGTACACCATCCGGACGCTGGACGTGGTCAACAAGGTGCTCAAGGACCTGGTCTTCCTGCGGCAGGGCTCCGACTCGACCGTGCGGCGCGAGGGCACCGAGCCGGTGAACCCCTACCTGGCCGTGAGCGCCGACAGCGCCACCTACGACAGCACCGCGGCCACCTGGCGGATCTGGGGCGCCACCAGCCGCGTCATCTTCCAGGGGCTGGCCCAGCCGGTCTTCACCGCCCGCGAGATGCGGCTCCGGGCCCTGACCCAGCGCCCCGCCCAGCTCCTCGCCGAGGACAAGACCACGGACGAAATGGGCTACCGGGAGCTGGGCGAGTACATCCGGGCGATGCGCGCGACCGGGAACGACGTGAACAAGATCCGGGTGGAGCACGCCCTGAAGATCGCGGTCCCGGTCACCTGCCTCATCATCGCGCTGTTCGGGGCGCCGCTGAGCCTCAGCTCGCCCCGCGCCGGCGCGGCGTTCGGCATCGCCATCAGCCTCGGGACGACGGTCCTCTTCCTCCTCATCATCAACCTCGCCAAGGCGGTCGGCAAGGGAGGAGTGATCGACCCGCTGGTGGCGGCGTGGGCGCCGAACGCCCTCTTCCTCGTGGCGGCGCTGGTGCTGCTCCGGCGGGTCCGGACCTAAC
>CAYUOK010000138.1:2337-3960 GCA_964446395.1 uncultured Gemmatimonadaceae bacterium | reverse complement strand
GCGGCCATCCTCGCCACCAACACGAGTTCCATCTCGATCACCGAAATCGCCGCCCGGACCAGGCGCCCCGGCCAGGTCATCGGCATGCACTTCATGAACCCGGTCCCGGTCATGCAGCTCGTCGAGGTCATCCGTGGCCATGCGACCACCGACGCGACCGCCGCCTGGACGATGGAGACGTCGCGCGCGCTCGGGAAGATCCCGGTGGAGGTGAACGACTATCCGGGGTTCGTGTCCAACCGGGTGCTGATGCCGATGATCAACGAGGCCATCTTCTGCGTCATGGAAGGGGTGGCCACGCCTGAGTCCATCGACACCGTCATGAAGCTCGGGATGGCGCACCCGATGGGGCCGCTCGCGCTGGCCGATTTCATCGGGCTCGACGTGTGTCTCGCCATCCTCGAGGTGCTGCACAAGGGGCTCGGGGACGACAAGTACCGGGCCTGTCCGTTGCTCCGTCGCATGGTGGCGGCGGGGTACCTCGGCCGGAAGAGCGGCCGTGGCTTCTACGAGTACGCCAAGTGACGTTGCCGACCACCGGCCGGGCGTTCCGGGCCGGTGCCTCCACCGCCATCTCCCAGTGAGCGCTGACATGGATCTCTTCAAGGACATCGCCGGATACGGTCACGAGCAGGTGGTCTTCTGCCACGAGCCGGCCTGCGGCTACTTCGGCATCATCGCCATCCACGACACGACCCTCGGTCCCGCGCTGGGCGGCACCCGCTTCTGGCAGTACGAGTCGACCGACGCCGCCATCACCGACGCCTTGCGCCTCGCCCGCGGCATGACCTACAAGGCCGCGGTGGCAGGGTTGAGCCTCGGGGGCGGCAAGTCGGTCATCATCGGCAACAACAAGCGGACCGACCGCGAGGCCGTCTTCCGGGCCCACGGCCGGTTCGTGGAGTCGCTCGGCGGGCGGTACATCACCGCCGAGGACGTCGGGACCAGCCCGGCGGACATGGAGTTCGTCCACTACGAGACGAACCACGTGGCCGGGTTGACGGGCCTGTCCGGCGACCCGTCGCCCGTCACCGCGCACGGCGTCTACGTCGGCATCAAGGCCACCGCCAAGGCGCAATGGGGCAGCGACTCGCTGAAGGGCAAGACGGTGCTGGTCCAGGGGTGCGGACACGTCGGGCAGTACCTCTGCACCTACCTCAAGGCCGAGGGGGTCAAGCTGATCGTCTCCGACGTGGACGAGGCGAAGGTCAAGAAGGTGGTGGAAGCCACCGGGGCGACGGCCGTCGCGGCGGACAAGATCTACGACCAGCCAGCCGACATCTTCGCGCCGTGCGCGCTCGGGGCGGTCATCAACGATGACACGCTGAAGCGCCTCAAGGTCGGGATCGTCGCGGGCGGCGCCAACAACCAGCTCGCCGAGGAGCGGCACGGCGACGCGCTCGCGGCCAAGGGCATCCTGTACGCGCCGGACTACGTCATCAACGGCGGCGGCCTGATCAACGTGTACGGCGAGATCCACGGCTGGACGGCCGAGCGGTCCAAGAAGAAGGCGGGCGAGATCTACGACACCCTCCTCCGGGTCTACGACCTGGCCGCCGAGAAGAAGATTCCCTCCTACCTCGCGGCGGACCGCCTGGCCGAGGGACGGCTGCAGCAGGTCGG
>CAYUOK010000138.1:0-2237 GCA_964446395.1 uncultured Gemmatimonadaceae bacterium | reverse complement strand
GGTGTCGAGCTCAAGGAGCGGCTCAAGCGCGAGCTGGTCGCGCTCGGGTACGCGCCGCTGGACATGGGCACCGACAGCACCGATTCCGTGGACTATCCCGACTTCGCCCACCCGCTCGCCGAGAAGGTCGAGCACGGCGAGGTGCAGCGCGGCGTACTGCTCTGCGGCACCGGCCTCGGCATGTCGTACGCCGCGAACCGGCACCACGGCGTCCGCGCCGCGGTGGCCTGGTCGCCCGAGGTCGCGCAGCTTTCGCGCGAGCACAACGACGCGAACGTCCTGGTGCTGCCGGCCCGGTGCATTTCCGAGGACGAGGGCGTCGAGATTCTCAAGCGCTGGCTGAGCACGCCGTTCGCGGGCGGTCGGCACAGCCGGCGGGTCGCCAAGATCGAGGAAGGGGAGGGGACGTGACGCGACACAACACCGCCAGCCTGCGGGAAGCCGATCCGGCGGTCGCCGCCATCGTGGACCGGGAACTCCGTCGCCAGCGCGACGGGCTCGAGCTGATCGCCAGCGAGAACTTCGCGAGCCGGGCCGTCATCGACGCCATGGGCACCCCGCTCACCAACAAGTACGCCGAGGGGTATCCGGGACGCCGGTATTACGGCGGGTGCGAGGTGGTCGACGAGGTGGAGCGACTGGCCATCGAGCGCGCCAAGCGGATCTTCGGCGCTGGTCACGCCAACGTCCAGCCGCACAGCGGGGCGCAGGCCAACTTCGCGGCGTACATGGCGCTGATCGCCCCGGGCGACCTGCTCATGGGGATGTCGCTGCCGCACGGCGGGCACCTGACGCACGGCGCCTCCGTCAACCACAGCGGCATCATCTTCCGGGCCGTGCAGTACGGGGTCGATCCGGCCACCGGGCTGATCGACTACGACGTCGTCCGCGACCAGGCGCGGCGCGAGCGCCCGAAGCTCATCATCGCCGGCGGGAGCGCCTACGCGCGGATCATCGACTTCGCGGCGTTCCGGAGCATCGCCGACGAGGTCGGGGCGTTCCTCCTGGTGGACATGTCCCACTTTTCCGGGCTCGTGGCCGGCGGGGCGTATCCCTCGCCCGTGCCGCACGCCCACATCACCACCACGACCACGCACAAGACGCTGCGCGGCCCGCGAGGGGGCATGATCCTCTGTGGCGAGGAGTTCGCCAAGCAGGTGGACAAGTCGGTGTTCCCCGGACACCAGGGCGGCCCGCTGATGCACATCATCGCGGCCAAGGCGGTGGCGTTCGGCGAGGTGCTGGAGCCCGGGTTCCGCGGGTATGCGCGGCGGGTGGTCGAGAACGCCAAGGAACTCGCCGCCGCGCTGCAGGGCCGGGGCTTCGCCATCGTCTCCGGGGGCACCGATTCCCACCTGATGCTGGTGGACCTCCGGCCCAAGGGGCTGACCGGCAAGCTCGCGGAGCAGCTGCTCGATCGCGCGGGCATCACCGTGAACAAGAACACGATCCCCGACGATCCGGAGTCGCCTTTCGTGACCAGCGGCATCCGGCTCGGCACGCCGGCCCTGACGACTCGAGGCATGGGGAAGCAGGAGATGCGGCGCATCGCCACGCTGATCGACCGGGTGCTCGTCGGAAAGGACGACGCGACCATCGACAAGGTCCGGTCCGACGTCGAAGCGCTCGCCCGCGCCTTCCCGCTCTACCAGGCGGACCCGGCGTGAACGACCTCACGTTCGTCGCCGACGTGCTGACCCGCATCCGATCGCGGAGCGACCAGTTCGACGAGCGTGCGTATCTCTTCGTGCTCGGTGCGATTGAATATGTCCAGGCACGCCTCCCCGCCCGGCGTCACCTCGCCGGCGCCGAGGTGGCCTGGGCCTGCCGGGACCTGGCGTGGGAACAGTTCGGGCTCCTCGCGCCCGCTGTCCTCTCCCACTGGGGCATCACCTCCACCGGCTCGGTCGGGCGGGTGGTGTTCGCGCTGGTGGAGGCGGGGCTGCTGGTGGCCCAGCCGGGGGACTCGGTGGACGACTTCACCGATGTGTACGACTTCGCCCAGGCCTTCCGGAGCGGGTACGTCTGGAACGGCTCGGGGGCGAAGCAGTTCGAGACTTAGCGCGGGAGGGGTGTATGGAAGGGAAGGACTGGCCGGCATGTCAGAAGTGCGCGGGCGGAAAGCTGATACCGCTGTCCGACTACGGTCGGGAGGGCGCACCGATCACGTACAAGGCGTGGGTGTGCACCAACCCCGAGTGCGGGTTCAACCTGCGGATCGACAACGGCGAAATCTC
>CAYUOK010000137.1:0-3973 GCA_964446395.1 uncultured Gemmatimonadaceae bacterium | reverse complement strand
CTCGCCTCCATGCTGGTCGGGGCGGGGCCCCGGGCCCTCGTGCTGGAGGGGATCGTCGCGCTGCTGGCGATCGCCTCGGTCATCACCGTGGTGCAGCGTTTCGTGTTCGTGTATCGCGCAACCAAAGGCGCCTAGCGCCGCGGCGTGGCGGGGACGATCCCCCGCCGTGCCTGACTCTCTCGTGAAAGGATGACCGCCGTGGCGCCTCAGACTGCCCGGTCGATTACGCCCGCCAAGGGGAAGCTCGGAGTGCTGTGCGTCGGCCTCGGGGCGGTGACCACCACCTTCATGGCCGGCGTCGAGAACGTCCGCCGGGGCCGCGCCAAGCCGATCGGCTCCCTCACCCAGATGGCGACCATCCGGCTCGGCAAGCGGACGGAGGCCCGGACCCCGCTGATCAAGGACTTCGTCTCGCTGGCCTCGCTCGACGACCTCGTCTTCGGCGCCTGGGACCCGATCCCCGACACCGCGTACGAGGCCGCGCTCAAGTGCGGCGTGCTCGACAAGCACGAGCACATCGAGCCGATCGCCGACTTCCTCAAGGCCATCAAGCCGATGCCCGCCGTCTTCGACCAGTTCTACGTGAAGCGGCTCGAGGGCACCAACGTCAAGAAGGGCAAGACCAAGCGGGAACTCGCCGAGGCGCTCCGCAAGGACATCCGCGACTTCAAGGCGAAGCACGGCTGCGACCGGCTCGTCATGGTCTGGTGCGCCTCCACCGAGGTGTTCATCGCCCCCGGCCCGACCCACCAGACGATGGCCACCCTCGAAAAGGCGATGGACGCCAACGACCCGTCCGTGGCGCCGTCCATGCTCTACGCCTATGCCGCCATCATGGAGGGCGTGCCGTACGCGAACGGCGCCCCGAACCTGAGCTGCGACGTGCCGGCGCTCGAGGCGCTGGCCAAGGAAAAGGGCGTGCCGATCGGCGGCAAGGACTTCAAGACCGGCCAGACGATGCTCAAGACGGTGCTCGCGCCGATGTTCAAGGCGCGGATGCTCGGCGTGGCGGGCTGGTACTCCACCAACATCCTCGGCAACCGGGACGGCGAGGTCCTCGACGACCCGGAGAGCTTCAAGACCAAGGAAGAGTCGAAGCTCGGCGTGCTCGAGCACACCCTGCAGCCGAAGCTCTACCCCGACCTCTACGGCAACATCTTCCACAAGGTGCGGATCAACTACTATCCGCCCCGGGGCGACAACAAGGAGGGGTGGGACAACATCGACATCTTCGGGTGGCTCGGCTACCCGATGCAGATCAAGGTCGACTTCCTCTGCCGCGACTCCATCCTGGCGGCCCCGCTCGTCCTCGACCTGGCCCTGTTCTTCGACCTCGCCGGCCGTTCCGGCATGTCCGGCATCCAGGAGTGGCTCTCCTTCTACTTCAAGAGCCCGCAGGTGGGCCCGGGCCTCTACCCGGAGCACGACCTCTTCATCCAGCTGACCAAGCTCAAGAACACCCTCCGGTATCTCAAGGGCGAGGAACAGATCACCCACCTCGGCATCGAGTACTACGAGAACAGCTGATGAAATACTTCCACCGCACCAGCATCACGCCCGACGCCGCCGTGGCCCGCGCGGCCGAGTTTTTCGGCGCGCGGCTCACCCCGGTCGAGGAAGCCCCGCGACGGCGGCGGTTCGGCGGCACCCTGGGCCAGCTCACCGTGTCGGTGCAGGCCGAGGGCGGGCACTATACCCTCGTCACGATCGAGACCGACCAGCCGGGAGAAAGCGAGCTCGACAAGCTCGCCAAGCGCTTTCTCACGGTCGTGCACACCATGGCGGACCCCGCGCACGAGCCGCGGGGCGCCTACTGATCCGCCGCGGACACGCGGCACTTCTTCCGGAGAACCCGAGTCATGCAACGTCTGGTCATGCGGTGGCGTAGCGCGATCATCTTGCCGTTCCTGCTCCTGGGGCTGCTCGCCGGGGGCGCGTCGGCCCAGGACGCCGCCGCGCCGGTGGAGCACCGTCCCGGGGGCGAGGTCAACCTCCTCCTCCCCGACCTGAACCAGGGTGACTTCCTCGGCTACACCGGCCACCAGATCCTGCTCTCGGGGCTGGTGGTCTGCGTGCTCGGCCTCCTCTTCGGCCTGCTCAGCTACTCGGCCGTGAAGAAGCTGCCGGTGCACAAGGCCATGGCCGACGTCTCCGACATCATCTACGAGACCTGCAAGGCCTACATGGTCCAGCAGGGCAAGTTCCTGATGGGCCTCTGGGTCTTCGTCAGCGCGGTCATCATCGTCTACTTCCTGCTGACCGGGCTCGGGCTCCCGAAGATCGCCATCATCCTGCTCTTCTCGCTGATCGGCATGGCGGGGAGCTACGGGGTGGCGTGGTTCGGCATCCGGATCAACACCCTGGCCAACTCGCGCACCGCCTTCGCCTCGCTCCGGGGCAAGGGGTGGCCGGTCTCCGAGATCCCGCTCCGGGCCGGCATGAGCGTCGGCATGATGCTCATCGCGGTCGAGCTCCTCTTCATGCTCGGGATCCTGCTCTTCATCCCCGCCGACGTGGCCGGCGCCTGCTTCCTCGGCTTCGCCATCGGCGAGTCGCTGGGCGCGGCGGCGCTCCGGATCGCCGGCGGCATCTTCACCAAGATCGCCGACATCGGCGCCGACCTCATGAAGGTCGTGTTCAAGATCAAGGAAGACGACGCCCGCAACCCCGGCGTCATCGCCGACTGCACCGGCGACAACGCCGGCGACTCGGTCGGCCCCACCGCCGACGGCTTCGAGACCTACGGCGTCACCGGCGTGGCGCTCATCACCTTCATCGTCCTGGCGGTGCCGGACGCGGCGGTGCAGGCGAAGCTGCTGGTCTGGATCTTCCTCATGCGCGTCATGATGGTCGTGGCGTCCGGGATGTCCTACCTGGTCAGCAACGCGATTTCCAAGGCGAAGTACGCCGCCGCCACCAAGTTCGACTTCGAGCACCCCCTCACCCAGCTGGTCTGGCTCACCTCCTTCGTGTCGGTGGCGCTGACCTACGTCGTGTCCTACTTCATCATCCCCGAGCTGGGCGGCAACACCTCGCTCTGGTGGCAGCTCTCCACCGTCATCACCTGCGGCACGCTGGCCGGCGCCATCATCCCCGAGCTGGTGAAGGTCTTCACCTCCACCTCCTCCCGCCACGTGCGCGAGGTGGTCAGCAGCTCCCGCGAGGGCGGCCCCTCGCTCAACATCCTGTCGGGCCTGGTGGCCGGCAACTTCTCGGCGTACTGGCTGGGCCTGGCGATCATGGGCCTCATGGCGGCGGCGTACGGCGTCAGCACCATGGGCCTGAGCGGCGGCATCATGCAGGCCCCGGCCATCTTCGCCTTCGGCCTCGTGGCCTTCGGCTTCCTCGGCATGGGCCCCGTGACCATCGCGGTGGACAGCTACGGCCCCGTCACCGACAACGCCCAGTCGGTGTACGAGCTCAGCACCATCGAGCAGATGCCCGGCATCGAGGCGGAGGTCAAGCGGGACTTCGGCTTTGCCCCCGACTTCACCGTCGCCAAGGAGCTCCTCGAGGAGAACGACGGCGCGGGCAACACCTTCAAGGCCACCGCCAAGCCGGTGCTCATCGGCACGGCGGTCGTCGGCGCCACCACGATGATCTTTTCCATCATCATGGCGCTCACGCACGGCCTGGTGAGCGGCATGGAGAACCTGTCCATCCTGCACCCGCCCTTCCTGCTGGGGCTCATCACCGGCGGCGCGGTCATCTACTGGTTCACCGGCGCCTCGATGCAGGCCGTGACCACCGGCGCCTACCGCGCGGTCGAGTTCATCAAGGCCAACATCAGGCTCGAGGGGGTCACCAAGGCCTCCGTGGAGGACAGCCGCAAGGTCGTCGAGATCTGCACCAAGTACGCGCAGAAGGGGATGCTCAACATCTTCCTCGCCGTCTTCTTCTCGACCCTCGCCTTCGCCTTCGCGGAGCCGTTCTTCTTCATCGGCTACCTGATCTCCATCGCGCTCTTCGGGCT
>CAYUOK010000136.1:0-3975 GCA_964446395.1 uncultured Gemmatimonadaceae bacterium | reverse complement strand
GGTGAACTCCAGCGTGGCCGCCTCCGCCGCCACCAGCGCCTGGTACTGCTTGACGATGGCGTTTTCCGGCTCGGTCATGATGCGGACGAAGTCCGCCTCGGTCAGCGGCGTCAGCTCGACCCGGATCGGGAAGCGGCCCTGCAGCTCGGGGATCAGGTCGGACGGCTTCGAGACGTGGAAGGCGCCGGCCGCGATGAACAGGATGTGATCGGTCCGGACGTAGCCGTAGCGGGTCTGCACGGTGGATCCCTCGACGATCGGCAGGAGGTCCCGCTGGACGCCCTCCCGGCTCACGTCGGGGCCGCTCTGGGAGCGTTCGCCGGCGATCTTGTCGATCTCGTCGATGAAGAGGATGCCGTGGTTCTCGGTGCGGTCGAGCGCCTCGTTCACCACGTCGTCCATGTCCACCAGCTTCTTCAGCTCCTCGTCGATCAGGATGCGCCGGGCGTCGGGGACCCGCACCGTCCGCCGCTTCTTCTTCTTCGGCATCATGTCCTGCAGCATCTCGACGAAGTTGATCTCCGGCCCCTCCACCCCGGGCGGCTGCTGGAGGAGGTCGAGCATCGGGTAGTTCTGCGGCGAGATCTCGATGTCCACGTCCCGGTCGTCGAGCTTCCCGTCGAGCAGCATCTGGCGGAGCTTCTCGCGCGAGCGCTGGCGGCTGGCGTCGGCGTCCACCGTCTCCGGCTGCGCACCGCCCCCGGGCCCCACCACGAACACCTTTTCCGAGGCGGTGGCCTCGGGCTTCGGCGGCGGGGGAGGCAGGAGGATGTCGAGGAGGCGCTCGTCCGCCCGCTGTTCCGCCTGCGGCCAGACCTCGTCCTCGCGCTCGGTCCGCACCATCGAAATGGCGGCGTCCACCAGCTCGCGCACCATCGACTCGGCGTCGCGGCCGACGTACCCGACCTCGGTGAACTTGGAGGCCTCGACCTTCACGAACGGCGCGCCCGCCAGGCGGGCCAGCCGCCGCGCGACCTCCGTCTTTCCGACGCCGGTCGGGCCGATCATGATGATGTTGTACGGGGTGATCTCGTCGCGGATGCCGTCCGGCGCCTGGCTCCGGCGCCACCGGTTCCGGATCGCGATGGCGACCGCCTTCTTGGCCGCGTCCTGGCCGACGATGAAGCGGTTCAGTTCTTCCACGATCTTCCGTGGCGGCAGCTCTTCCAGCCAGGGCGGCGGCGGCTCGCCGGGGGCGGTCCCGTTCTTCGGGTCGGCGACGGGCGTGGTCACGAGCCGCCCAGTTCCAGCACGGTGATGTGGTCGTTGGTAAACACGCAGATCTCCGCGGCGATCCGGAGCGAGCGCTCCACCGTCTCGCGGGCGCCCAGGGAGGGGTCGGGCAGGAGGGCGCGCGCGGCGGCCAGCGCGTAGTTGCCGCCCGAGCCGACCGCCAGGACGCCGTCGTCGGGCTCGATGAGCTCGCCGCTGCCGCTCAGCAGGAAGCTGTGCTCGACGTCGGCCACGACGAGCAGCGCCTCGAGGCGGCGCAGGACGCGGTCGCTCCGCCAGTCCTTGGCCAGCTCGACCGCGGCGCGCGGCAGGTTGCCGGGGTGCCGTTCGAGCTTTTCCTCGAACTTCTCGTACAAGGTCAGCGCATCGGCCACGGAGCCCGCGAAGCCGGCCAGGATCTTGCCGCCCTTGAGGGTGCGGACCTTCGTGGCGCGCCCCTTCATGACCGTGTCGCCGACGCTCACCTGGCCGTCGCCGCCGAGGGCGACGCGGCCGCCCTTCCGGACGGTCAAGATCGTAGTGCCGTGAAACGTCGTCATGTTCACGCTCGAGGATGCGCTTGTTGATAGACCTTCTTGAGGCGTTCCACGCTGGTGTGCGTGTACACCTGCGTGGTGCTGAGCGAGGCGTGCCCGAGCATTTCCTGCACCGCCCGCAGGTCCGCCCCCGCGTCGAGGAGGTGGGTCGCGAAGCTGTGCCTGAGCGAGTGGGTGCGCAAGCCGTCCACCCCGATGCTGTCGAACGCCCGGTGCACCACCCGCTGGATGCTGCGGGCCGCCAGCCGCCGCCCGCGCGTGCTGACGAAGAGCGCCCGCCGGTCCGCCACCGTGGGCGACGGCAGCGCCTCGCGGACGGGAAGATAGCGCCGGAGCGCCCGGACCGCCCGGCCGCCGACCGGGATGATCCGCTCCTTCCGGCCCTTGCCGCGGACCTTCACCTGGTCCGAGAGGAGGTCCACCGCGCCGAGCTCCAGCCCCTGGAGCTCGGAAAGCCGCATGCCGGTCGAGTAGAAGAGCTCGAGGATCGCGAGGTCGCGCAGCGGCGCGAATTCGTCTCCGGCGGCGCGGGCCTCCAGCGCGGCGAAGAGTTCGTCCACCTGGCCGCGCTCGAGATGCCCCGGCAGCCGATTAGGGAGGCGCGGCACCCGCGCCGCGCGCGACACCGCGGCGTTGACGCCGTGGTGGGTCTGCAGGTAGCGGTAGAAACTGCGCACCGCTGACAGCGCCCGCGCCGCGGTGCGCTTCGAGAGGCCGCGCCGCTGCAGCTCGCCCAGGAATCCCCTGAAGCCGAGCCGGTCCACGGCGGCCCAGTCGCCGGCGCGGCCGTAGTGGCGGCCGCAGAACTCCTCGAACGCCGCGAGGTCGCGCGCGTAGGCCGAGACGGTGTGCGGCGAGTGCTGGACTTCCTTCTCGAGGTGGAGGAGGAACGCGTTCGCCAGCGGGTCGGCGGGGACGCGGGGATGCGGGGAAGTCACAGCTCCGCCCTCCAGCGTGCCATCTCCTCCAGCGCCCGCTCCGCCTGCTTCGCCTTCCGGTCCTGCTTCTTCACCTTCCCGGGCAGCGGATCCACCAGACCGAAATTCGCGTTCATCGGCTGGAAGTGGGCCGGATCGGCCTCGGCCAGGTACCGGTAGAGCCCGCCGAGCATCGTAGTGGGAGGCGGCACCACGGCCGGCTTCCCATCGAGCCGGCGGGCCAGGTTGATCCCCGCCAGCAGGCCGGTGCCGAGCGACTCGGTGTAGCCCTCCACGCCGGTCAGCTGCCCGGCAAAGAAGAGGCGGTCGTTGTCGCGCGCGGTGAGTCCGGTGCCGAGGCAGGCCGGGCTGTTGAGGTAGCTGTTGCGGTGGATGCTGCCGAACCTGAGGAACTCGGCCTCGGCCAGGCCGGGGATCGTCGCGAAGACGCGCCGCTGCTCCGGGATGCGGAGCCGTGTCTGGAAGCCGACCAGGTTCCACATCTGCCCCGCCCGGTCCTCCTGGCGCAGCTGGACCACGGCGTACGGCTCCCGGCCGGTGCGCGGGTCGGCCAGCCCCACCGGCTTCATCGGGCCGAAGCGGAGCGTCTCCCGCCCGCGGCGCGCCGCTTCCTCGACCGGCATGCACCCCTCGAAGTAGGGCACCTGGTCGAACTCGTGGGCGGTGAACTGGTCGGCGGCGAGGAGCGCGTCGATGAACGCCTCGTATTCATCGCGGGACATCGGCGCGTTGAGGTAGTCGTCGCCCTCGCCCTTCCCGTAGCGCGAGAGGGCGTACAGTCGCTCCCGGTCGAGGGAGTCCGCCGAGACGATCGGCGCGATCGCGTCGTAGAAGGCCAGCGCGGCCGACCCGAGCCGCGCGGCGATGGCCGCCGCCAGCCGTTCCGACGTGAGGGGCCCGGTGGCCACGATCCCCGCCTCGGGCAGGGCGCCGGCCTCCTCGCGCACGACGGTGATGTTGGGGTGCCCGCTGATGCGCTCCTGGACCAGGGCGGCGAAGACCTCACGGTCCACGGCGAGCGCGCTGCCGCCGGGCACCCGCGCGCGATCGGCGCACTCGAGGAGCATGGACCCGAGGAGGCGGAGTTCCGCCTTGAGCAGCCCGTGCGCGTTGACGAGTTCGACGCTCTTGAAGGTGTTGCTGCAGACGAGTTCGGCGAGACGATCGGTCTGGTGGGCGGCGGTGCGGACCACCGGGCGCATTTCGACGAGGGTGACCGCGACGCCGCGCTCGGCGAGGGCCCAGGCCGCTTCCGAGCCGGCCAGCCC
>CAYUOK010000135.1:2503-3987 GCA_964446395.1 uncultured Gemmatimonadaceae bacterium | reverse complement strand
TCGGTGAGCGCGGTCGGCACGATGACCACGCCGCCGGGGTGGAGCGAGAGGTGCCGCGGCACGCCGACCAGCGGCTCCGCCTCGCGGGCAAAGCCCTGCCACGCCTGCGGCAGGTCGAGGCCCTGGAAGTTGGGGTGCGTGGCGAGGAGACTGTCGAGCGGCTCCCCCTCGTGATACCAGGGGATGCGGCGGGTGACCTCGCGAATTTCCCCGGCGGGGCGCCCGTGCACCTTGGCCACCTCGCGGAGCGCGCCGCGGAGCCGGAAGCAGTTGTGGTTGGCCACCATCGCCGCGCGCGGGAAGGGATAACGGCGGAACACGTAGGCCAGCACGTGGTCCCGCTCGTCCCAGGGGAAATCGAGGTCGATGTCGGGCGGGTCGGTGCGTGCCGGGTTGAGGAACCGCTCGAAGAGGAGCCCGGCGCCGAGGGGCTCCACGTGGGTGATGCCGAGGCAGTAGCTCACCACCGAGTTGGCGACGGAGCCGCGGCCGCAGTGGGTCGGGCCGTGCGCCACGATGTCGTGCACCACCAGGAAGTAGTCGGCGAATCCCTTCATCCCGATGATGGCCAGCTCGTGCTCCAGCCGGTCGCGCGTCACCGGCGCCACCGTGCCGTACCGCCGCTCGGCGCCGGCGTAGGCCAGCGCGCGGAGCTGCTCGAAGGCGTCGGTGCGGTCGGTCATCCGCGGCGGCACCACCCGGCCCAGCGGAATCCGCCAGCGGCACCGCTCGGCGATTTCCTCGGCGGCGGTGAGCGCCTCGGGGCAGTCGGGGAAGGCGTAGGCGAGATCGGCGGCGGGGCGGAGCCAGGTGAAAGGCGGGGAAGCGGGGAAGCGGGGAAGCGGGGACGGCTGCTCGAGAGCAGCCAGCGTCGTGTTCTGGCCGATGGCTACCAGCAGCCGGTGGCGGGCCCAGTCTTCCGGGTTCGCGAAGGCCACGGCGTTGGTGGCCACGGCGGGCAGGCCGAGGCGGCGTGCGGCGGCCAGGACGCCGTGGCGCTCCCGACCCGGCACCAGCTCCGCGTAGAGGTCGCGCGGCCCGCTCAGCGCGCGGACTTGCTCCAGAAACGAGATGGAGCGGGAAAGGAGAATGACACCTGCACGGTCGTGCGCGATAATCTCGGCCAACGAGACCTCCCCGCTTCCCCGCTTTCCCGCCTCCCCGCCGTCACGCCAGTGAATCATCGTCACCGCCCGGCACAGCGCGCCCCATCCCTGTTCATCCACCGCCAGCGCCACCGCCTCCTGGTCGTCCAGCCGCAGGTGTGCGCCGAGAATGGGGCGGATGCCCGCCGACTCGGCGGCCTGCTGGAATTCCACGGCGCCGTAGACGCCGTTGGTGTCGGTGCAGGCGAGGGTGCGGAAGCCGCGCGCGATGGCGGCCTCGACCAGCGTCTCCGGGCTGGAGGCGCCGAAGCCGAAGGAGAAGTGGGTGTGACAGTGGAGGTGCGTGAACATGGATGCACGAGCGGGAGAAAGGAGAAA
>CAYUOK010000135.1:0-2403 GCA_964446395.1 uncultured Gemmatimonadaceae bacterium | reverse complement strand
TGATGCGCATCGAGCCAGGCGGCAAAGCCGCCGTGCGACGTCCGCAGCGCCAGCACCTGCCGGGCGTTGTGGATGGCGGCCTCGACCTTGAGGCGGTTGCGGATGATGCCGGCGTCGGCCAGGAGACGCTTCGTGTCGCGCGCGCCGTAGCGCGACACCGTTTCGACGTCGAAGCCGCCGTAGGCCTTCCGGAAGGCCTCGCGCTTCTTGAGGATGGTGAGCCAGCTCAGCCCCGCCTGGTTGATTTCCAGGATCAGCCGCTCGAAGAGCGCCGACTCGTCGGTGAGCGGCACGCCGTATTCGGTGTCGTGATAGGGGCCGTGCCATTCGTGGCCTGGCGCTATCGCACAGTATGTCGTCGTCATGGGTGTGTCTTTCTTGTTGCGGTCTATGCGGTCGTCGGGGTCGTCGGCTCCGGCAGCGGGGTGGGCTCACGCCCACCCCTAGCGCACGATAACGCAATTTCGTGCTGCAGGATCGGGCCGCGCCCTTGCCGTTCCCCTCGCGATGCCTGGCGTCCCCCAGCGATCACGAATCTGATCGATGGCGGCCTGGATCACGACTTCTTGTTCTCCAGCCCCATCGTCCTCCTGCCCCGCTGCCCCGCTGCCCGTCTGCCCCGCCCCAAAGAGTTCCATCTGCACGTCCAGTTCCGCCAGCTGTTCCGCCGCGAGGGCCACGGTGCGGACGGCGATGCGCTTGGTGTTGGCCAGGGTAAAGGCGCGGCGGGCGGCGTCGAGGAGGGCCACGTCGAGGGCGGCGCCGGGAAGCGTGACGATGCGGCGGCTGGTGCTGTAGTCGGCGTAGGCCAGGTCGAGCCGGAGCCGGTGGGCCACGAGGTGCCGGGTCCGGAGGTTGGCGCCGAGGCGTTCGGTGAGCCGGCGCAGCAGTGCCAGGAGCACGCCGAGGTCGTTGGTGTCGGTGGCCAGGGTATGGGCGGCGCGGAACTCCCGCCGGACGGCGGGGGGAAGGACGGGGCGGGGGTCGATGCCGCGCGCCTTGGCGTGGAGTTCGGCGCCGGCGCGCCCGAAGACCTGGCCGAGGGCGGGGGCGCCCACGGCGGCCACGGCGCCGATGAGGTCGAGCTGGTAGTCGTCGAGCCGCTCGCGCATGCGCTCGCTGAGGTCGGGGAGGAGCGTCACGCGGTGCGGCGAGAGGAAGGCGGCCTCGCCCCCTTCGGGCACGGGGACGACGGCGTCCCGGCCGCCGCCCTGGTCGGTGTCCCGCTGCCCCGCCGCCACTTCCGTCACCAGCTTGTTGGCACCGACACCGACGGTGACGGGGAGGCGGATGCCGCTCCGCGCCTCGCGGTGGATGCGGAGCGCCACGTCCACCGGCGGGCCGAAGAGGGCGCCGGTGCCGGTGACGTCGAGATAGGCGTGGCCGTAGCCGCGGGGCTCGATGATCGGCGCGTAGCGGCGGAAGATGTCGTGCAGCGCGGCGGAGGCGCGGGCGTAGAGCTTCGGGTTGGGCGGGAGCAGCATCAGGTCGGGGCAGCGCTTTTTGGCCTGGCGCACCGGCATGCCGCGGGTGATGCCGGCGGCCTGCGCCTCGGGCGAGAGGGCCAGCACCGTGGCGCGGTCGGCGCCGGGCGCCGCCACCACGAGCGGCCGCCCGCGGAGGGCCGGCGCCACGAGCGCCTCCACGGTGGTGCAGAACGCGGGGGGGTCGATGAAGAGGACGGAGCGGGTCACAGCCCCTTGCCCCCTTCGAGTCCGAGTTCCTGGCGGATGGCGTCGAGGCGCCGGGTGAGGGCCGCCGTGTAGTCCTGCCCCGCCGTCTGGCGTTGCCCGTAGCGGCGGTTGTAGCGCGCGGCGAGGTCGGGGAACTCGCGGGCCAGGTGCGGAAGGAAGTGGCGCCGCGCCGCGGGGCCGAGTCGGAGCGCCTCCCCGGCCACGCGACGGGCACCAGCTTCCTTCGCCGCGCGGAAGAGCGCGGTCAGTTGCTCCCGGCCGTCGGTGACGCCGGGGATGATGGGGGCCACGAGCAGGCCGACGTTGAGCCCGGCGGCGGCAAGCCGGCCGAGGGCGCGGAGCCGCGCGTGCGGGGCGGGGGAGCGGGCCTCGATCCGCCGGACCAGCCGCCCCTCGAGGGCGGCGAGTGAGATGTGAATGCTGACGGTATGCCGCTCGGCGAGCTGGACCAGGAGGTCGGTGTCGCGGGTGATGAGCGGCGACTTGGTGATGATGCCGAGGTGGAGCCCGCGGTGCGGGAGGAGCGACTCGAGCAGCCCGCGGGTGATCCGGAAGCGGCGCTCGGCCGGCTGGTAGGGATCGGTGGCGGTACCGATGACGATGGGCGCGCCGTCGATGCGCGCGGGATCGAGCGTGCGGCGCAGCAGCGCCGGGGCGTCGACCTTGACGAGGATGCGGTTTTCGAAGGAATCGCCCTCACCCCCTGTCC
>CAYUOK010000134.1:1583-3999 GCA_964446395.1 uncultured Gemmatimonadaceae bacterium | reverse complement strand
GCCGAGAAGGCCGACGAGTTCTTCGAGGCGGCGTGGACCGGCGACCCCTCCGCCCTGGTGGCCGACACCGGGTGGCGCCCCGCTACCGACCTCGCGACAGGCCTTGCCGAGACCTCGGCGTGGTATCGCGCCGAGAAGTGGATCTGATGCGAATTCTCGACAAGACAATCCTGTGCTACGTCGCGATCGTCTCCGCGCTCGCGCTCTGGCGGGCCCCGGACAACCCGGCGTGCTGGTGGCTGCTCGCGGCCCACGCGCTGGTGGTCGTCCTGATCCTGCTGGTGCAGCGGCCGGGGCTCGGCGTGGCGGGACGGGCACTCCGTGAGGTCTATCCCGTCATCCTGCTGGTGCTGTTCTACGGCGAAATCGACATCCTGAACGCGGGCGGCATCCCGATTCGCGACGCCACCGTCCAGGGCTGGGAGGCGGCGCTCTTCGGCGGGCAGATCAGCCAGACCCTCTGGCGCGACTACCCGAGCCGCCTCGCCTCCACGGTGCTCCACGCGGCGTACTGGAGCTACTACCTGCTCCTCCTCCTGCCGGTGCTCTACTTCGCGGGGAAGAAGGACTGGCTCTCGCTCCACCGCACCATGTACCTGGTCATCTTCACGCTGCTCTCCTGCTACCTCGTCTTCCTGTTCTGGCCGGTGGTGGGGCCGTACTACGAGTTCGCGCGGCCCGACGCATGGTTCCTCGACAACGGCCCCGCGCGGCTGGTGTACGCGACCCTCGCCTCGGGGAGCTCCTACGGCGCGGCCTTCCCGTCGTCGCACGTGGCGGCCACGATCGCGGCGACGTCCGGCGCCTGGCGCGGCAACCGGCGGCTCGGCATGCTGATGGCCGTCCCCGCCATCCTGCTGACGATCTCGGTGGTGTACTGCCAGTTCCACTACGGCGTAGACGCCGTGGCGGGAATCGGGGTGGGCGGCGTGGCGTGGTGGATCGGGGGGAAGTACCGGGAATAGGCGGGGAAGCGGGGAAGCGGGGAAGCGGATACCTCCCCGCTTCCCCGCTGAGCCGCCTGTTACTGCGTAACCGTCAGGATCGCCTTCATGCCCATCGCGAGGTGCGGGAGGCAGTAGTACTTGTACTCGCCCTCCGGCGCGCCGGCGAACGAGACGGTGTAGATCGCGTCCTGCTCGACGAGCATCGGCCCGGAGAGGGGCTGCATCTGGTTCGGCATGTTGGCGCCGAGGACGGCCGCGGCACCCGCCGGGATGCTGTCGCCCCAGAAGGCGACGTTGTGCGGACCGCCGCTGATGTTGTGGAAGTTGACGACGTCGCCGGCCTTGATCGTCAGGGCGGCGGGAATGAAGTGGTAGGTCTTGCCGTCGAACTCCATGCGGACGTCGTGGGTCGCGCCGGTCGGAACCGCCGCGGTCGCCGCGGGAGCCGCCGTGTCGGCCGCAGGAACCGCCGCCGGGGTCTGCTCCGGGGCCTTCTCGCCGCCGCACGCCGCCATCAGGACTGCCAAGCCTGCCACCAAGCTGATCTTCTGCATCGCTGCCATGCCTCCGAAATACCGAATGGATGTGTCGCCCGCCGGATCCCCGCCTCACGCGTCCACGAGTGGCGGACTGCCCTTGTGAACGAAGGCACAAACATAAGCGAGGCCCTCCAGCCACGCGAGGGCGCCAGCCGGAGGCTATAATTCAGCGCGTTCCGCCCCCACCCCGACCCGGACCCCGATGCCCACGCCACCGCCCTGCAAGTCCCTCGGCTCACAGTGCCGGTCGCTCGACGTGACCCTCCGGATCGGCAAGATCGAGGAGGGCATCGAGTCGCTCGACCACGAGGCGACCTGGCTGCTTGGCCACACCGCCCAGCTGGATTTCGGGCGCCTCCACACCAGGAAGGGGGAACTCCTGGTGGACGCGAGGCTCCACGTCCCCTGCAAGCACCTCAAGGAGGACGGCGGCCGGGCCCGCTGCGACGCGCACGGCTTCCGGGGTCCCTCCCCGGCCCGCCCCCGGCGCCCGGCCCAGCCCCGGCAGCTCGGCGGGAACCGGTTCCTCCTGGTGGACCAGCGCCGGCTGGTGAACCGGCCCGCGGTGGACGTGAAGGCGGGCCTGCCCGTCCTCGGCACCAACCCCTGCCTCGGCGCCCCCTGTCGGACCGCCGACCACACGCGGGGCGCCGCCTGCTGCCGGGACCTCCAGGTCGAGATCATGTGCACCCGTGGCGAGACCCGGCTCGAGGCGCTGGTGCGGGCCCGCCAGTCCCCCTACCTCTGCAAGACCGAGCGGAACGAGGACGATTCCATCGAGGCCGAGATGATTTCGGCCTGCGGGTATCTCGGCGAGGACGGTGTGGCCTGCAGCCTCCACGGGCGCGTCCGCGAGGACGGCCGACCCGCCAAGCCCGATCTCTGCAGCGAATGGCCGGAGGGGGGGGATCTGATGCATCCGGGGTGCGT
>CAYUOK010000134.1:0-1483 GCA_964446395.1 uncultured Gemmatimonadaceae bacterium | reverse complement strand
CCCGTGCGCGACGAGCTCGAAACCCTGTACCTGACGACCTACGCCGCGGTGGTGCGGTTCCTGTACCGGAAGGTATGGGACGCCGACCGCGCCGAGGATCTGGCACAGGAGGTGTTCGTCCGGGCCATGCGTCACCGGCCGGAAAAGCCACGGGCCTGGGTGTTCGCGGTGGCGGCCAACCTGGCGCGTGACGAGGCCCGCTCCGCCATCCGTCGGAAGAAGCACCTGACGCTGCTGACCAACGAGCCGACGCAGCGCCACCAGGTCGAGGCGGACGGCGAGGAGAACGTCGAGCACGATGAGAAGATGGAGAAGGTCCGCGCGGCGCTGGCGGAGCTGTCCCAGCGCGACCGGGACGTGCTCCTGCTCTGGGACGCCGGGCTCAGCTACCCTGAAATCGCCGAGCAGTCCGGACTGGCCGTCGGGGCCGTCGGGACGACGCTCGCCCGGGCTCGCAAGCGCCTGATCGAGGCGCACGACCGGATGGAAGTCGAACGGAAGCGGAATCATGCGGCACAATCCTGAACCACTGCGGCACATCCCGGAGGAGGAGCTCCACGCCTACCTCGACCAGGCCCTGAGCCGGTCGCAGTGCGTGGAGATCGAGCACCACCTTGCCGGGTGCCACGCCTGTCGCGCGGAGCGCGACGGTATCGCCGCGCTCCGCGACCGGACCACGGCGCTGCTGGTGGCCGCCGCTCCGCGCCGGATTCGCCCCCGGCCCTTTGCCCACCTCTCCGCTGCGCACGTGGAGCGCGCTTCCCGCCGCACCCGCCTGCTTCGCGGCGCCGGCTGGGCCGCCAGCGTGGTGGCCGCCATCGGCCTCGGCTGGGGACTGAACCAGTGGTCGACGACGGGCGCCGCCTCCACCGGCCAGGCCGCCGGTGAGCCGGCCCCCGCCGCGAGCCAGCCGCTGGAGACCCCAATCCGGGCAAACAATCCGGCGCAGGTCGCAACCACGGCGGCCCCTGCGCGTCCGGTCGCCGCTCCCGCCCGTCCCGAGCCATCTCCCGCCGAATCCTCCATCGTTGAACCCCCGCCCCCTCCCCGGCCGGCCACCTCCGAGCTGGCGTCGCTGGCCGGCACCTCCGCCGCGAACGAGCCGGTGCTGACCGGCGTCTGGCGGACGGTGGCGTGGACCAACAGCCAGGCGGAGCAGGAGGAATGGGTGCCGCGGGTGGACGGGGTGCCGGTCGTGCAGGTCAAGCAGCGGCAGGCGCCGCAGGGCGGACGGCCGATCACCCTGGTGACTCAGATCCTGGCCAACGGCGAGATGATCAGCACCGTCGAAGGCCCCGCCACCGAGGTGGCCGCCCTGCTCTCCCAGCAGCCGGGCCAGAGCGCCAGCGCGGAGCTGCAGGACATGGAAGTCGCGCCGACGCCCCTGCCCGCGGACGGCGCTCGACCGGCCGCCCCCGGCAGCGCCCCGCGCACGCTGGCGATCTTCGGCAGCGCGCCGCCGGACTCGCTGAAGGCGTTCATG
>CAYUOK010000133.1:0-4013 GCA_964446395.1 uncultured Gemmatimonadaceae bacterium | reverse complement strand
GCCGAGCTCTTCGGCACCTTCATGCTCGTGTTCTTCGGTGCCGGCGCCGTGATGACGACGAACTTCCCGAAGGCCGACTTCGGCCTCCTCGGGATTGCGCTCGCCCACGGCCTCGCCTTCGCCATCGCGATCTCGGCCACGATGGCCATCTCGGGCGGCCACCTCAACCCGGCGATCACCGCGGGCATGCTCGCCATCAAGCGGATCGACGCGAAGTCCGCAGGCCTCTACATCGCGGCGCAGCTCCTCGGCGCCGTGCTCGCCGCCATGACGATCAAGGCCGTCCTGCCAGGCGGCGTGACGAAGGTCCTCGCGCTCGGGACCCCGTCCATCGCCGCCACCATCACCCTCGGCCAGGCCATCACGATCGAGGCGATCCTCACCTTCTTCCTCATGAGCGCGTTCCTCGCCACGACGGTCTCGGCCGAGCGGCCCAAGATCGCCGGTTTCGGGGTCGGGCTCACGCTGTTCATCGCCATGCTGTTCGGCGGATCCCTGACCGGCGCGGCACTCAACCCGGCGCGCGCCTTCGGCCCCGCGTTGGTGGCCGGGCAGTGGATCAGCCAGGCGGTGTGGTGGGTCGGACCGCTCCTCGGCGCCCTCGTGGCGGCGTTCCTCTGGGAAAAGGTGCTCTTCGCGAAGGCGACGGACTGACGCACTTCGACGGGCACAAAGTCAGGCGGCCCTCCGGATATCCGGAGGGCCGTTTGTTATCCAGACGAATGTCAGGCCTAAGCGTCCCCGCGTCCCCGCTTCCCCGCCTCCCTGAGCGCCCGACTCGTCCTGGTCCACAGCGACGCCGCATACACGACGTAGATCACCGCCGCCACCACGTAGGCGGCCACGAGAAAGCCGCCGTTCTGGGGAGTCTCAAACGGCATCGCCGGCTCCTTCGCGCAGGTTGTCCAGCCGCGCCAGTCCGTACCGCAGGACCACGAACCCGATGTAAAGCACGGTAAACGCGGCCATCCCGGAGAGCAGCGCCCGCAGCATCTCCGGCGGCATGGAGGGGGCGCTCGGCTTGAGCAGCACCGGCTGCGGATGCAGGGTGCGGAAGAGATACACGCTCAGGTGGATGAAGGGGACGAGCACCAGCCCCATGATTCCCACCACCGCGCTGAAGCGGGCCCGTTCACCGTGGTCCTGCACGGCGGCCCGCAACGCCAGGTACCCCACGAAGAGGAAGAAGAGGAAGAGCGTCAGGGTCAGGCGGGCGTCCCAGGTCCACCAGGTGCCCCAGACCGTCTTGCCCCAGATCGGGCCGGTCGTCAGCATGACGAGCGAGAAGGCGATGCCGACCTCCGCCGAGCTGGCGGCGAAGAGGTCCAGCCGCTCGTCCTGCAGCCACAGGTAGAGGATGCTGACCAGCCCGACCACCGCGAAGGCGACCAGGGCGCCCCATGCCGCCGGGGCGTGGACGTAGAAGATCTTCTGCGCCGGTCCCTGGCGCACCTCCACCGGCGTGAAATAGATGGCGATCACGTACACGGCGGCGGCGGCCAGGAGGCCGAGCACCGTGAGGACCTGCCCGCGGCGGACGATGCGGCGTGCAGCGAGGAGTTCAGGCGTCATTCGTCGACCACCGCCGGAAAGACGAGGATGCAAAGGGTCACGAACCCGATGTCGTAGAGCGTCAGTAACCTAAGCCAGCCCATCATCTCGCTCAACGGGCGGCCCGCCAGGAGCTTGGAGGTCACCTGCACCGCGCCGACGAGCGGCGGCACCATGAAGGGGAGCAGGAGGACCGGCAGCATCAGCTCCGCGAACCGGGTCCGCACCACCATGGCGCTGAAGATGGTCCCGACCGCCACGAACCCGACCGTCGCCAGCGCCGTCACCCCGAGGATCCCGGGGAGCGCGTGCCCCAGGTCGACGTTGAAGAAGAGGACGAACAGCGGCAGCGCCACCGCCTCGACCACGCCGACGAAGGCGAGGTTGGCGAACAGCTTCCCCACGTACAGGGCGCTCCGAGGCACCGGGGCCAGGAGGATGCCGTCGAGGGCGGCGTTTTCGCGCTCCACGTAGAAGGCCCGGTTGAGCGCGATGACCGCACCGAACGCGAACGTCACCCAGAGCACGCTCGGCGCCAGGTCCACCGCGGCGAGCGCGGTCGGGTCGCGGGCGAAATTGAAGACCACCAGCACCAGCGCGGAAAAGACGATGGCCGACAGCAGGGCGGTCCGGCTGCGCAGCTCGAGCCGGATGTCCTTGGCGGCGATGGCGAACGCGATCCGGAGGAACTCAGCCATGGACCAGCTCGGCGTAGCGAGCGTGAAAGGCCGCCAGGTCGGAGGGGCGCGAGCCCTCGAGGGCCCACCGCCCGCCCGACAGCACCGCCACGTGCGTCGCGAGATCCCACGCCTCGGCGAGGTGGTGGCTCACGAGGACCAGCGCGCGGCCCCGCGCCAGCTGCGACGCAAGGAGGGCGCGAAACCGGTCTGCGGAGGGTGCATCGAGGCCGGTGAACGGCTCGTCGAGCAGGAGGATGTCGGGCTGGTGCAGCAGCGCCCTCGCGATGGCGGCCCGCTGCAGGAGCCCGCGACTCAGGTGGCGCACGGGGGTGTTGGCCCGCGCGGTGAGGCCGACCTCCTCGAGCGCGGCTCGCGTGGCTCCCGCCGCGTCGGCGAGGCCGTAGAGGCGGGCGGTGAAGTGGAGGTTCTCTGCCGGGGTCAGGTCGTCGTAGAGAAAGGTGTGGTGCGAGAGGAGCCCGATGGCGCGGCGCGGTCCGGGGTCGTCGCGGGTGGGCCGCTGGCCGCGGATCCGCACCTCCCCGGCGCTGGGCCGCATGAGGCCGGCCAGGAGGCGAAGCAGCGTCGTCTTCCCGGCGCCGTTCGGCCCCGCCACGGCGAGCATTTCCCCGGCGCGCACGTCGAGGTCCACCCCGCGCAGGACCTGCAGCGCCCCGAACGCGCGGACGAGGCCCCGCGCCGAGAGGAGGGGTGGATCAACCGGCTCGGTCAATGGCGGCGCCGAGCTCGTCGAGGTCGAAGGGCTTGATCAGGTAGGCGCTGTGCGCCAGGTCGAGGACGTGGAGCTGCGGCTCCACGCTGACGTAGGCCGTGGTGATGATGACCGGCACGGTCGGGCGGGCCTCGCGGATCCGCCGGAGGAGGTCCACGCCGTCGGTGTCGGGGAGCCGCATGTCGAGCACCACGACGTCCGGCGACTCCTCGGCGAGGCGGGCCAGCGCCTCCGCGCCCGACGACGCGAAGGCCATCGCATAGCGCGGACGGAAGAACCGTTCGTAGCTGATGCGCAGGGCGGGCTCGTCTTCGACGAACAGCACCCGGCGCTGGTTCGGTTGGTCGGTCATCACCCCGTCCGCAAGGCACAGAGCGCCCACCGGTGCGGTGGGCGTCCACGGAGTATAAGACTACGACTGCTTCGGTTCCAGTTCGAAGAGGTCCTCGAGCTTGGTGAGCATCAGGAGGAACCGAAGCTCCTCGTTCGCCGAACGGAGGGTGACCCGCTGGCGGCGTTCCCCGGCGCGGCGCTGGACGAGCATCAGGGCGCCGAGCCCCGCCGAGTCCACGTGCTTGGTGGCGCTCAGGTCGATGACCAGGCGGCTCTCCCCCTCGGGCATCTCCTCCAGCACGCTCACCGCCGCCTGGCGGAACGAGGCGCGGGTGTCGAGCCCGAGCGAGGACGGGGCATGCAGTTGTCGAACGGTCTGGGCTTGGGGCACCATGCTGGCATCTCCCTTGCCCGACATAAGCAAAGCGTGGTCGTTTCGCCACGCCAGCCGGCCGAAACGCCACGCTCTATGAGTCGTGTGCATTCCACCTTCGGCACCGAGCTATCTCATCCCGACCGGATGAGACCTCTAGTTTTGCGGCCCCGGATCGCTCCGGGTGTGCTATTATCGGGCGGATCAGTTGTATTGTTCCGGGGGGCACCATGCCTCCCGACGCAGGAAAAAGCGAAAACGGTGCCATCGCCCTAACTCGCATCTAGTCAAGCGGTTGTGACGGGACTGCAAGGCCTTTCAGCGGGCCCCGTCCCCGCACTCCGCC
>CAYUOK010000132.1:0-4076 GCA_964446395.1 uncultured Gemmatimonadaceae bacterium | reverse complement strand
ACCGCCGACCCCTACGTAGCCGAAATGCGCGGCGTCCTGTATTCACGCGCGCCCGGTGTCACCCTCGCCGATCTGAGCCACGGCATCCAACCCGGCGACGTGCGCGCCGCCGCCTACCTCTTCGGCCGCGCCTGGCATCGCTTCCCGGCCGGCACCATCCACCTCGTCGTCGTGGACCCCGGCGTCGGGACCGGCCGCGCCGCCATCGCTTTCGGCGCCGCCGGTCACTGGTTCGTCGGCCCCGACAACGGCGTCTTCACCTCGGCGCTCGAGCAGGCGCATCCGCCGATCGTGGCCATTCCCGTCCCCGCCGACGCCGCGCCCACCTTCCACGGCCGGGATCTCTTTTCCCCCGCCGCCGCCGCGCTTGCCATCGGCGCCGCCCTCGCCTCGCTCGGCGAGCCGCTCCCCACCGTCCCGGTCCGGATCGCCCTCCCCGCCCCCTTCTACGACGGCAAGGTGGTCGTTGGCGAGGTGATCTCGGTGGACCGCTTTGGCAATCTTGTCACCAATCTGACCCCGGCGGAAGTTCCCCCCTATGCGGTGCTCGAGGTCGAGGACGCCCAGGTGGGGCCCCTCCTCCGTACCTTCAGCGACGTCGAGAGCGGGCAGCTCGTCGCGTATCTCGGTTCAGGCGGTCAGGTGGAAATCGCGGTGCGCGACGGCTCGGCGGCGCGCCGCATCGGCCTCGGCGTGGGCGGCCGCGTGCGCGCCCGGCTGGGCTGAGCGGCTCAGTCCAGCCACTCGACGGTGACGCCGCCGAGTGAAGTGGTGAGCGCGATGTCGAGATGGCGGGTGGCGGTGGCGTTGTTGCTGGAGGTGTAGCGGTTGCCCTGGCGGGTGAACCCCGCCGGCTGGAACGAGGCCAGGAACTGTTCGGTGGTAATCGTCACCCCGACCGCGCGTGGAATCCGGAGCGTGAGGCCGCCTACCGCCAGCGTGGCCTCCAGTTTGGAGTCGGCGCTCCACGCTCCCGAGTAGTCGAGCACCACGCTCCCCATTCCCCCCTCGAACGACACCCGGTCGCAGAGACTGTTCCCCAGCCCCACCACCGTGAGCTCCGCCACCCCCGCGCGGAATTCGGCGGCGGTGCAGCGCATGGCGTTCCGCTTCGAGAAGCGGACCTCGGTCTGGCTGGCGCCGGTCTCCACCACCAGCGAAGAGAGCCGGAGCCCGCCGAGATCCACGACCGACCTGGCCGCGCCCATCGCCATCGAGAGGTTGAGGTCGGCCTGCGGGGAGAACTGGACGTCCGCCACCTGGTCCTGCTTGGTGCCGCCCACCCCCACCGTGCCCTTGTCTCGGCTCGCGAGCCCGAGAGTGACGGTGCTGGTGCCCGATTCCCACCGGCTGACCGGCTGGAACCGCTCGGCGTCATAGGACAGCTGCATGGCGTAGAGGGAGCCCGGCGCGCCGGCGCCGACGTTGAGCGTGCCGCCGCCGAACTCGATCTTCGCGGCCAGCCGCACTTCCCCGTGGAACTGCCGGGTGGTGCTGTAGTGTTTGAGCGATTGCCCTTCGAGCGCGCCCGCGCCCGTGGCGGCCATGCCAACGGAGAGCAGCCCGGGCAGGACGAGCGCTCGCATCGTCACCGGACGGGTGGCGGCGTCTTGTGCTGGCCGGGGCGGCGGGCCGCCGGCACGCCGAACTGTGGCGTGGCCCAGAGGTACTCGTCGGTGAGCGCCTCGGGCGGGATGAACCGGCCGGCGAAGTGACCGGCAAGCCCCAGCCGGCTCAGCAGCGCCGCGCCGAGCCCCACCGTCAGGAGAAGCCAGGTCACGACCGCGGCCGCGCCGAAGGCCACCCAGCCGAGCACCGGCACCCAGCCGAACGCGGCCCATCCGGTCCAGAGGAGAATCACCCCGGCCAGGCCGGTCACCACGTACCGGTAGCTGTTGGGCGACCCGAACGCCCCCTGCGCCAGCTGGCGGCGGGTGTACTTCTCGCCGAGAGCGTGCGCGACGCCGAGGAAGCCGGCGAGCACCGCCACGAGCACCAGCAGCACCGAGGCGATGACGGCGAAGGGAATGAGCAGGATGCCGACCACACTCAGCACGAGCCCGAGGATCAACACGCCGAAGGTAGGGACGACGAGCACCTGGGCGAGGAAACCGACGGCGAAGGAGCGCCCGAAGGTGTGGGAGACGGTGTCGGAGATGATTTCGAGGTTGGGTTTGCCGAAGAGGACGAGTCCGAAGCCGATGCCGAGGAGGGTCAGGAAGACGCCGGCGAGGCCGGCCACGTTCCTGAGCGCCTGCACCAGCGGCGAGAGTGCCACCGGTGCCGCCGCGGCGATTTCCTCGGCCGGGAGGCTGCCGATCGTGTTGATCTCTCCCGTGACCTGCCCTCCTGCCTGGTGCACCTGCCCGCCGTAGGCCAGCACGCTGCCCGATACGTACGAGCCGGGGTGCAGCGTGATGTCGCCCTCGACGGTGACCAGGTTGCCGGAGAGCCGCCCGTAGAGCTCGGCGTCTCCGTTGAGGACGAGCACGTCACCCTGTTGCGATTCGCCCGCGCCGATGGAATAGCGGCCGATCCGCGCCGTGCCGCCCGGGACGGTGAGGGCGAAGCCCGGCGACTTGGACTCGCGGAGAGCGCGCGAGAGGATCGGTTCGAGTTCGGCGGGATTGGAGAGGTCGCGAAGTGAAACGCTGAGTCCGCCCTCGGGGGCGGGCGGCACTGCTTGCGGGGCGGGATGGGCGGCCTGGATGCGGATCGGCGCCGCGGCGAGCGCGGGCGAGCCGGTCAGGAAGAGCAGGCCCGCCGCGACGAGGAGTCGGCTACCCCTGCACATGAGCCACCCGCGGCATCGGCAGGGCCATCAGGCGCCGGAGCACCAGGACGCCGCCAGCATAGGCGACGGTGGTGGCGCCGAACACGAGGCCGAGACGGGCGGGCGACTCGAACAGCCCGCGGACCCAGGGGTACCATGGCTGTGCGAGGAGGGTGGATCCGAAGGAACGGACCGTCGCCACGCCGAAGCCGCTGATCCCGCTGCCCGCCCCCTGGAGGAGCTGGGCAAGGGTGTCGGGATTGGCGAGGCTCCACCCCACGCTCGCTGCCATCGGCAGGAGCAGGCCCGCGGCGAGTGCGGCCGCGATGGCCATCGGACGGGCCCGGCGCCGGACCTCGACCCGCGCCATGACCCTGTCGCCGAAACCGGCGGCGGGGCTGAACAGCGGGAGGGTGCCGAGCAGGTGGGCCAGCGCGCGGTCGGCATCGGCCAGGCGCCGGCAATCGGCGCAGCCGTGCAGGTGCGCCTCGCGGTTGCGCGCGAGGGACCCTGCGAGCCAGTCGTCGAGCTCGTCCGGTGTGAGGTGGGTGGCAATGAGGTCCGTCATGACGCCCCTCCTACGGGCCCGCCGGGCCCGGGGTTTCACTGGCGCAGATGCGCCAGCGCCTGCCTGAGTTCGCCGCGTGCGCGGTGGATGTAGGTCTTCACGGTGCCCAGCGGGAGGTCGAGCATCGTGGCGATTTCTTCATACGGCCGGCCCTCGACGTGCCGGAGCAGGATGCAGGCGCGATACTCCGGCCTGAGGGTGGCGATGGCCTGCTCGATTTCGCCCCCGAGCTCCTTGGCCTCGAGCTCCTCGAGGGCGGTTTCCTGGCGGTCGCCGAGCTGCAGCGCGCTGGCCTGGATCGCCTCGGGGGTAAGCGCGTGCGGGGAGCCGTCGAGGGAGAGGGTGTCCAGCTCCCGGCGCCGCAGGTGGTCGATGGAGACGTTGTTGGCGATCTTGAAGATCCAGCTCGAGAACTTGTACTCGGGGCGGTACGATTCGATCGCGTTCAGCGCCTTGACGAAGGTCTCCTGGGAGAGATCCTCCGCCTGCTCGCGATTGCGGACCATGCGGTAGATGAGTGAGAAGATCGGACGTTCATAGCGGCGCACCAGTTCACGGTACGCCGCCTGACGCCCCGCACGCGCCTCGAGCACCACATCCTGGTCGGACATGGTGGCCAGGTCGATGCCGGGCTTAGCCACGGGCTCCCCTCCGCCTTGCGGTGGGGTTTCCGTGAAGGATAGATTGGCCGCCTATGTTAGCCACGGACAGGAAGTTACCAGTATCGGGCGGCGC
>CAYUOK010000131.1:0-4085 GCA_964446395.1 uncultured Gemmatimonadaceae bacterium | reverse complement strand
GAGGCCATCACCCGCTTCCGGCACCAGCCGAAGCTCGGCGCGGCGCTCTGGCACCTCCACCAGGTGGGGCTCGGATACCTCCGCCTCGGACAGCCGGCCACCACGCTGTCCGGCGGCGAGGCGCAGCGGCTCAAGATCGCCCGCGAGCTGGCCGGCGCGAAGAAGAAGGGAGCCCGGAAGCTCTATATCCTCGACGAGCCGACGACGGGCCTGCACCTCGACGACGTGCGGGTGCTGCTCCAGGTGCTCGACCGGCTGGTGGACGCGGGGAACACGGTGCTCGTCATCGAACACCACCTGGACGTGATCAAGCGGGCGGACTGGATCATCGACCTGGGGCCCGAGGCCGGCGACGACGGCGGGCGGCTGGTGGTGGAGGGGACTCCCGAGACGGTGGCCGCCTGCGCGGCGTCGCTCACGGGCCGGTACCTGCAGCCGTACCTCGAGCGCGCACTCAGCGGGGCCCCGGCGTGATCGCGCCGTTCGACGCCCCCGCCGCCGTCCGGCACCTCCGGAAGGCCGATCCGGCCCTGGCCGGCGTCATCCGGCGCGCCGGGCCGTGCGAGCTCGAGCCGCGGCTGCGGCATTCCCCCTTCGAGGAGCTGCTGGAGTCGATCGTGTACCAGCAGTTGAGCGGCAAGGCGGCCGCCACGATCTACGGCAGGGTGCGGGCACTCTTTCCGGCGCGGAGGGCGCTCGCCCCCGAGGCGCTGCTCGAGGCGCCGGACGAGGCGCTTCGCGGCGCCGGGCTCTCGCGCGCCAAGCTCGCCGCGGCGCGGGACCTGGCGACCAAGACGCTGGACGGGGTGGTGCCGACCGCCGCCGCGCTGCGGCGGATGCCGGACGAGGAGATCATCGCGCGATTGACGGCGGTGCGGGGCGTGGGCACGTGGACGGTGCAGATGCTGTTGATCTTCCGGCTCGGCCGGCCCGACGTGCTGCCGATCCACGACCTGGGCATTCAGAAGGGCTTCCAGTGGACGTACGGGACGCGGCAGCGGCCGAAGCCGCATCGCATCGAGCGCCACGGGGAGCGGTGGCGCCCGTTCCGCTCGGTCGCGTCGTGGTACCTCTGGCGGGCGACCGATCAGGCGCCCTGAATCACGGCAGTGGCGGCGTCGATCGACTCCTGGGATCCGGTCAGCGCCAGCACGTCCCCCGCACGCAGCTCCTCGTTCCCCGCCGGCAGCACCTTTCGTTCCTCCCCGCGACAGAGCGCCACCACGGACGCCCCGGTCAATCCCCGCAGGTTGAGTTCGGTGAGGGTGCGTCCCGCCGCCGCGTCGCGGGCGCCCACGATCACCTGGGTCAGCTCGCCGATCCCGGGGAGCATTTGCCGCGCCTCCTCGAGGATGGAGCCGGCCGCGGCCGGGTGCTCCATCGTCATGGCGAGCGCCTCGACGATCATGTTGGCGCCGGCTTGCACGTGTCCCTGCAGGTTGCGGGCGGATCGCCAGAACGCGATGCCCAGGAGCACCAGCAACATGGCGACGAAGAGCGGGCCACCGTAGCCGGGGAGGAACGGGAGCGTCACGGCCACCGTCGGCACGCCAAGGATGAGCACGGCGCCGATCTGGACGGAGAGCCTGAGCGCACGACGCGGGGCGGCGCCGAAGTCGGCGCTTCCGGCGGGCGCGGCGGGCATGGCCTGGAAGGAGATGGTCTCGCCCAGCGAACGCGCGGCGCGCACGATGGCGTAGAGCAGCGGAAAGAGGGCGGCGAGGGCCAGCAGCAGCGCCCCGCCCTGCACCGTCGCCTCGGGCAGGCCCAGCCAGGCGGCCAGCGGCGCGGTGCCGGTCCGGAGGGCGAGCGACGCGCCGATCAGGATGGTGGCGAGCAGGATCGTGTCGAATACGATGATCCGGGCCAGCCGCCGGATGCGTGCGGCCGGCGTCTTCGACGCGGCGGCGCTCCGGGCCGATTCCACCCAGGAGCCGTAAAGCGTGGCGTAGGTCTGCAGCGAATGGGGGAGCCGCGCGTCGACCAGGTTCGCCACCTCCGTGGAGCGGCTGAGCAGCACGGGGGTGAGGAGAGCCGTCACGACCGACACGAAGACGGCCACCGGCGCCAGGAAGGAGTCGGTCGCGCCGCTGGCGACGCCGAGGCCGGCGATGATGAACGAGAACTCGCCGATCTGCGCCATGGAGAGCCCGGCGCGGATCGAGGTCCGGGTGCCCAGCCCGGCCAGGAACGCGCCGCTGGTGACGCCGACCGTCTTGCCGACGAGCACGGCGGCGGTCAGCGCCAGGACGGCGGGCCAGTGCTCCAGGATGGCACTCGGTTCGATGGACATGCCCACGGCCACGAAGAAGATGGCGGCGAACATGTCGCGCAGCGGGCGGATGAGCGGCTCCACCTGGCGCGACACGCCGCCCTCGGCCACGAAGGAGCCGGCGAGAAACGCGCCGAGCGCCACGGAGAAGCCCGCCATCTGGGCCAGCAGCGCGAGCGAGAAGCAGAGCCCGACGCTCGCCACGAGGGTGGTCTCCTCGCGCCGGAGGCGCACCACCCACCGGAAGGCCCTCGGCACGGAGAACATCCCGACCAGCACCACGACGGTGAGGAAGAGCGTCAGGCGCGGCACCGTCCCCGCGACGAGGGCGGCAGTCGAACCGCTCCCGCCCACGACCGCGCTGAGGATGGCGAGGAACAGGATGGCCACCAGGTCTTCCATGACGAGCACGCCGTAGACCACGTCGGCCAGCGGGCCGGAGATGCGCTGGTCCTCGAACACCTTGGCGATGATCATCGTGCTCGAGATGGCCACGAGGGCGGCGGCGAAGAGGCTCTCGATCCGGCTCCACCCGAGGGCCTGGCCGACGACGTAGCCGAGCGACAGGCAGAGGCCGATTTCCACGGCGGCGATGAGCCCGGCGGTGGACGCGAGCCGGGCGATCTTCCGGACCGTGAAGCCGAGGCCGAGCGAAAACATGAGGAGGATGACGCCGAGCTCGGAGAGGGTGCGGACGGTCCCGACGTCGGCCACCAGGGGAAAGAAGTCGTTCGGGCCGATGATGAACCCGGCCACGAGGTAGCCGAACACCGGCGGCAGGCGCAGGCGCTGGGAGAGGACGCTGGTGAGCGCCGCCACCCCCAGCACCAGGGCCAGGTCGGTCAGGAAGGCGATGGAGTCGTGCATCGCCCCAAGTCTCCCCTGTGCAGGTGTGGGGCGCAAGGCGAAAGCCTGGTGCGGTCGCCCCGGGGCGGCCGCGAGCGGGGTGGCCTTACGGCCACCCCTGGCGGTGGGGACGCAATCTCGGAGCGCCGGAATCGCTCCGTCGAATTGCCACCCACCCAGAACTTGCGCATCCGAACGGGACGGGGTGGGCGTGAGCCCACCCCGTCGTCGTGGATCGCTCGTGACCCACGCCGGGGTCAGTTTGCTGATCGGACGGTGTAGCCGTACCCCGCGAGCTGGGCCTCGGTCAGTTGGATCACATCCACCTTCAGCGGAATGGGCGTCAGGGGCGCATCGCTGGAATCGGTGGGCACCGACACGATGGCCTCCACGACGTCCATCCCCTTGATGACCTGTCCGTAGACGGTGTAGTTCCCGTCGAGGCGAGACAGCCCGTTCTTGTTGGCGACGATGTAGAACTGACACCCGGCCGAGAGCTTCTGGGGGTTGTCGTCCCGGCCGGCGCCGACGGCGCCGTAGATGTGGCGCAGGCTGTCGTTGAATTCGGGGGCCAGGTTGTAGGGGGAGCCCGCGAACCCCTCGGGCGTGTCGGGACACCCGCCCTGCGCCACGAAGTTCTTGATCACCCGGTTGAAGGTGAGGGAGTCGAAGTAGTGCGCGTTCGCGAGCTTGATGAAGCTCGCCTGGTGGTTGGGCGTCTGGGGATAGAGATAGAAGAGAATCTCGCCCTTGTCCGTCCGGATTCGGCCGACGGGGTATTTCTCGGCGTTGAATGACGGCAGCGCGAAGACGGCGGACGCGGCGAGGGCAAGGAAGAGCTTCTGCATCGGTTCCGGCTTTCGAAGGGAACGTGATTCGGGATGCCTGCGTTGCGGAAGCTACAGACCGCTCGGGACCGCACAAGCACCGGCAAACGGCAACGGCCCCGCCGCATGGCGAGGCCGTC
>CAYUOK010000130.1:2785-4089 GCA_964446395.1 uncultured Gemmatimonadaceae bacterium | reverse complement strand
ACCATCGCGAGCCTCCTGATGGCGGGGGGCCAGGGCGCCCGCCGGGCCATCGGGGCGGCCGCGGTCCTGGGACTGGCCACGGTGCTCGGCGTGCTCCTGACGGAGCGGGCGGCGCCGCTGGCGGAGCGTGGGCTCGCGCTCGCCGCGGGCGTCACCCTCTACGTGGCGGCCTCCGACCTGGTGCCCGAGTTTCAGGCCAAGCGCGGCTGGGCCACCGCGCTGCCGTTCTTCGGCGGGGCGGCCGCCTTCTTCCTGACGCACGCGCTGCTCGAGCGCTGGGTCGGGTAGGACGTGACCGTGAGCGAGCCCTCCCTCTTCGCGCCCGCGGAACCGCTCGCAGCGCGCCTCAGGCCGCGCACCATCGACGAAGTCGTCGGCCAGGCGCACCTGCTCGCCCCGGGCCGCGCGCTCGGCGACGCGATCCGCCGTGGCGACGTTGGCAGCGTCATCCTCTGGGGTCCGCCCGGTTCCGGGAAGACCACCCTGGCCCGCGTCATCGCGCGGCACACCGACCGGGAGTTCGTCACCTTCAGCGCGGTCACCGAGGGGGTGCAGCGCGTGCGGGAGATCCTCCGCGAGGCGGAGGAGCGCCGCCGGCTGGGGCGGGAGACGATCTTCTTCTGCGACGAAATCCACCGGTTCAACCGGGGCCAGCAGGACGCCTTCCTCCCCGCCGTCGAGTCGGGGCTGATCACGCTCATCGGCGCCACGACGGAGAACCCCAGCTTCGAGCTGAACGCCGCGCTCCTCTCGCGGTCGCGGGTGTACGTGCTCGAGCCGCTGCCCGCGGAGGATCTCGCCGTGCTCCTCCGCCGGGCCCTCGCCGACCGGGACCGCGGGCTCGGCGCGATGGAGCTCCGGGTGCCGGACGACGCCATCGACTTCCTGGCGACGGCGGCCGACGGCGACGCTCGGCGCGCGCTGACCGCACTCGAGGCGGCGTCGCAGCAGGTGGGCCTCGGGGGCGAGGTCACGCAGGCGATCGCGGCAGACGTCTTCGCCCGGCGCCTGCCCGCCTACGACAAGTCGGGCGAGGGGCACTACAACCTGATCTCGGCGCTCCACAAGGCGGTGCGGGGGAGCGACCCGCAGGGTGCGCTCTACTGGCTGGCCCGGATGATCGAGGGCGGCGAACCGCCGCTCTACCTGGCGCGGCGGATGGTCCGCATGGCGGTGGAGGACATCGGCCTGGCGGACCCGCAGGCGCTCACGATCACGCTCGCCGCCAAGGATGCCTTCGACTTTCTCGGGGCGCCGGAGGGAGAACTCGCCCTGGCTGAGGCGGCGGTGTACCTCGCGACGGC
>CAYUOK010000130.1:0-2685 GCA_964446395.1 uncultured Gemmatimonadaceae bacterium | reverse complement strand
CGGCTGGTGGACACGGCGGGAGCCGAGGTCGTCGGGCAGCTGACCCAGCAACTCGAGTCGCCCCATCCCGGCACGCTCATCGGGGAGGGGAAGGTGGAAGAGCTGGCCGCCCTGGTGGCCAGCGCCGGGGCCACCCTCGTCATCTTCGACGACGAGCTCTCGCCGATGCAGGGCGCCAACCTCGAGCGGGAGCTCAAGGTGCGCGTCATGGACCGGGCGGAGGTCATTCTCGACATCTTCTCGACCCGGGCGCGGAGCCACGAGGCCAAGCTCCAGGTCGAGTTGGCCCAGCTCGAGTACCTGCTGCCTCGTCTCCGCCGGATGTGGACCCACCTCTCCCGTATCCGCGGCGGCATCGGCCTCCGGGGCCCCGGCGAAACACAGCTTGAGACCGACCGCCGGATGATCCGGCACAAGATCCAGTGGCTCAAGGGGAAGCTGCGGGACGTCGAGCGCCACCGCGAAACGATCCGCGCCGGCCGCACCCCGATGCTGAGCGTGAGCCTCGTCGGGTACACGAACGCGGGCAAGTCGAGCGTCCTGCGCGGGCTGTCGGGGCAGCACGAGATCGTGGTCGAGGACCGCCTCTTCGCCACGCTCGACACGCTGACCCGCGAGGTGGATCTCGGCGAGGGGTACCGCGCCCGCGTCACCGACACCGTCGGGTTCATCCGCAAGCTGCCGCACCACCTCGTGGCGAGCTTCCGCGCCACGCTCGAGGAGGCGCGCTCGGCCGATGTCCTGCTGCACGTGGTGGACGCGAGCCACCCGGGGTGGGAAGAGCAGATGGAGGTGGTGGAACAGGTGCTGCTGGAGCTGGGCCTGCAGGACCGGCCGGTGCTGCCGGTGTTCAACAAGATCGACCGGCTGCCCGACCCGACGGAATTCGGGCGGCGCGTCTCGGCCATGTACCCCGGCGCCGTGCTGACGACCACGATGCGCACCGACGGCCTCAACGGACTGCGGAACGCGCTCCGCGAGCGCGAGCAGCAGGTGCGGCCCCCCGTGTGGCTCCGGCTGCCGCTCACCGCGGGCGCGCAGGTGGCGTCGCTCTATCGTCTCGGCGAGGTCATGGAACGGCGGGATTCGGAGTCGGGGGTCGATCTCCGGGTTCGGCTCGCCCCGAGCGAGGTGGACCGGCTCCGGCACGACGGCGTGGAAGTGCTCGGCAGCGGCGTGGCGGCGGCTCCGCCCGCCCGCTAAGATAGATCACCCTCAACCATCCGGCGCCCATGCCTCCCATGCGTGACCCGATCCTGAAGCGGAAGATCCGCTTCGCCCTCGTCGGCTGCGGCCGGATCGCCGACAAGCACTTCGAGGCCATCACCAAGCACGGGAACCACGCCGAACTGGTCGCGGTCTGCGACACCGACCCCGCGGCGCTCGAGCGGGCGCAGGCCGCCACGGGTGCCCCCGGATTCCGGTCGCTGACGGAGCTCCTGGCCGGGTCGAGTGCGGACGCCATCATCCTCGCCACGCCGAGCGGGCTCCACGCCGCCCAGACGATCGAAGCGGCCCAGGCGGGCCGGCACGTCGTCACGGAAAAGCCGATGGCCACCCGCTGGTCCGACGGACAGGCCATGGTCCACGCCTGCGACCAGGCCGGCGTCCGGCTGTTCGTGGTCAAGCAGAACCGCCGGAACGCCACCATCCAGCTGCTCAAGCGCGCGGTGGACAAGCAGCGGTTCGGCCAGGTGTACATGGTGAACGTGAACGTCTTCTGGAACCGCCCGCAGTCGTATTACGACAGCGCACAGTGGCGCGGCACGTGGGAGTTCGACGGCGGGGCGTTCATGAACCAGGCCAGCCACTACGTGGACCTGCTCGACTGGCTGGTGGGACCGGTGGAATGCGTGCAGGCGTTCACCGCGACGCTCGCGCGGCACATCGAGGTGGAGGACACCGGCGTCGCCAACGTGCGCTGGCGCTCCGGCGCGCTGGGCTCCATCAACGTCACGATGCTGACGTACCCGAAGAACCTCGAGGGGTCCATCACCATCATCGGCGAGCGGGGGACGGCGCGGGTGGGCGGGGTGGCGGTGAACCAGATCGAGCACTGGGAGTTTGCCGACAGCGATCCGGACGACGCACTCGCCGCCGACGCCAGCTACCAGACGACCTCGGTGTACGGGTTCGGCCACCCCGCCTATTACGACAACGTCATCGCGACGCTGCGCGGAACCGCCCAGGCGGACACCGACGGCCGCGAGGGGCTCCGCTCGCTCGAATTATTGATCGGATTGTACCTGTCGGCGCGGGACGGCCGGCCGGTGCACCTGCCCCTGGAGTATTAGGGGTGGCGGCTGAAGGGGCGCACAGCTGTGCGCCCCTTCGTCGGCCCTACACCTTCACCTTTCCCCGCACCGACCGCCAGAAGGTCAGCGTCTTCCGGGCGATCGCGTCGTCCACGTACTCCGCAATGACCCTCCGGCGGCCCTCCGCCGCGAGCCGCTCCCGAAGCTCCCCGTCCTCCAGCAGCCGGGTCAGTGCCTCGGTCAGCCCCTCCGGATGTCCCTCACCGAAGATGAGCCCCGCCTTGCCGACGACTTCCGGCAGCGCGCCGGAGTCGCTCGCCACGACCGTCACGCCGTGGCCCATGGCCTCGAGCACCTGCACCGGGTAGGTCTCGACCCAGCTGGCCGTCGTGCGCGACGGCGCAACGAGGCAGTCGAGCCGGGGCCAGAG
>CAYUOK010000129.1:0-4126 GCA_964446395.1 uncultured Gemmatimonadaceae bacterium | reverse complement strand
AGGGCGGCGTGAAGGGCCTGCTGCTGCTCCCGCGCGTCCGCCGGCGGCGTCCGCTCGGCGAGGAACCGGTCGAGTCGGTCGCGCAGGTTTTCGAACACCGTCAGGACTTCCGGATCGTCTTGGCGTAGAACGGAGTGAAGACCCGCTCGACCTTGGTGGACGCACAGGCGGGGCACGCCACCTTCACGCGGCCGAGATCGCGCATCGGCATGTGCCGCGCGAAGATGTGCTCGCAGGCGGTGCAGCGAAAGTCGTACGAAGCCACCGGTCGGGCCTTTCTGGCAGGATGGCGAATGTTACGGATCCGCTCTGGGGGCGTCAAGCGAGGCGCCCCCGGTGCCGCCCATTCGGATTAGCTTTCAAGGTCCGTCGCGCGCTCGGCGCGACGCCGAACCGGAGACCCGCCATGGTACGCCCCCTCGCCACAGCCCTGCTGCTCTTCGTCGCCGCCTGCGGCGAGGGCGACCCCCGCTCCGCCTGCGGCGTCGCCGCGCTGGCCGGGCCGACCATGCTCCTCTCCGAGTTCGCCACGCCGGGGCAGACCCTGGGCCTGCCGCCCGACTCGCTGCCGCCCCGCCTCGTGGCCCGCATGGTGGCAGGCCCCGCGATGCCCGCCATCGTCGGCCGCACCGATTCGGCGTGGGTCGTGGGCGTCGAAGGAACGCTCGCCCCGTCGATCACGCCCGGCTTCGGCGTCCTGGTCATGAACACCGACGGATCCGCCCGCGGCGTCCTGATCTACGAGGGGAGCCCCATCGCGCAGGCGCCGCTGCTGGGCACGGTGACCATCGAATCCCGCACCGTTCCCCTCCTCGGCATTCAGCTCGACCCCGGCAAGTACGAGGATGCCCGGTGCCCCGTCTTCCCGGACTCCGTGCTCCGGTGAGTTCGCCCCGGATCGCGGTGAGCGGCCTGGTCCGCCGGGTGGACGGCGTGGACCGGACCGGCGTGAACTCGGAGTACGTGGCCGCCGTCCTCGCGGCCGGGGGGATGCCCCTCGTCCTCTCCCCGCTCCTCCGAGCGGCGCGCGCCGCCGAAGCGCTGGACGGTTGCCACGGGCTCCTCCTCACCGGCGGGGCCGACATCGACCCCGCCAGGTACGCCGCGGCGCCCTCCCCCGCCCTCGAATCGGTCGAGCCGCTCCGCGACGAGTTCGAGCTCGCGCTCCTTGCCGCCGCGCGGGCGCGCCGGATGCCGGTCTTCGCCATCTGCCGCGGGATCCAGCTCGTCAACATCGCGGCCGGGGGCACCCTCTGGCAGGACCTGCCGACCGAGCGACCGGGGCCCGTCGCCCACCGGCAGGCGGCACCCCCGGCCGAGCCGACCCACTCGGTGCGTGTGGCGCCAGGAACCCGAACGGCAGACCTCCTGGGCGCGGGGGCGCTGCGGGTCAACTCCACCCATCACCAGGCCGTTCGGGTGCTCGGCGCTGGACTGCTCGAAACGGCGTGGGCTGACGACGGGGTGGTGGAGGCGGTGGAGGCGGAGGATCCAGGCGAGTGGCTGGTGGCGGTGCAGTGGCATCCGGAACGCGGGTCCGCGGGGGCGGCTGACCGGGCGTTGTTCGCCGGCTTCGTGGCTGCCGCCGCGGCCGGCGCTCAGGAGAGCAGCCCATCTCCTCGCTGAGCGGCACGCTCGACGCGGTCGACGGTGACGACGTTCGGGAAGAACACCCGGTCGCTCAGCACGGTGAGCGCGCCCCGGACCACCTGGAAGCGCTCCGCCGCCGTCCGGAACACCGCCTCCAGGCCCAGCTGGTCCGCCAGGGCGTGGTCCGCCGCGAGCGCGTAGCCCCGCCGGCCGAGCGAGTCGTAGTACCCGAGGCCGGGGCCTCCCCGGCGGACGCGGCGGGCGGCGATGTAATCGGGGAACACGCCCGCAAGCCAGAGCGCGTAATTGCCCAGGTGCGCCATCACCTTGAACCGCCGGTCGCCCTCCGTGGCCTCGAGGTCGGCCACGATGTCGACGAGGTACCGATGCCGCTGGTCGTCGTTCCAGTCCACGCGCCATGCCCGGTCCCGCTGCCCGAAGGCGAGGAGCAGCGCCGCCAGGTAATCCGCGAGGTCGGCGTCGTCCACGCCTTCCACCCGGAGCGCATGACGGACCATCACGTAGAGGAAGAGCGCCTCGGAGGGGGCCAGCAGGGTCCGCACCGCGAGGAGGCGTTCTGCCAGCTCCGGGGCGTCCAGCAAGGGCGCCGGGCCCTCGCGCGCGAGGCGCTTTTCCCATCGCACGCGGGCCGACGCCGAGCCCCGGGCCAGGAGCAGGAGCACGAGTTGCAGGTCGGACTGGTCCAACCGTCCTCGGGTGTCTGCCACAATCATCAGGTGGTCTCCCGTGATTGATGCGGTCACGCTCCGCCGGCTGACGGAGTTTTCCCGGTCTCTGCTCGCCATCCGAGAGGCGCCGCAGGTGGCCTCCCGCCTCGGCGAGGCGCTCCGGGTCGTCTTCTTCAACGCCCCGGTCGCGACTGCGCTCGTCGACAAGGACCGCGCAATCCTCATGCCCGTCGCCGTTCCGGGCGCCGCCCCGGCAGGGGTGAAGCCCCCGCTCGAGGCGGCGCTCGCGGGGCCCATCGAGACCGGCACCGCCGAGGGCACCTGGATCGCCGCGCCCCTCACGGTGAATGGCAACGCCATCGGCTCCGCCGCCGTCCTCATCCGCGAGCACACCCCGACCGCGCTCGACCGCGTCCTGCTCGACGCGCACCTCGAGGCGGCCTCGCTCGCGCTGGAGCATCTCGCGCGCGAGGCCGCACACGAGGACGCGCGCCGGGCGTGGGAACGGATGGTGGACGCGGTCCCCTACGCGCTCTGCCTGGTCGACGTGAACGGCCGGGCGCGCCGCGCCAATCGCGCCTTCGCCGAGCTGGTGCACGCCCCGACCACCGCCATCGCGGGACGCCCCTGGCTCGCGCTCGTTCCCCCGGCGTGGGGCGAGGGGCTCGCCGCCGCGCTCGCCGCCCCCGGCAGCGGGCGGGAAGTGCAGCTGCGCGCGGGAGCCCGCACCTTCGCCGTCAGCGCCTACCGCATCGGCCCGGTGCCCGGCGACGCGGTGCTGGTGTTCGAGGACCAGACCGACCGCCGCCGCCTGCAAGACCAGCTCATCCAATCTGAGAAGATGTCGGCCATCGGACAACTGATCGCCGGCATCGCGCACGACCTGAACAACCCGCTGGCCTCGGTCATCGGCTTCGCCGACTTCCTGCTCGAAGGGCGGGACGTGCCGCCGCCGCTCGTCGAACCGATCCGGGTCATCCAGCAGGAGGCCGAGCGCGCGGCCAACATCGTGCGCAACCTGCTCAACTTCGCGCGAAAGCAGGACCACGCCCGGCGGCCGACCGAACTCGAGCCGCTGCTCACCGCCACGCTCACCCTGCTCCGCACCCAGATGGTCTCGCGCCGGGTGGAGTTGCTCCTCGACGTCGAGCCGGGCGTCCCCACCATCGATGCCGACGCCGGGCAGATCCAGCAGGTGTTCGTCAACCTGATCAACAACGCCGCCCACGCCATCGAGTCCGCGGGCCGGGCCGGCCGGATCGTGATCCGGGCGCGGCCCTGGCGCGACGGTGTGGCGGTCGAGGTCAGCGACGACGGGCCGGGGATGACGCCGGAGGTGGCGGCGCAGGTCTTCGAGCCCTTCTTCACCACCAAGCCGGAGGGCCAGGGGACCGGACTCGGGCTGTCGATCTGCCAGGGCATCGTGAAGGAGCATGGCGGGCGCCTCGCGCTCTCCACGACGCCGGGGCAGGGGGCGCGGTTCACCGTGGAGCTCCCCCGAAGCAGCCGCGGGGTGCCCGCACCCGCCCCGCCCGTCGAGCCGGCCTCCACCGCCCCGCTCCGGATTCTCGTCATCGACGACGAACCGCACATCCTGCACTACATGCGCGCCACGCTCGAGGCCTGGGGACACGCGGTGGAAGTGGCCAGCGACGGGGAAGCGGGGCTCGAGCTGGCGGCCGCCGGGGCATTCGACCTGATCCTCTCCGACCTTCGGATGCCACGACTCACGGGGCGCGAGTTCTTCGAGGCCCTGCAGCATCGGAACCCGGAGGCCGCCAGTCGAGTCGTCTTCAGCACCGGCGACACCGTCCACGGCGACACCACCGCGTTCCTCGAGTCGCAGG
>CAYUOK010000128.1:0-4157 GCA_964446395.1 uncultured Gemmatimonadaceae bacterium | reverse complement strand
GCCGCCGCCGCACGGCGGCCGAGGTGGCCAAGGTCGAGGCCGAGGCGGCCGCCGAAGCCGAGGCGCAGGCGTCGGCCCTGGCGGCGCTCGAGGCGGAGCGCGAGCTCACGCGCGGCGAAGCCGCCGCGGCTGCCCGCTCCCTCGAGGACCGCGCCCGCGAGCTCTTCAAGGATCTCCCGCCGGTGGAGGCGGAGGCCGCGGTCGAGCCGGCCGCCCCGCCCATCCGCCGCAAGGTCGAGGACCTCTTCCCGTCCGCGCCGCCGGCCAGCGCCCCGAGCGCGCCGTCCGCAGCCGAGTCCGCCGCGCCCGCCCCTGCGGCCCCGCGGAAGCCGTTCATTCCGCCCCGGATCCAGCGTCCCGCGCCGGGCGCTCCGCCGCCCGCCTCGTCGGGCGCACCTGCCGGCCGGCGTGGTCCGCCGAGTCGCGGCCCGCGGCCCGTGTTCAGCAGCGCCACCGGCCCCTCCGAGGCCGCGCGGCCCCGCGAGTTCGGCCCGGACGCCAAGAAGGGGGACTTCAAGAAGGGGAAGAAGAAGCGCGGCAAGAACCAGGTGGACCAGGAAGCGGTCAGCAAGAACATCCTGAAGACCATGAAGGGGATGAAGGGGAGCCGGAAGTCGCGCAGCCGCTCGGACGAGCCGTCCTATCGCGACCTGATGGCGGGGCGCGCCGCGGAGGAGCGGGAAAAGGAAAAGACCCGCATCAGGGTCAACGAGTTCATTTCCGTCTCCGAGCTCGCGGACCTGATGAAGGTGCCCTCCAGCCAGATCGTGCAGTTCGCGTTCAAGGAGCTGGGGCTGATGGTGACGGTCAACCAGCGGCTCGACTTCGACCAGATCGAGCTGATCGCCTCGCAGTTCGGGTTCGAGGCGCTGCGCGAGGACGAGTACGCCGCCGACCTGAGCCAGGACACCGAGAAGGACCCGGCCGAGTCGCTGAAGCCGCGCGCCCCGGTCGTCACGATCATGGGCCACGTGGACCACGGCAAGACGTCGCTCCTCGACTACATCCGGCACGCCAACATCGTGGCCGGCGAGGCCGGCGGCATCACGCAGCACATCGGCGCGTACCACGTCGAGCTCCCGAACGGCCGCCGGATCACCTTCCTCGACACCCCCGGCCACGAGGCCTTCACCGCCATGCGCGCCCGCGGCGCCCAGGTGACGGACATCGTCGTGCTGGTGGTGGCGGCCGACGACCAGGTGATGCCGCAGACCGTCGAGGCCATCAGCCACGCCAAGAACGCCGGCGTGCCGCTGATCGTGGCCATCAACAAGGTGGACCTCCCCTCGGCCAACGTGCAGAAGACGATGCAGGACCTCCTGCAGCACCAGGTCGTGCTCGAGGAGTTCGGCGGCGACGTCCTCTCGGCCGCGGTCTCGGCCAAGAAGGGCACCGGCGTCGACCTCCTGCTCGAGAAGATCCTGCTCCAGGCCGACGTCCTCGACCTCAAGGCCAACCCCGACCACCGGGCCCAGGGCACCGTGGTCGAGTCCACCCTCGATCCGGGCAAGGGGCCGCTCGCCACGCTGCTGGTGCAGCGCGGCACGCTCAAGGTCGGCGAGAACTTCATCTGCGGCAAGTTCTCCGGCCGCGTGCGCGCGCTGTTCGACGAGCGCGGCAACACGATGACCTCCGCCGGCCCGTCCATGCCGGTGCAGATCCTCGGATTCGACGGCGTGCCGTCGGCCGGCGACTCGTTCCTGGTGGTGGCGGACGCCGCCGAAGCCCGGGAGATCGCCCAGAAGCGGCAGCGTCTCGAGCGCGAGGCGCAGAACCGGCGCGGCCAGCGGGGCGGCACGCTCGAAGACTTCAGCCGGGCGCTCAAGGAAGGGCAGGTCACCACCCTGCCGATCATCATCAAGGCCGACCAGGGCGGCCCCGCCGAGGCCCTCGCCGACGCGCTGGCCCAGCTCAGCACGCCCGAGGTCCGGGTCGAGGTGGTGCACCGCGGCGTCGGCGCCATCAGCGACAGCGACGTGCTGCTCGCCAAGGCGTCGGGGGCCATCATCCTCGGCTTCCACGTCCGGCCGGACTCCAACGCCCGCGCCTCCGCGGAGCGGGAGCAGGTGGACATCCGCACCTACCGCGTCATCTACGAGGCGGTGGACGACATCCGCAACGCGCTCGAGGGGCTGCTCAAGCCCGAGGAGCGCGAGACGGTGCTCGGCGAGGCCGAGGTGCTCCAGGTGTTCAAGGTCAGCAAGGTGGGCACCATCGCCGGCTCCATCGTCCGGAGCGGCATGATCCAGCGCGGCACCAAGGCCCGGGTCGTGCGCGACGGCGTGACGGTGTACGCCGGCTCGTTCTCCAGCCTCAAGCGGTTCAAGGACGACGTGAAGGAAGTCCGCGAGGGGCTCGAGTGCGGCATCGGCATCGAGAACTTCAACGACGTCAAGGTCGGCGACCGGATCGAGTCGTACCGCCTCGAGGAGATCAAGCGCACCCTCGAGCCGACCGCCTCCGCCGGCGCGGCGTGAGCCATGAAGGGCTCGTCGCGGCGCCCCGAGCAGGTGGCCGAGAACCTTCGGCAGGTAGTGGCGGACGCCCTCGCCCGTGAGATCCGCGACCCGCGGGTCGGGTTCGTGACGCTCACCGGGGTCACGGTCACGCAGGACCTGTCGCACGCCAAGATCCGGGTGAGCGTGCAGGGCGACGAGGACGCCAAGCAGAAGGCGCTCGAAGGGCTGCGCTCCGCGTCGGGCTTCCTCCGCACCCGGGTCGCCAAGGCGCTCACGACGCGCACCGTGCCGGAGCTGCACTTCGAACTCGACCGCGGCCTCGAGCACGCGGCCCGCATCAACGAGGTGCTGGCGTCGCTCAAGCAGGAGGAGCAGGACTGACCGGCGCCTTGCTCGTGGACAAGCCGGCGGGCATGACGTCGCACGATGTCGTGGCCAGGGCGCGGCGGGTCCTCGGCGAGCGCTCGATCGGGCACACCGGCACGCTGGACCCGTTCGCCACCGGCCTCCTGGTGCTGCTGGTCGGGAAGGGAACCCGAGTGGCGCGGTTCCTCGACGGGCTGGGCAAGACCTACCTCGCGACGGCGTTGCTGGGTCAGCGGACCGCCACGGACGACCTCACCGGCGCGCCGGTCGGCCCGGCGCACGAGGGACCGTGGCCGACCCGCGAGGAGATCGCCGGCGCGCTGGCCGGGTTCCTCGGCGTGCAGGGGCAGACGCCGCCAGCGTATTCGGCCCGGAAGCAGCAGGGTGAGCGGGCCTACGTCCGCGCCCGCCGCGGCGAGTCGGTGGAGCTCGCCCCCTCCGAGGTGACCGTCTACCAGGCGGAGCTGCTGTCGGTCGAGGGAGCGGAGGTGACCTTCCGGGTCACCGTGAGTACCGGCACCTATGTCCGCGCCATCGCCCGGGATCTTGGCGAGCGGCTGGGTACGGGAGCGCACCTCACGGCGCTCCGGCGGGAATCGATCGGCAGCCTCCGCGTGGAGGACGCCCTCCCGCTCGACGACCTCGTTCCCGGCACGCCGCTCTGGCCGCTGGGGGCGGTGCTGAGCCACCTGCCGCGCGTCCCGCTCGACGAGGCCGGCCGCGTGGACGTCGGGCACGGGCGCGCCGTCGAGGGCGTCGTGTCGGGCACGGCGGTCCTGCTGGCCGGCAACGAGGTGATCGCGGTCGCGGAGGGGGACGGCAGATGGCTGAGGCCGACGGTCGTGCTCGCGGCGCCGTGACCGCCCTCCTTCCCGAGCGACCGGAAGGCACGGTGGTGACCGTCGGCTCGTTCGACGGCGTCCACCGCGGACATGAGGCGGTGCTCCGCGAGATCGCCGCGCGGGCCCGGGCGGCGGGGCGGCACAGCGTGCTGGTCACCTTCGACCCGCACCCGATGGCGGTGGTCAATCCCGCGGCCGCGCCGCTGCTGTTGACCACGGGCCCGGAGCGCCGGGAGATCCTGGCCCAGACAGGACTGGACTACGCCGTCCTCCTGCACTTCGACCGGGAGCTGGCGGCGATGCCGCCGGAGCAGTTCGTCCGGGAGGTGCTGGTGCGCGGCTGCGGCATGCGGGAACTGGTGATCGGGCATGATCACGGGTTCGGGCGGGGCCGGCAGGGCGATGTCGAGCTTCTCGGCCGGCTGGGTGCGGAATTGGGCTTCGCGGTGGACGTGGTCCCCGCGCTCGAGGTGGACGGGCACGCGGTCTC
>CAYUOK010000127.1:0-4157 GCA_964446395.1 uncultured Gemmatimonadaceae bacterium | reverse complement strand
CTTGACCGCCGTGGGCCACCCGGCTAGCGTTACTCGCTTATGCCTGAAAATCCCAGGTCCTCGAAGTCACGTGCTATCCCGCTGGGGCCGCGCAACTTGGCTCTCCTCGCCGCCGGGGCGGTTTCCCTCGTGGCCGGTTACTTGCTCCTCTCTTCGGGGAGCACCAGCGCCGCGGCCGTGTTGCTCGTGCTGGGCTATTGCGTCCTTCTCCCGTTGGGGATCGCGCTCTAGCACTCGACCCCGCGGGAAGCAGGGCGAATAGCTCAGTTGGTTAGAGCGCCTGCCTTACACGCAGGATGTCGGGGGTTCGAGTCCCTCTTCGCCCATGGGTAGGGGACGCGCCCGGCCCAACGCAGTTCGCATCGTCGTCTTGTTCCCAGGAGACCGCAGGAAATGCGCTTCAACCGACTCGCACCGATCGCCGCCCTCGCCCTGACCGTCGTGACGACCGTGAGCGCCCAGATTCCGTCCGGCGCCCGACGCCTCGGCGCACCGGCCGTCGCGGCGCCGAAGCTGATGGTCGCGACGCCGTTCGCCTTCGTCGAAGGTGACTCGATCATGGCGGTCCAGGTCGGCAACGCCATGCGGACCCGCATGGATCGGGTGGCCGGCACGACGTACCGGGTCGTTCCGTTGGAGCAGATGCAGTCGGCGCTGGTCCAGTTCGGCTACCCGGCCGACGCGATCCTGCCGCCTGTCGTCGCCCGCGTGCTCGCGCTGCAGCTGCAGTCGCGCGTCCTCCTCACCTCCTCGCTCGGCAAGAACGAGTCCGGGGTCTACTCCGTCACCGCCCGCCTCGCCGGGGTGAACGACGACGCCGGCAACGTGGTCGTCGTCCGCCAGGCTCCGGGGCAGTCGGCCAAGCAGTTCGGCGAGGCCGTCGCCGACCAGTTCGTCCCGGCAGTCAAGTCGGCGGACGAGGCGAAGGAGTGCACCGATCTCCGCGCGTCGAAGCCGGACAAGGCGGCGGAGGCGGCCCGGAAGGCCATCGGGATCCTGCCGACGAACGGCCTCGCCCAGTACTGCCTGGCGATGCTCGCGCTCGACCGCAAGGCGCCGTCGAAGGAAGTCATCGCCAGCCTGCAGGAGGCGGTGAAGGGCGACCCGCAGAGCCTGCCCGCCTGGACGCAGCTCGCCAAGGAGTACGAGGCCGAGGGCGACAGCGCCCAGGTCATCGAGGCCTTCCAGCGGATGCTGTTGGCGGCCCCGACCAACCAGCCGCTCCGCGAAGCCGCGTTCAAGCTCTTCCTGCAGTACGGACATCCGGACGCCGCCGTCGATGTCGCGAAGGAAGGGCTCCGGCTGGATCCGTCGAACGCCGACCTCTGGGACCTCCTGAGCAACGCCTACGCCACCGCCGGCGACTACAACCAGGCCATCCAGTCGCTCGAGCACGTCTACCTCGAGGCGCCCGACCGCGCCGACTCCACCTTCTTCCTGAAGGTGACGGTCTTCGCCGCCGTCCAGCCCGACACCGCCGCCCTCCTCAAGTGGGCACGGCTCGGCGTGGACAAGTACCCGGACAACTCCACGCTCCTCGGCCAGCTGGTCACCGCCTACAGCCTGGCGGGGCCGACGGACAGCCTGGTCGCGGTGACGAGCCGGCTCATGGTGCTCGACACGACCGCCGTCGCCCCGGCCCTCGCGGCCGCCAAGGCGCTCGCCGAGCAGAAGCGGGTCGCAGAGTCGCTCATCTTCGCGGACTTCGTCATCAAGCACGGCGACGAGCAGGCCCGCGAGGCCGCCGCCGCGGTGCTCACCAACAGCGCCCTGCCGCTGCTGCAGGCCGAGGCGAAGAACCTGCCGCTGGCGGCGGACGTGCTCCGCCGGGCCGTGGCGGCCGCGAATCCCGCCGGGCCGGTGGCCCCGACCGCCAACTACGTGCTGGGCCTGGCCACCTTCCTCCAGATCCCGGACGTGGACAAGGACGCGGAGTTCAACAAGTCCTGCGAACTGGCACGGAAGGAAGAGGGCTTGCTGACCGAGGCGGAGACGGCGTTCCGCCTGGGCCAGTCCGCCAAGCCGGAAGACGTCAACCGGTACCTCGGTTACGTCGCCCAGTACAAGCCGCGCGTCGCTTCGATGATCAAGGCGTACTGCAAATAAGGACTTCCACCCGGAGCCGCCTCCGGTTATTATGGTGCGCTGCATCGGGGGCTGTAGCTCAGCTTGGTTAGAGTGCCGCACTGTCACTGCGGAGGTCGCGGGTTCGAGCCCCGTCAGCCCCGCTCCCGGAACACCCGGCACCCCGTTCGCCTTGGCGGACGGGGTGTTCGCTTTACCCGCTCCCTCCCAGGACGCCCGGTGACCGAATTCCACCTTCCCGTGCTGCTCGACGCCGTGCTCGACCTGGCCGCCGGCGCGCGGGCCGCGGTGGACTGCACGCTCGGGGACGGCGGGCACAGCGCCGCGCTCCGCGCCGCCGGGGCGTCGGTCCTGGGCATCGATCGTGATCCGGATGCGATCGCCCGTGCCCGTGCACGCCTCGGGGAGGACGGCATCCGCTACCTCACCGCCCCGTACGCCTCGGCGGAGGCACTGTCGGCGATCGCCGAGTTCCGTCCCGACTTCATCCTGCTCGATCTCGGCGTCTCCTCACGGCAACTCGACGACGAGACGCTCGGCTTCACCTTCCGCAGGGGCGCAACGCTCGACATGCGGATGTCCCGGTCCGGCCCAACCGCCGCCGACCTCCTGAACGAATCGACCGCGGCCGAGCTCGGCGCCATCTTCAAGGAGTTTGGTGACGAGCCGCGGGCCCGGCGGCTGGCCGAAGAAATCGTCGCCCGTCGGGCGCAGGCGCCGTTCGCGACGAGCGACGACCTGGTCAACGCCATCCGTCGGGTGCTCGGACCCCGCTCCGGACCTGGTGACTTCGCCCGGCTCTTCCAGGCGGTCCGCATCGCGGTGAACGACGAGCTCCCCGGCCTCGCCCGGGCGCTTCCGGCGCTTCGCGACCGGCTCGTGCCCGGCGGGCGTCTCGCCGTCATCAGTTATCATTCGGGGGAGGACCGACTCGTGAAGCACAGCTTCCGCGAGTGGTCGGCGTCGTGCACCTGCCCCCCGATCCAGCCGGTCTGCACCTGTCGGGGTCGGGCGCTCGGCAAGCTCTCCCCGCGCAAGCCGGTCCTGCCGTCCGCCGAAGAACTGGCCCTCAACCCGCGGGCGCGGAGCGCGAGGCTCCGCGCGTTCCAGGTCGCCGATGACGCTTAAGGGTCGCCACTGGGTCATGCTCTGGCTCGCGCTCTTCCTGCTCGTGGCCACGGTCGTGCAGGTGCGGCAGACCGCCAGCATCCGCATGGCGCGCCGGGTCGCCGCGCTTCGGCAGGAGCGGGCGACGCTCGAGGCCCGGCAGGCGGATTTCGAGCGCCGGATCCGTGACGCGTCGAGCCGGCCGGTCCTTGGCCGGAAGGCGCAGGCGGACCTCGACCTCCACTTCCCACGGGATTCGGAGCAGGCGCCCCTGCCGCTCCCGCCCGCCCCCGGAGAACGCTGATGGCGCGCGTGCAGGCGCGTCTCGGGCTGATCCAGGCGGTGCTCGCGCTCTGTCTCGTCGTCGTACTGGGCCGTGCGGCCCAGGTGCAGATCGTGCGCGGCGGGGAGTACGCGAAGGAAGCGGCAAGCAGCCGGACCGAGCTGCGGACGCTGGAGGCCCGGCGGGGGACGCTCTACGACCGGAGCGGCCTGCCGATGGCGGTGACGCAGGAACTCTACCGGGTCGGGATCGCGCCGAACGAAGTGGTGGAGCGGACGGCGCTCGTTCGGGTGGCCTCGCGCCAGCTGGGCGTGTCCTCCGCCGCGCTCAAGCGGGATCTCGCCTCCCGAAAGCCGTACATCTACTTCTACGGGCCGTTCACGGCCACGGACGTCGAACCGCTCCGCGAGTTCAAGGGCGTGCATATCGAGGGGGTTTTTCTTCGGACCTACCCGTCGCAGCGGCTGGCCGGGCGGGTCATCGGACGGATGGGCCCGGACGGACGCGCCGCGTCGGGGCTCGAGCGGGCGCTCGAGGGGCTCATCACCGGCACCCCGGGCGAGCAGGTGATGCTGAAAGACCGCCGGGGGCGCCGGTACGAGTCGCCTGGGAGGCTCCGCCGGGAGCCGATCGCCGGCAACGACGTCGTCCTCACGATCGACGCCGAACTGCAGGACATCGC
>CAYUOK010000126.1:0-4227 GCA_964446395.1 uncultured Gemmatimonadaceae bacterium | reverse complement strand
AGAAGATGTTCGAGTCGCGGATGTTCTTCGTGGACAAGCTGATCGGGATGGGCGCGCGGATCGTGCTCTGCGACCCGCACCGCGCCGTCGTGGCGGGGCCGGTCAAGCTGCGGGGCGGGACGGTGGAGTCGCCCGACATCCGGGCCGGCATGGCGATGCTGATCGCCGCGCTCGCCGCCGAGGGAACGTCGCACCTGCACAACGTCGGGCAGATCGAGCGTGGCTACGAGCAGATCGACAGCCGGCTCCGGGCCTTGGGCGCCGAGATCGAGCGTTTCGAGGAATAGGGGCGCACGGGTGTGCGCCCCGCCGAAGTCCGTGCTAGAACGTGTACCCGATGCCCAGCAGTCCGCCGAAATTGGTGATGTCGTACAGGAAGTAGCCCTGCTGGCCCTCGTCGCCGGTGGCGTAGTCGGCGTTGATGGCGCGGTAGCCCAGCGTGGTCGAGAAGTGGTCGCCGAACTTGTAGTTGACGTACCCGGCCGCCTGCCAGGTCGTATTGGTGCCGCCGATCTGGAAGCCGCCGACGTCGCCGCGGGCGATGACGCTCAGGTGCTTCGTGACCGGCACGATGGCCCGCGCGCCGATGAGCGGTGCGAACCAGCTCTCGCTCTTGCTCTTCCCCGAGAAGCTGGGATTGTCGGTGTTCGGCACGAACTCGGCCTCGATGACCGGCACCCGGACGCCGATGAGGGCGTCGAGCCAGGGCAGGACCCGGTAGCCGCCGTCCACCTCGAACAGCCACTGCTTCAGCTTCACCTCGGCCACTTCGGTGCTGCCGGAGGGAAGCGCGAGATCGGAGCCGAGCTTCATGTAGATGAAGTCGGCGCCGGTCACGAAGGTCTTCCCGCGGCCCACGTAGTTGAGCATCCCCCCCATCTTCAGGTTGTCGAGGATGTCGCTGAACGGGACATCGATGGTCGCCGTCAGGGGGCCGATCCCTTCGGTGCCCGACATCGCGGCCGCCCAGCCGTAGAGGGTGATGGTATTTTCCCACTTGGCGGTTTCGGATTCCTGCGCGTGCAGAGTGCTGCCGGCGAAGACCAGTGCGACCGCCAGGCAGGCACCGAAACGAACTTTCGAGCGCGACATCTGTGTGACTCCGGTAGGGGGGACCCAGGCGGCCTCCAGCCGCCCGGCAGGCGGAAACATCAACTGACCCATTCACCCGCGCAACTTTCGGTCTGCGCGTCATAGGAGCGGCACCGATTGTCCGAGAGCGAGTTAGTGCAGGAGCATCCGGTGGCGGGAACCGGCGTGCCCCGACTGGAGATTGCGGAGTGGCGCGCACGGTACGGCATCGTCGCCGGCGTGACCACCCGAGGCACCCCGGCCGACCCCTTCGACCTCGGCCTCTCGAGCGAGCGTCCGGTCGGGAGGGTGCTGGACCAGTGGGCTGCCTTCCGGGCCGCCGAACCGGGATTCCCGCTCACCACGCTCGGGCGCCAGGTCCACGGCACGGAGGTGGCTTGGCATGACGGGGGGCGGGGCTGGCTGATTCTGGACGGAGTGGATGGGCACGCCACCAGTTCCGCCGGGGTCCTGATGGCGGTCACGGTGGCGGACTGCACCCCCGTCTTCCTGTTCGACCCGGCCCAGGGAGGGATGGCGCTACTCCATGCCGGATGGCGTGGTGCCAGCTCCCGGATCCTCGAACGGGGCGTCCGACTGCTCGCCGGTCGAACGGGAGCGAATGTGGAAGAATTGATAATGCATTGTGGCGTTGGTATTTGTGGCAACTGTTATGAAGTAGGTTCTGAAGTCTTCGAGGCCTTCGGTCTCACAGCCCCGGCGGCGGGGAAGGGTCCCCTCGACGTGAGGGCGCAACTGGTCCGGCAGGCGGAGGAGCTCGGAATCCGTCACGTCAGCACCTCGACCTGGTGCAGCGGTCACGATGGCGGCCTCTTCCACAGCCACCGCCGGTCCAGGGGCACCGACGGCCGGATGGTCGCCTACCTGGGACGGCCTCTGGCAACCCGTTGAGGCGATTGACGTCCCGGCGTCTCCGGGGTATCATTGGAAGCTGTGGAGGCCGCCTGTCCGGGGCCGGTTGGTGATGTGGGGGAGTTCCCCCACATTTTTTTTCACCCCCGCGACGCGACTTCCGACCCCATACCCGACGCTGAGTCCAGCCGGGCCCGGGTGCCGGTTTCCGTCCGTCGGACGATTCGTCGTCCCACGGGGGAGCCGGGCGGGTGTGGCGGCGTGTGTGTACAAGCGATACGCGAATTCCCCGGCTGCACGGGGCTGACCGGTGACACCGGCATGGAGTGACGATGGCGACTTCGACTGAAATGCTTGCGGCGTTCCGCGAGCTGACCACCACCAAGCAACTCGACCGTGCGGAGCTGCTCGATCTCCTGCACGACGGCATCCAGGCCGCGCTGGTCCGGAAATACGGGCCGACGGTCCGCTTCGAGCTGTCGGTGGACGAACTGAAGGGCGGCCTCACGGTGACCCGGCTCCGGCAGGTCGTCGAGACGGTGGAGGACCCGGCGAGCCAGGTCTCCGTGGAGGAGGCCCGGTTCGAGGACCCCGAGTTCCAGCCCGGCGACATGCTCGAGGAGGACATCCCCTTCGAGGCGTTCGGGCGGCTGGCGGTGCAGGCGGCCAAGCAGCGGATCATCCAGCGGGTGCGCGAGGGCGAGCGTGCGCGCATCCGCGACGAGTTCGCCGACAAGGTGGGCGAGCTCCTCTCCGGCGAGATCCAGCAGATCGAGCGCGGCAAGCTGGTCATCATGCTCAACAAGTTCCGCGAGGCGGAGGCGATCATCCCCTACCGCGAGCAGAACCACCGCGAGCACTTCCACCAGGGCGACACGATCCGCGCGGTGCTGAAGCGCCTCGAGGAGACGCCGAAGGGCCCCCGTCTCATCCTGAGCCGCGCCGACGGCCTCTTCGTCAAGGCGCTCTTCAAGCTCGAGGTGCCGGAAATCCAGCAGGGCATCATCGAGATCCGCGCCATCGCGCGCGAGGTCGGCAGCCGCACCAAGGTGGCCGTCATCTCCCGTGACGACGCCATCGACGCCGTCGGCGCCTGCGTCGGCCTCAAGGGCTCCCGCGTCCAGGCGGTCGTCAACGAGCTGAGCGGCGAGCGGATCGACATCGTGCCGTGGTCCCCCGACCCCGAGCGCTTCGCCAAGCAGGCGCTGGCGCCCGCCCGCGTGGCCCGCGTCATCGCCGACCCGGCCTCGAAGACCATCAACGCGGTGGTGGACGAGGACCAGCTGTCCCTCGCCATCGGGCGGAACGGCCAGAACGTCCGCCTCGCCTCCGAACTGACCGGCTGGAAGATCGACCTCTACTCGAGCCGCGAGTGGCTGGAGCGCGGCGGCGAGAGCCCGCTCTTCGCCCCGCTGCCGCCGGAGGAGGAGATCGCCCTCCAGGTGCCCCTCACCGAGCTCGAGGGCCTGGCCCCCGAGCTGGTCGGGCTCCTGGCGAACGCCGGCTTCACCATGCTCAACGACGTGCTCGATCTCGAGCGCGACGACTTCCTGCGGGTGCCGGGCATGACGCCGGAGGCGGCGGACCAGCTGGTCGGGTTCCTCACGGAGCTCACCATGGAAGAGAGTGAGTCCGGGGAGGACGCGGCGCCTCCCGCGTGAGCGGCGGCGTCCTCGGCCTGCTGGGCCTCGGCCTCCGGGCCGGGCACGTCGTGATCGGCGTGGACGGCGTCCGGCGGTCGCTGCAGGCGGGGCAGGTGCGGTGCGTGGTGGTCGCCTCGGATGCGAGCCCCCGTGCGGTGCAGAAGGTGATCCGGCTGGCCGAGGCGCAGGGAGTCCCCCTGGTGCCGGGGCCCGAGGCGGACGAGATCGGCAGGCAGTTGGGACGGCCCCCCGTGATGGTGGCCGGAGTGCGGGACCGCGCATTGGCCGACGGTTTGGGCCGCCTGTCGCGGGAAGTCCCTGAGGAGGAATGAGTGGTCAAGACCCGGGTACATGAGTTGGCGGCGGAATTCGGTGTCACCTCCGAGCAACTGATCCAGTCGCTCAAGGAGATGAACATCTTCGTGCGCAGCCACCTGTCCGCGCTGGAAGCGGGCCAGGTGTCGGCGCTGCGCGTCCGGTGGGAGCGCGAGAAGCGCAAGAGCGCGGAGGAACCGAAGCCGAAGCGCGGCGGCCGTCGCAAGGCGGCCGAGCCGGTCGAACCCGTCGCCCCGGCGGCGCCGGTCCGCCGCCGCCGCACGGCGGCCGAGGTGGCCAAGGTCGAGGCCGAGGCGGCCGCCGA
>CAYUOK010000125.1:0-4271 GCA_964446395.1 uncultured Gemmatimonadaceae bacterium | reverse complement strand
ACCGGCGCACTCCCCGGCACCTCGGCGGCGAGCCGCGGATGGCCGAAGACGATCACGGCGTCGGACTCGGCATACGCCTGCAGCGCCCCCAGCGAGGCCGACCCGAACCCGGCACGCCCCTTCGACGCGCGCGGCTCCGCAAATGCCAGCACCACCCGGCTCCCGCCCGGGCCGAGCGCCACGCCGGCGCCCCGCAGCGAACGCTCCACGAAGTCGTTCGGCGACGCGGGCCACGCGCCGCCCTGGTCGTCGTCGATGACGATGAGCTCAAAGGGAGCGCGGAGCGACGGTGGATTCCCTCGGATCAGGCCCTGGGACAACAATCGGTCCGCAATGGACACCGACTGCCACCCTGCCCCGCTGCCCCGCCGCCCCGCCTCACCCCCGGCCGCCCGCAGCAACGCCTCCCCGTACCTGCCGATCGCCTCGTCCACACGCTCCTCGGACAAGGCCCCCCGGCGAATCGCCTCGCCAATCGCGTCGAACGCCGCCTGGGCGTCCGCCGGATAGCAGAGCAGGTCGCAGCCGGCCGCCAGCGCGCGGACCGACGGATTGCCGGCTGCATCCTTGACCGCGGCGCCCATCATCAGCGCGTCGGTGACGATCAACCCGTTGAAGCCGAGCTTGGTCCGCAGGTAGTGGAGGATGGGCGCGGAGAAGGTGGCCGGTGTGCCCGAGGGGTCGAGCGCAGGCACCCGGAGGTGCCCGGTCATCACGGTGGCCACTCCCGCCCCGATCCCGATCCGGAAGGGCACCAGGTCGGTGGCCTCGAGGGTGGCCAGGTCGACACCCACCGTGGGGACTTCATCGTGGCTGTCGCGGGTCGTGCGGCCGTGCCCGGGGAAGTGCTTGATGCAGGCGAGGGCGCCGGCTTCCTGGCAGCGCCGCACCCAGGTCCCGGCATCCACCCCGACCATCTCCGGGTCACTGCCGAACGACCTGGTCTGCACGATCGGATTGCGGGGCTCGATGTCGAGGTCGGCGTCGGGCGCGAGGACCCAGTTGATGCCGAGGTCGAGCGCCTCGCGCGCGGTGGTGGTCGCGGCGGCGCTGATGACATCCGGCTCGTCCAGGGAGGCGAGCGCGCCGGGCGGCGGGAACTCGGTCAGTCCCGGGAACTGCTGCCCCGCCCCGCGCTCGAGGTCGGACGCGAAGAGGAGCGGGCGCTCCGCGCGCTCCTGGAGTTCCGTGGTGAGCGACCGCACCGCCTCGGGCCTGCCGCCGAAGAAGACGAACCCGCCGGCGCCGAACTTGAGCGCGGCGTCGATCACGCCTGCCTCGTGGGCGAAGCCGCCGTCGTCCCGCCAGCGGAGCGCAGGGAGGATCAGGCGGCCGTGCGTCATGGAGGGGTGATGGACCCGAGCACCCGGGCGCCGCGCGCCCCGGTGGCGGCGGGGAGGTTGCCGGGCTGGCCGTGCAGCGTCAGGTAACCGAGGAGGGCGAAGGCCACCGCTTCCTTGGCGTCGCCGTCGAAGAAGAGGGTGTCGAAGCGGCGGACCGGTATCGGCGCCAGGTGCCGCTCGAGCGACGCCATGAGTCCGGGGTGGTGCACGCCACCGCCTGACGCCACCACCTCGCCGGCGTCGCCGGCCCAGCGGCGCACGGCGTCCGCCACCGAGCGGGCGGTCAACTCGACCGCGGTGGCCACCGCGTCGGCGCCGGGAGCGCGCGCGTAGAGGGCACCGGCGTAGGCGTCGCCGAAGCGCTCCCGCCCGGTACTCTTGGGGGGCGTGTCGTGGAAGTACGGATCGGCCAGGAGGTCGCGGAGCACCGCCTCGTTCACCTTGCCCGCCGCCGCCAGCGCGCCGTCGAGGTCGCAGGTGAGCGATTCATCCACCCGATGCGCCACGGCGTCGATGATGGCCATGCCGGGGCCGGTGTCGAAGGCGAGGGCGCCCCTTTCCCGGCCCCCGCCCGGCACCAGGGTGATGTTCGCCATCCCGCCCAGGTTGAGGAGGACGCGGTTCCGCTCCGCGTCCGAGAAGAGCAGCAGGTCGGCCATCGGCACCAGCGGCGCCCCCTGCCCTCCCGCCGCCACGTCGCGCGCGCGGAACCCGCTCACCACCCGCACCCCGAACGCCTCCGCCAGCACCGCCGGCTCGCCGAGCTGCCAGCTGACGAACGGGGGCTCGTGCCAGATGGTCTGCCCCGGAAAGGCGATGCCGTCCACCTCGTCGGCGCGGACCCCGCCGGCGTGCAGCACCGCCTGCACTGCTTCGGCGGCCCATTCGGCGATCAGCACGTGCAGGCGGGCCAGCGCGGGCGCGGCGGCGCGCCCCTCCACCGCCGCGCGCACCTTGGCGCGCTCGTCCTTGTCGTAGGGGCGGGAGGAGAACGCCACCAGCTCCGCGCGGGTCGGCCCGTTGAAGCGGACGAGGGCGGCGTCCATGCCGTCGAGCGAGGTGCCCGACATGAGGCCGACGATGAGCGACGGGCGTTCCATCAGGAGGGCTCCACCGGGGGCGGGTCGCCGAGAATGGCGCGGAGGCGGCCCTGGGCGTCGGCGATCCGGCGTTCCGCCGTGGCCCGGTCGCTCCCGGTGCGCAGCATGACGATGGCGGTGCGCACGCTGCCGCCCGCCGCCTCGAGCGCGCCGCGCGCGGCGGCGCGGTCCACCGCGGCCACCTCCATGACGATCCGCTCGCCGCGGTCGGCCAGCTTCTGGTTCCGGACCTGGAGATCCACCATCAGGTTGCCGTACGTCTTCCCGAGCCGGACCATCGCACCGGTGGTGAGCAGGTTGAGCACCAGCTTGGTGGCGGTGCCGGCCTTGAGCCGGGTGGAGCCGGTCACCACCTCGGGGCCCACCAGCACGGTGATGCACTCGTCGCAGGTGTCGGCAATCAGGGGCGGCGGCGCGGTACAGCTCAGGAACACCGTGCGCGCCCCGAGCGCCTGGGCGCGCGCCAGCGCGGCGCGCACGAACGGCGTTGTGCCGCTGGCGGCGATGCCGACCACCACGTCGGTGGCGCCGACGCGCCGCTCGTCCACGGCGGCGGTGCCGGCATCGAGGTCGTCTTCCGCCCCCTCGATGGACCTGACCAGCGCCGGGAGCCCACCGGCGATGATCCCCTGCACCATCTCCGGCTCCGAGCCGAAGGTGGGCGGGCATTCCGAGGCGTCGAGCACGCCGAGCCGTCCGCTGGTGCCCGCGCCGACGTAGAAGAGCCGCCCCCCGGCGCGGAAGGCGGCTTCGATCAGGTCGATGGTCCGGGCGATCGGCTCGCGCGCGGCCGCGACCGCCGCGGGGACGGCGGCGTCCTCGGCCGACATCAGGTCCACGATCTCGAGGCTGGTCGCGGTGTCGATGGCCGCGGTGCGCGGATTTCGCCGCTCGGTGAGCCTGGGGTCGCGCACGGGGGCACCTGGACCGGGTGAGGAGGAGGCCGACTTGCCACGGGAGAGATATCGCTAAATTAGGTCAGCCTTTCGCTCCGGGGCAACCTCCACTCCGGGCACTTCCCACCACAGAGGATCCCCGTGCGCCTCCGCCACTCCGCCGTCGCGCTGCTGGTCTGTCTCCCCGCCTGTGCCGGTCCCCAGCCCTCGGGCGTGGCGGACGGGTGGAAGTTCGCCGGCAAGGCCATCGTGACCGACGCCGACAGTGCCGTCGTCGTCTCGGGCAGCCCGATCGCGAGCCAGGTCGGGCTCGACATCCTGCGGGCGGGCGGCAACGCGGTGGACGCGGCGGTGGCGGTCGGCTTCGCGCTCGCGGTGGTGCACCCCGAGGCCGGCAACATCGGCGGCGGCGGATTCCTGGTCTACCGCGAGGCGAAGGGCGCCACCTACGCGCTCGACTACCGGGAGATGGCCCCCTCGGGCGCCTCCCGCGACATGTACCTCGATCCCGACGGCGACCCGAACGACCTGAGCGTGACCGGCGCATTGGCGGCGGCGGTGCCGGGCTCCCCTGCCGGACTGCTCGAAATGCACCAGCGCTTCGGGCGGCTGCCGTTCGCGCAGGTCATCGATCCCGCCATCCGGCTGGCCAACGAGGGCTACGTGGTGGACCTGTTCCGCCGCAGGTCCATCGGCGGTGAGATGTCGCGGCTCTACCTCTTCCCCGCCTCGCGCGCGCAGTTCCTCCCGAACGACCAGCCGCCCGAGGTCGGCACCACGCTGGTGCAGCGGGACCTGGGGAAGACGCTGGAGCGGATCCGCGACAAGGGCGCCGCCGGCTTCTACACCGGCACGACGGCCGACCTGATCGTGGCGGAAATGGAACGGAGCGGCGGGCTCATCACCCACGCCGACCTGGCCAACTACAAGAC
>CAYUOK010000124.1:0-4291 GCA_964446395.1 uncultured Gemmatimonadaceae bacterium | reverse complement strand
CCCGGTTGCCGGAGAGCGCGAGCGCCTTGAGCAGCACCGCCGCAGCCTGGTTGGATGTCGGCGCGAGGCTGATGGCGCGCTCCGCCAGCGTGACCCCGCCGGCGATGTTCCCGATCGAGAGCGATTGCTCGGCCGCCTGTGCGAGCGCCGTCACCGAGCGGCGCTCCCACTGGCTCCGCTCGGCGGTCAGCCAGTCTTCGAACGCCGACTCCCCGGGCACAGCGAACCCTTCGAACGGTGCTCCTCCCACGAGCGCCCCGGCCTGCCTCCATTCCGAGGCGGCTTCATGTCGGGCGAAGGCGTCGAGGTCCATCGATACCGTGCCCGCCTCGAGCCTGACCGACGTGGCGTCGGTGACGAGCGCGCCATCCCCCACCGCCTTGCGGAGCACCCGCAGCGCCTCGTTCAGGGAGTGACGAGCCGCGGATTCCGGCTTGTCGCCCCAGAGAAGTCCGGTCAGGTGCTCCCGGGTCCGGGTCTGCCGGGGAGAGAGCGCCAGGTACACCAGCAGGGCGAGGTTCTTCTTCCAGAGCAGTTCGGGGGGCGGCTCCCCACCGCCCACCGTCAGCGCCACCGGGCCGAGCAGCCGGAGCGCGATCATCGGCAGCCCTCCCGGAAGAGTGAGTCGGCCTGGGCGCGCGAGGATTGCAGCGAGGGGTCCGCCTTTGTCCACAACTCCCGGACCCGTAGGAGCATGGGGCAGGCATCGGCGGACTCTCCATCCGCGAGGAGCAGCCGCGCACGGGTCACGCGCGCCGCCACGCTTGCCACCGCGTCCACCTCCATCTTCTGCGCCTCCCTGGTGGGGAACTGGAAGGTATCCGAGTTTTCGTACCAGAGGATCTCCCGGCGCGCTCCCTCGGGGTCGCCCGCCGCCTCAAACCACCGCGCGCGCGAGAGGTGGAGGAGGCTTCGCGTGAAGATGTCCTGTCCCGGCCTCGGGGAGTCGAATCGGCGCAACGGCTCCGTGGCTGCCAGGGCGCCGTGCGGGTCGCGCCCCCCGTCGAGCATGGCCCGCACGAGCACGGCCATGCTCGCCGCCGAGCTGTCAGTGCCTCCAGTCCGGGCGAGGGTGTCGATCCATCCGAGCACCGCGGCGGTGTCGCCGCGCTGCAGCGCGTCCAGCGCAAGGGTCCACTGGGCGCGCACACCATTCCGTTCATCGGTCGCCTGGCTCGCGAGCCAGCGCCGCGCCGATTCCTCTTCGGCTTCCGCGAACCGCCCCGCGCCAAGCAGCGGGAGCAGGAGCCGCCACTGGTGGCGCTGGAGCTCCGCTTCCTCGGACTTGAAGTACCGTGCTGCCGAATCGATCAGGCGGAGCCCTTCGCCAAGGCGTCCCCACGTGAGGCGCGCGAGCCCCTGCGCTTCCAGGCCGCTGGCCCGGTCGGTGTCGAGCAGGCGCGATGCGATGACGGCGCCCACCGCGTCCTGGCCGCGGGGGATGTCCCACGTGGCGCTGAACCGGTAGAAATTGCCGAGCTTCCTGATCGTGGCGTCCGACTCGAAAAGGCCGAGCAGCCAAAGCTTCAGTTTTGCGCGCCAGTAGACCCACCTGAGGTCGTACCCGAGCTGAAGAAACTGCGCGATGTCCTCCCCTTCGGCGTCGGTCCTCAGCTGTCTCCGCGCCTTCAGCCAGCGGCGCGCCTCCGCGCGCTCGCCGAGCCGTGTCTTGCCCCACACCATGTGGTCGTAGGCCGGGGCGGGGGTGCCCCCGGGGCTGCTCTCGATCGCCGCCTGGAACATTCGCAGCGATTCCGGCAGCCCCCGACCCACCAGGGGTCCCCTGTGGAAGAGGTCGCTGGCGTAGAGCAAGGGCAGGATGCCGTCATTGGAGTAGCGGTCGTGCAGCGAGTCGAACATGTCGAAACGGCGGGGCAGGTCGGTGGTGCTCAGCGCGCGGACCAGCCCCGCCTCGAGGGCGGGGAGCTGGTCCGTACAGCAGGCGCCGAGTGCGATTGCCGAGTCCCAGGAGAAGTCCCTCGACCAGATCCGGGCGACGAGCTCACGCCACCGCGCCAGTACAAAGGTGGAGTCGGCCTCGACGGCCGATGCGTAGTGATCCGCTGCAGTGCGCCAGGCGTCTTCCTCGAAGCGGGCCTCCCCCTGTCCGAACTGGCCGATCGCTTCGGGGTTCCGGCTCGCGAGGTTCTGGGCGTCGGTGCCGAGCCGGCGGCCGAGGTTCAGGCCGATGGCAACTGCAGCTGAGGCGCCCAATGTCGAGAAATCGGCATCCTTTCCCGTGACCTCGATGGTGGGAAGCCGCATCGTGCCGAGGGAGTCGGTGACGCGGAGCCGGAGGCTCATCCCGGCGCCGCGGCGCTCCACTTCTCCGGTGATCACGCGGTCGACGTCCAGCGCCTGCCGGGCGGCCGCCTCATCTGCGGCCGGGTGTGCTCGTCGCCAGCTGGACGAGGAGTCGAGAGCCACCTTCGTCAGGTCCGGAAAGTGATACAGGTTCGTGGAGGTGGCCTGCGCGACAAGGTATCCGAGGGAGTCCTCGGTCGTACCGGCGGTGGTGAAGGGGAGGATGGCCAGCGTCCGGTGATTGGCCGGGGGTGGAGGGGGGAAGAGCGCGGTCCATCCCTTGAAGGCCAGGAAGAGCGCACCGACGGCCAGCGCCGCGTGTACCGCCTGTCGCCTTCGGCGGTGCTGCGCCTTGTCGAGCGCCACACGCATGACCCGCATGGATGGCCAGCGCTCCTCGGGCCTCACCGCCAGCGCCCGGCGCAGTACCCGCGCCAGCGCGTCGGGCACGCCGCGCCAGTTCGCCTTGCCGGGCGTGTCGAGCGCCTTCCACTGGCGGCCGCTGGCGGCCTCGAACAGCACCGCCGCGGCGGAATACTGGTCCGCGCGGTCGGTGGCCGATTCCCCGCGCAACTGCTCGGGCGCCATGTACTCCCTGGTGCCCAGCAGCGCTCCCTCCGCCGTGATGCTGGAGTCGTCGCTCGCGGCGTCGTGCGAGATCCCGAAATCCCCGAGGAGGGCGCGACTGTCCACGAGGAAGATGTTGTGCGGCTTCACGTCGCGGTGGACGATGCCGGCGGCGTGGGAGGCGGCGAGCGCCTCGAGCAGGTCGCGGGAGAGACGGTAGAGGTCGTCGCGGGGGAGGGGACCACTCGCCAGCCGGTCAGCCAGGGTCCGGCCTTCGATGAGGTCCATCACGTAGAAGGGAAGGCCGTCGCGCTCGTCGGCACGGTGGACCGGCACGACGTTCGGGTGCTGCAGGCGGGCGAGGAGCCGCGCCTCCCTGAGGAAGCGCTCGCGGGCGACAGCGGTGGCGAGCTCCGGGCGCAGCACCTTGATCGCGACGGGGCGGTCGAGTGCCACCTCGCGGGCGCGGTAGACGATGCCCATCCCCCCGGCGGCGAGCCGTCGGTCCAGTACAAACTCCGGTGCCAGGGCCCGCCGCAAACGTTCGAGCAGTGGGTCGTCCAAGACGCCTCGGTGGTGTGCGGAGTGCTGACGAACGAATTGTCAGGGGGCTGGCATAATGTTGAGTCCGCGGGAGGCCGCGTCAAGCGGCGGAAAAAGGAACGCCACCCCCGGACAAGGGGGTGGCGTGCCTTGGCGACTGATGCGGTTAACGGCGGCGGAACGCCAGCGCCCCGGCCGGGAGTGCGAGGAGACCGACCAGCGCGAGCGCCAGGGTGCGCGGACCGGACGGTACGCCGTCGCCGGACGCCATCCGCGCGAGCATCGCGTCCACGTCCGCCGCCGACACTGCGCTCGGCACGATGTGACTCCCGCGCGTCTCGGTCGGCACGTTGATCGAGCGGACGGTGCCGTCGGCCCCGATGCCGACCAGGGCGGTGGCGTCGCCGTGCTGACCGGTCTTCAGGACCAGCACCCAGGTCCCGCCGTCGGGCCAGGACTTCCTGAGCGCACGCACGCCCGCACGCGAGGTGTTCTCGAAGGTGAGGGTGATCGTCTGGCGGCGGCCGTTCACCATCCCCTCCGCCCGGCCGGTGAGCGCTTCGCTCATTTCGGCCTGGTGGTGGAAGGTGTGCACCAGCAGGAAGGCGCCGCGGGTGGTCGGGTCGAGGGGATTGGCCGGCAGTTCGATCGAGATCCACGGCGGCCCGGCATGGGCAGGCGTGGGGGCGGCGGCAAGGGTGCCGGCGGTCAGGGCCAGGACGGCGAGGAGTCGCGGGGTCGGCATGGTCGTTCCTCCGGGAAGGTGGGACAGGTGTGACGCTCGTGCCACCTTCGATGCCGGCCCCTACGGTTTGGTTTGAACCTCCAGCGTGATCGTCCCCTTGAAGGTCCGGCCGACCAGCTCCGCCGTGGCCTT
>CAYUOK010000123.1:0-4293 GCA_964446395.1 uncultured Gemmatimonadaceae bacterium | reverse complement strand
GCCGCAGCCCCGCCTCCTCCAGCGCCTGCAGCGCGCCGATGTGCGCGAGGCCCTTGAGGCCGCCGCCGCCGAGGACGAGGCTGAAGCTGGTGGAGGAGTGCATGAACGAAGAATACAATGTAGAAAGGAGAAAGGGACTTAAGGACTTGGAGGGGTTGAAGGAGAAAGGCGAAAGGTAGCATCTGGTCGGAGCGCCTCCCTTCTCCTTTCGCTTTCCGCCCCTCCAAGTCCCAAGTCCTTTTTCTCCTTCCTCAGTTGGCTTAGCTTCGGGGATGTCCCTTTCACGATTCCGAACCGACCGCTTCTTCCAGCTCGGCCTCCTGCTGGTGGCCCTCGTGGTGGGAGCCGCGCTTCTGGCGTCGCTCGTGGCGCCGTCCGGCCCCTACCAGGGCGACCCGGCCACCGCCTACCTCCTCCCGCCGAGCTGGTCGCACCCGCTGGGCACCGACACGCAGGGCAGGGATGTCCTGACCCGGGTCATCTACGGCGCCCGGATTTCGCTGGCGGTCGGCATTATCAGCCAGGTGGTGGCGAGTCTCCTCGGCGTCACCCTCGGCCTCATCTCCGGGTACTACGGCCGGCGGGTGGACGGGCTCATCATGCGCCTGGCCGACGTGACCCTGGCCTTCCCCACGCTGCTGCTCCTGATCGCGGTCGCGGCGGCGGTGAACCCGTCGCTGCCGGTCGTGTTCGTCGTCATCGGTGTGGTGGGATGGGCCGCGATGGCGCGGCTGGTGCGCGGGCAGGTGCTGGTGCTCAAGGGCGCCGAGTACGTGCTGGCCGCGCAGGCGCTGGGGGCGCCTGACCGCAGGATCCTCTTCCGCCACCTCCTCCCCAACGTGCGCGCCCAGGTGATCGTGGCGGCCACCCTCGGGATGGCTGGCGCCATCATGGCCGAGGCGGCGCTCTCGTTCGTGGGGCTGGGGGCCCAGCCGCCGACGCCGAGCTGGGGGGCGATGGTGGCCGACGGGCGGGACCTCTTGCGCGTGGCCCCCTGGGTGTCGTTCGCCCCCGGCATCGCGATCGGCCTCGCCGTCCTCGGCTTCAACCTCGTGGGCGACACCCTCCGCGAGGCGTACGACCCCAAACTCCGCACCGAACGGTAGGGACGACGTGAGCGCTGACTTTGCGGCCATCCGACGCGAGGAATTCCCCTCCCTCGCCGATGCGATCTACCTGAACAGCGCCTCCATCGGGCCGCTGCCGGAGCGGACCCGCCGCCGGCTCGACGAGTACGGCGCGCTCAGGGCGGCACCTCACCGGATGACCGACCACGACTTCTTCTCCGAGCTCGACCAGGCGCGGGCGCTCACGGCCCGCCTGCTCAACGTGACCGCCGGGGAGATCGCGCTCGCCTTCAACACGAGCTACGGGCTCAATGTCGCCGCGCGCGGGCTGCCGCTGGAGCGCGGAGATGTGGTGCTGGCGAGCGACCGGGAGTTCCCGGCGAACGTCTACCCCTGGATGCGCCTCTCCGAACGGGGCGTGACGCTCGAGCTGACCCCGGTCACGGCCGAGGGGTGGCCCGACGAGGACCACCTGGTGGAGCGGATGGCCGACCCGAGGGTGCGGGTGCTGGCGGTGTCACTGGTCCAGTTCAGCAACGGCTATAAGGTGGACCTGGCGCGGCTCTCGAAGCGCGCGCGCGAGACCGACACCTTCCTCGTGGTGGACGCCATCCAGGGGCTCGGCGTCGTGCCGGTGGACCTGCAGGCCACGCCGGTGGACATCCTCTCCTGCGGCGGGCAGAAGTGGCTGCTGAGTCCCTGGGGCAGCGGGTTCGTCTACGTGCGGAAGGAATTGATACCGGCGGTGCAGCCGGTCGTGATGGGGTGGATGGCGTTCGAGGGCACCGACGACTTCACGCGGCTGACGGACTACGATCCGACCCTTCGCGACGACGCCCGGCGCTACGAGATGATCAGCCTCCCCTTCCAGGACTTCGCGGGATTCAACACTTCGCTCGGCCTCCTGCTCGACGTGGGCATCCCCGCCATTGCGGCGCACGTCGCCGAGGTGCACGCGCCGGTGCTCGACTGGGCGGCGCGGCGGGGGATCACCATCTCGTCGCCCGTGGGGAAGCACGGGTCGGCCATCGTCTGCGTGAAGGTGCCGGAGCCGGCGGAGGCCTACAAGGCGATCCGCGCGCAGGGCGTGGTGGCGAGCGTGCGGGAGGGCGCCATCCGGCTGAGCCCGCACCTGTTCAACACGGCGGACGAGATGGTGCGGGTGACGGAGATGCTCGAGAGGAGAAACTGAGCGATGCCTTCCTTCCACGACGGACTTCAAGCCGGCTATGGCTTCGACGGACCCAGCATCACGTTGGGCGCCGCCCTCGAAGGCGCGACCGTCCATCCCACGCCGAAGGTGTGCATCCCGCTGGCCATGATGAATCGCCACGGCCTGGTGGCCGGCGCCACGGGCACGGGGAAGACCAAGACGCTCCAGCTCCTGGCCGAGCAGCTCTCCGCGCAGGGGGTGCCGGTGTTCGTGGCCGACATCAAGGGGGACCTGTCGGGGCTGGCCATGCCGGGGGAGTCGAACCCGCGGATCGCCGAGCGGGCGACGAGCGTTGGATGGGACTGGAAGGGAGCGGGCGTCCCGGTCGAGTTCGTGAGCCTCACCGGCCGCCTCGGCGTGCAGCTCCGCGCCACCGTGAGCTCGTTCGGGCCGCTCCTGCTCGGCAAGGTACTGTCGCTCAACGAGACCCAGACCAGCGTCCTCGCGCTGGTCTTCAAGTTCTGCGACGACCAGGGGCTGCCGCTGCTCGATTTCGGGGATCTCCGCGCCGTCCTGCAGTACCTGAGCAGCGACGAGGGGAAGCCGGCGCTCGCGGAATACGGTGGGATGTCGCCGGCGACGGTCGGCGTGTTGCTCCGCAAGATGGTCGAGCTGGAGGGGCAGGGGGCGGAAGCGTTCTTCGGCGAGCCGGAGTTCGACGTGCGCGACCTCCTCACCTGCACGTCCGACGGTCGCGGAGTCGTCACCTGCCTGGAACTGTCCGACGTGCAGGACAAGCCGCGGCTCTTCTCCACGTTCATGATGTGGCTGCTCGCCGAGCTGTTCCAGAACCTGCCGGAGGCGGGGGACCTGCCGAAGCCCAAGCTGGTGTTCTTCTTCGACGAGGCGCACCTGCTCTTCAACGATGCGCCGAAGGCCTTCCTCGAACAGGTGGAGCAGGTGGTGCGGCTGGTGCGTTCCAAGGGCGTGGGCGTCTACTTCGTGACCCAGACGCCGAAGGACGTCCCGTCGGACGTGCTGGCGCAGCTGGGCAACCGGGTGCAGCACGCCCTCCGCGCCCATACGCCTGACGACGATGCGGCGCTCCGCGCCACGGTGCGGACCTTCCCCAAGACGACGTTCTACGACCTCGAGGAAACGCTCACCTCACTCGGGATCGGCGAGGCGGTGGTGACGGCGCTCAACCCCCGCGGCGTCCCGACGCCGGTGGTCGCGGTGCGGCTGATTCCGCCGGCATCCCGCATGGCGCCGCTCACGCCGGAGGAATTGCAGGCCGACATCCGGACTTCCGACCTGTTGGCGGAGTATGGCCAGTCGGTGGACCGGGAGAGCGCGCGCGAGATGTTGGCGAAGCGAATCGAGAAGACCGCCGAAATGGAAGCGCCGGCGGCGCCTGCCACGCCCGCGAGACCGACCGCGGCGTCGAAGACGTCGAAGGTGCTGGGTGGGGCGCTGCTGGGGAGCCTGGCGGCCACGGTGGGGCGGACGGTCGGCCGGGAGCTGGTGCGCGGGGTGTTCGGCCTGCTCGGGGCCAAGCCGCCGAGGACGACGAGGCGGCGGACGACACGCTGGTGATGGTCGGTCGGCCAGCGTCTGCGTGAAGGTGCCGGAGCCGGCGGAGGCCTACAAGGCGATCCGCGCGCAGGGCGTGGTGGCGAGCGTGCGCGAGGGCGCCATCCGGCTGAGCCCGCACCTGTTCAACACGGCGGACGAGATGGCGCGGGTGACGGAGATGCTGGATCGGGTGTAGGCGGGCGGACCTCGGGGTGGGCTCACGCCCACCCCTATCTTGAAGGCTCGCACATCGGTGCAGGATGAATGGAACGGCTCGGTTGGCCATCTCCTCGCAGAGTCATGGACAGAAGTCGGAGCTCACCTTCTGGGGCCAAAATTGCGAACCCGTGGGGCCAGGGGTGGGCATGCGCCCACCCCGATGACGCCCGCGGTGACGTTTACCGCCCCGCGGCCCCGCTGCCCCGCTGCCCCGCCCGTAGTAGCGCGTAGTTCTTCTTCCCCTTCTGCAGCATCACGTACCCGCCGGCCAGCAGGTCG
>CAYUOK010000122.1:0-4296 GCA_964446395.1 uncultured Gemmatimonadaceae bacterium | reverse complement strand
CGCACGGCGGCCGGCGGGTGGTTCGGGCTGCACAAGTTCGTGGGCGTGCCGGGCACGGCAGGCGGCGGCGTCTACATGAACGCCGGCTGTCACGGCGCCGAGTGGTCGGACTTCGTGGAGTCGGTCCTGGTCGTGGACGAGGCCGGGCGCGACGCCGTACTCCCCCGCGCCGACATCCCCTTCGCCTACCGGCAGAGCGGGCTCGCGGGGCAGGTGGTGCTGGAGGCCACCGTCCGTCTCCGTCCCGAGGACCCGGCGGTCATCGAGGCGGAGCTGGCCGAGCTGTTCCGGTGGCGCTCCGAGGGAACCCCGTTCAACCAGCCCTGCTGCGGGAGCGTATTCCGGAATCCCGGTGGCGCCTCCTGGCATCGGGAGGGGGGTCCCCGGACGGCGGGGCAGTTGATCGAGGCGGCGGGGCTGAAGGGATACCGTGTGGGTGGCGCCGAGATCTCGCCGAAGCACGCCAACTATTTCGTGAACGTCGGCGGCGCGGCCGCCGCGGACGTGCGCGCGCTCATCCGCCACGCCCAGGCCGTCGTCCACGAGCGGTTCGGGGCCGGCCTGGAAACCGAAGTGAAGCTCATCCGCCCTGACGGCGGCGCCGACCACCTTCCTCCCCCCCGCTGACGGACGGCTCCATGCCCGACTACTTCGTCCATGAATCGAGCTACGTCGACGACGGCGCCGTCGTCGGCGCCGGCACCAGGATCTGGCACTTCAGCCACGTGATGCCCGGCGCGGTGATCGGGGAGAGATGCAACCTGGGGCAGAACGTCGTCGTGATGCCCCGGACCCGGATCGGGAACAACGTGAAGATCCAGAACAACGTCTCGATCTACGAAGGGGTGGAGCTCGAGGACGACGTCTTCTGCGGCCCCAGTTGCGTCTTCACCAACGTGATCAATCCCCGGAGCCACGTGTCGCGGAAGGCCGAGTACATGCCGACGCTCGTGCGGCGCGGCGCCACGATCGGGGCCAACGCCACGATCATCTGCGGGAGCACCCTCGGGGCCTACTCCTTCGTCGGGGCCGGGGCGGTGGTCCGGGGAGAGGTGCCTGACTACGCCCTCGTGGTCGGGATGCCGGCCCGCCGGATCGGCTGGATGTGCCAGTGCGGGGTGCGGCTGGCCCTGGTCGAGGGGGCGGCCGCCTGTGGCGCCTGCGGGGCTCGATACCGCGAGGACGGGGGGCTGCTGCGCCGCGTTGATTCTCCCACCCAGCAGGGCTAACTTTATTGGTTATCGTAGGTTATAGCTGTCCTACCGGCTGGTGGCCGTGCCACCCGCCTTTCGAGGGCTCGTCCAGTGAACGTCCCGCTGCTTGATCTCGTCGCCCAGCACCAGGGCATCAAGGACGCTGTCCTGCCAGCCGTCATGAGCGTCATCGAACGCCAGGGCTTCATCATGGGGCCGGAGGTGGCCCAACTCGAGGCCCAGGTGGCGCGGCTGTCGGGCGCCAAGCACGGGATCGCCTGCGCGAGTGGCACCGACGCCCTGCTGATTCCCCTCCGCGCGCTCGGCCTGAAGCCGGGAGACGAGGTCATCGCCCCCGCCTTCACCTTCTTCGCCACCGCGGGTGCCATCCACAACGCCGGTGGACGCCCCGTCTTCGCCGACATCGAGCCCGGCACGTTCAACGTCGATCCGGCCGCGGTCGAGGCCGCCATCACGCCCCGGACCCGCGCCATCGTGCTGGTGCACATCTTCGGGCAGATGGCGGACGTCGGCGCGCTGGCGGCGCTCGCGAAGAAGCACGGCCTGATGCTGATCGAGGACGCCGCGCAGGCGATCGGGGCCCGGCGGAAGGTGGATGGGCAATGGCGGGCCGCGGGGGAAATGGGGACGGTCGGTTCGTTCTCCTTCTTCCCGACCAAGAACCTCGGCGCCTGGGGCGACGGCGGCATGATGGTGGCCCAGGACGACACCCTGGCCGACCGGCTCCGCCGGGAGCGGCTCCACGGTGGCGCGCGGGAGTACTACCACGACGAAGTCGGCCTCAACAGCCGGCTTGACTCCATCCAGGCGGCGGTGCTGCTGGCCAAGTTCCCCTACCTGGCGGCGTGGGGCGCGCGGCGGCGGGAACTCGCCGCGCTGTACACGGCGGCCTTCGCCGGGGTCCCGGGTGTGACCCCGCCGCCGGTGGACCCGGCCAACGAGCACATCTTCCACCAGTACACGATCCGCGCCGAACGGCGTGAGGCGCTGCTGGCGCACCTCAAGTCCCGCGGGATCGGGCACAAGGTGTACTACCCGCTCGCGCTCCACCTCCAGCCCTGCTTCGAGTACCTCGGGGTCCGCGCCGGGGCGCTCCCGATCACGGAGCGGGCCACGGCCGAGGTGGTCTCGCTGCCGATCTATCCTGAACTCACCTCTGCGCACACGGACGCGGTCATCGCGGCCGTCCGGGAGTTTTACCAGGGATGACCATGACCACCGCACAGGCCCTGATCAAGAAGGCGGAGCGCCGCGAGGCGCTCTTCGGCGTCGTCGGGCTCGGCTACGTCGGGCTGCCCCTCGTCATCGAACTCGCCCGCGCCGGGTACAAGGTGCTCGGTTTCGACATCCTGCCGAAGGTCGTCGAGGGCCTCAACGCCGGCCGCTCGCACGTCAAGGACATCTCCGACGCCGCGCTGCAGGAGGTCCTGGCGAACGGTCGGTTCGAGGCCACCACCGACCTCGGCCGGCTCGGCGAGCCCGACGCCATCTCGATCTGCGTACCGACGCCGCTCTCGAAGTTCAAGGACCCGGACGTCAGCTACATCCAGGCCTCCACCGAGTCGGTGCGCCGGACCCTGCGGAAGGGGCAGGCGGTCATCCTGGAGAGCACCACCTACCCCGGCACGACGCGGGAGCTGATGCTGCCCGCGCTCGAGAGCACCGGGCTCAAGGTCGGGACCGACTTCTTCCTGTCGTTCAGCCCCGAGCGCGTGGACCCGGGGAACCCGGTGTACGGCACCCGGAACACGCCCAAGGTCATCGGGGGCATCACCCCCGACTGCCTGAAGGTCACCGAGGCGCTCTACCAGCCCGCCATCGACACGCTGGTCCCCGTCTCGTCGCCGGAGGCGGCCGAACTGGTCAAGATCCTCGAGAACACCTTCCGCAGCGTGAACATCGGCCTCGTGAACGAGACCGCCATCGTATGTGACAAGCTCGGCGTGGACGTCTGGGAGGTCATCGAGGCGGCGGCGACGAAGCCGTTCGGCTTCATGAAGTTCCTGCCCGGCCCCGGCCTCGGCGGGCACTGCATCCCGATCGACCCGCACTACCTCGCGTGGAAGATGCGCGGGCTCAACTACAAGACCCGGTTCATCGACCTGGCGGGCGAGGTCAACACCGAGATGCCGATGTTCTGGGTCCGGAAGGTGGCCGACGCCCTGAACGGCGTGAGCCGCTCGGTGCGGGGCAGCAAGATCCTGATCCTCGGCGTCGCCTACAAGCGGGACATCGACGACCTCCGGGAGAGCCCGGCGCTCGACATCATCAAGCTGCTCGAGCAGCAGGGCGCCCACGTGGAGTTCCACGATCCGCACGTGGCGAGCTACCTGGAAGACGGGAAGACGGTGCACTCGGTCCCGCTCACGGTGGAGCGGCTGAAGGCGGCCGATTGCGTCATGGTGGTGACCGACCACACCGCGATGGACTACGGGATGGTCAAGAAGCATGCGCGACTCGTGGTGGACACCCGTCACGTCATGCCGAGGGACTGAGCGGCCGTGCGGGTGACCGTCGTCGGGAGCGGGTACGTGGGCCTGGTGGCCGGGGCCTGCTTCGCCGAGACCGGCAACGACGTGGTCTGCGCCGACGTGGACGAAGGCAAGGTGGCCGGCCTGCGCCGGAACGAGCTCCCGATCTACGAGCCGGGGCTGGAGCCGCTGGTGCGCCGCAACCAGGAGGAGGGGCGCCTGGCGTTCACCACCGACATCGGGGCGGCGGTGGAGCGCGCGGAGGTGGTGTTCATCGCCGTGGGGACGCCGGCCGGCGAGGACGGCTCCGCGGACCTCCACCATGTGCTCGACGTGGCCCGCGTCATCGGCCAGCACCTGAACGGGCCCAAGGTGATCGCCACCAAGTCCACCGTGCCGGTGGGCACCGCGGAGCGGGTGCGCCGCGTGATTCGCGCGGAGTCGAAGGTGCCCTTCTCGCTGTGCGCGAATCCCGAGTTCCTGAAGGAGGGGGCGGCGGTCGAGGACTTCATGCACCCCGACCGCGTGGTCGTGGGGGTGGAAGACGACCGCGCCCGCGAGGTGATGTCCCAGCTCTACGGGCCCTTCTTCCGGAAGAGCGACCGGATCCT
>CAYUOK010000121.1:0-4370 GCA_964446395.1 uncultured Gemmatimonadaceae bacterium | reverse complement strand
GCTTGCTCGGCTTCTGCGGGCACTGCGCGTCCTGGATCTTGTCGGCCCGGAAGCGTGCCTTGCAGGTCTTGCAGTCCACCAGCGGGTCGGTGAAGCCGGCCACGTGCCCGGAGGCCTCCCACACCTTCGGGTGCATCAGGATGGCGGCGTCGAGGCCCTCGATGTCATCGCGGGCGTGGACCATGGCCCGCCACCAGCGGTCCTTGACGTTCTTCTTGAGCTCGACGCCCAGCGGGCCGTAGTCCCACACGGAGCCGAGGCCACCGTAGATCTCGGACGACTGGAAGACGAATCCGCGCCGCTTGCAGAGCGACACGAGCTTGTCCATGAGGGTGGTGTCGGCCATCTGCCGGCTCACAGGGAAGGAAGAAAGGTGAGGAGTCTCGATACGCGGGGATAATAGATGGGGCGGAGGGGAGCGACAAGCAACAGGTTCTATGCAAGACCTTGCACGCAATCCGCAGCGCGATCGGTCTCCAATTGCGCGCGCCCGCTGCGCGGACGGACGGCTATCTCTATCTGTCACATCACCTTAGGAATAACCCGCTGATCGGCACCCGAATTGCTCCTCAGGCGGCGGTCAGGCCACCCCTGTGGCCAAGAACCCGATCCAATGACCCGACGCAGGAGTTAGACATGCGCCATCAGTGCCCCCCGCCGGCCCGGAGCCGGACCGCCGCCATCCTGGCCGACCGACGCGGCTTCGCGCTCGAGGCCACGCTCATCGTGCTGGTGCTCATTTCGCTCCTCGTGGGCGCTTCGGTGGCCGGATACGTCATGGTGCAGCGGGCCGGCAGCGTGGACTACCGGGGCACGCGGGTGACCTACGCCGCCGAGGCCGGCGCCGACGCGGTCATCTCGCAGCTGGCCCAGAACATGACCGACGGCATCCTGAGCTCGGCGGACCTCGCGTCCATCACCCTGCCCTCCTTGAGCGGCTTCACCTTCGCCACGCCGACGGTGACGGCCGTCGGGGCCACGGTGCCGCGGACCATCACCTACGGGCCGTTCAGCGGGCTGGTCGGGCTGAACCAGCAGATCGACATCGGCATCACCGCGACCGATCCGGCCAACAACCGCGCGGAGGTGGTGGTGACGGCCAACGCGCAGTCGATCCCGCTCTTCCAGTTCGGCGTGTTCTACAACGAAGACCTGGAAATCCACAACGGCCCCACGATGGAATTCGCCGGCTGGGTGCACACCAACGCCAACCTGTACCTCACCCCCGGCAGCACCAATTACACCAACTTTCACGACCTGATCACCACGCCGGACAGCCTCTTCTGGCAGCGAAAGAACACGAACTACCGGCAGCCCAACGTCCGCATCGACGACGCGGCCGGCGTGGCGCGGACGCTCAACTTCGACAGCCGGAGCAACCCGGGGCAGTCGTTCGTGACCGCCAGCAACACCCTGTTCAACGGGCGGGTCATGACCGGCGTGAGCGGCGTGCAGCCCCTGCGGCTGCCGCTTCCCTCCGGCATGGATCCGATCGAGTTGATCAACCCGCGGAGCGGGGGCGACGACGCCGACACCCGCGCCGTGAAGTTCGCCTGGAAGGCGACCGCCCACATCACGGTGGACATGGCCCAGCTGAACAACGTGAACACCTGCGCCGGCCTGACCATTATCGGCTCGCCGCTCCCGACGGCGGCGAACTGCGCCCTCATCTTCTCCGGCAACGACGACGCCTTCTGGGACGGCCGCGAGAACATCGGCGCCGACGTCTTCAACATCAACATGGGCGCGCTCCAGACCTGGGCGAACGGCAACTCGGCCCGGGACTACCACATCGTGTACGTCACCTTCACCAACGTGAACGCCGGCAACGTGCTCCGGGACTATCCGGTGGTCCGGATCTCGAACGGCTCGACGCTGCTCTGGCCGGTGACCGTCGCGACCGACCGGCCGATGTACATCTGGGGCAACTTCAACACGGTGGGCTGGCAGCCGGCCTCGTTCATCGCGGACGCCATCACCTTCCTCTCACCGGTCTGGACCGATGCCGCCCACGCGGTCGGCGCGCACGTCCCGGGCACCAACTGGACCTCGCCGCCGGTGACGAACGTGAACACCACCATGTCGGTGTACGCCGCCATCGCCGCCGGCCACTCGGCCACCCCGTGCGACTGGCAGCGCAGCGGCTGCGTGGTGACCACCCCGCCGCCCGCCGTGGCCAGCACCTCCAACTACGGCGGCGGGCTGGAGAACTTCCCCCGGTTCATCGAGGACTGGAGCAGCGACCCGATGATCTACCGCGGCTCGCTGGTGTCGCTCTTCCAGAGCCGGTACGCCGCCCGCCGCCGCTGGAGCTGGACGACCTACTACCAGGCGCCGTCGCGCGACTGGCGCTTCGACCTGCGCTTCCGCGACCCCAACAACCTGCCCCCGGGCACCCCGGTGGTGGGCAGCGTGGTCCAGACGTCGTTCCGGCCGGTGTTCTAGGATGGCCCCCATGCGACGCGCCGCGCGGGCGGGGTTCACGCTCATCGAGATGGTCATCGTGATCGTCGTCATGGGGATCGCCATGATGATCGCGGTGCCCCGGTTCCGGGTGTCGGAGAAGACGAAGGCGAGGCAGGCGGCCAGCCAGCTGGCCGCCGATCTCGAGGTGGCCCGCTCCAAGGCGATGGCCCACCGCGCCACGGTCCGCGTGGTCTTCAACACGGTCGCGAACTCCTACACCGGGTACCTCGACTTCGACCGCGACGGCGCCATCGGCGAAACGAACGCCGAACGCGACTCGCTCCATGCCTTCGGCACGCGGGTCCTCCCGGCCGGCGCCACGTTCGGACGGGCCGGGCAGGCGGACATCACCGACTTCGCGGGCGGCGGGGCAATCACCTTCCCCACGCCGCAGGTCGATTTCGACGGCCGGGGCCTCTCCACCCCGTTCGGCACCCGGGGCGTCGTCTACGTGCAGTTCGCGGGTGACACGGCCGCCGTGGCCGCGGTGACCGTCTCCGGCGCCGGCGGCGTCCGGTTCTGGACTTCCGAGGGAGGGTATTGGCGATGAAGCGGAACGGCGAAGCAGGGTTCACCCTCATCTCGGTCATCGTGGCCGTGGCCATCCTGAGCATCGGGATCCTGGCCCTCGGACGGTCGCAGGCCATGCTGGTCCGCGCCCAGGCCACCAGCGCCCAGCGCGACATCGCCCTCAGCATCGCGCGCAACTACGTCGAGGAAGTCCGGAGCCGCACCGCCGTGCCCACCTCGGAGGGCGCGACCGCGGTGGACGAGACCGGGACCGCCACCGGGGGCGGCAAGTACCAGCGCTCCCTCACGGTCGAGGATCTCGGCAACAACCTCTACCGGGCCACCTGCAGCGTGACCTACCCGCGCGGCCCGCAGCCCATCCAGCTCATCACCCTCATCTACCGGTGATCCCCATGCGTCTGCGTCTCTCCGCCGGCCGGGCCGGCTTCACCCTCGTCGAACTGATGATCGCCATGATCGTCGGGCTGGTCGTCCTGGCGACGGCCACCGCCGTGGTCGCCTCCACGTGGCGTGGCCTGGCCGGGGGCCGGATGCGGGAGGGCCTCGAGCGCAACGCACGCTTCATCAACGAGGCGCTGAACCGCGACCTCTCCGAGACCGGGGTGGGCATCGCGTCCAGCGTCCAGTTCGGCAGCCTCTCGGTCCGCAGCGACACGATCGTCATCCTGAGCGTCCCGTACGTGAACGACACCGCCGCCGCCCCGCACACCTTTCAGTACGGCGGCGCGCCGCTGGCCCCCGCCACCGGGAGCTGCGGTACCTACTGCGTGGACCTGGACACCGTGGCGTGGGACCTCGCGGCCAATGACCTGGCCCTGCTGCAGGCGAACAACGAGCGGCGCCTGATCCAGGTCACCGGTGTGAACCGGAGCGGCGCCATCGCGTCGGTGACCTTCCGTCCCGACACCGTCCTGCTGCAGCACGAGGCCGCGTACGCGCGGGGACTCACGCTGCCGAACAACGGCGTCGCGGTCACCAAGCTGAAGTTCGTGTCGTATTGGGTGGAGAACGGGAACCTGATGCGGGCGGAAGCACTGAACGCGAACGGCACGTCGCGGGGCGAACTCATCGCCACCGGCGTCGACAGCATCCGGGTGCGGTTGGTGTTCAGCGACGGCACCGAGGCCACCACCGCCAATCCGCTGGACGGCAACGGCGACAACGACTGGGACGACATCCTGGCGGTGCGCGTCTTCGCCTGGCTGCAGTCCGACCCCACCGACCCGCGGGTCAACAACGGGCAGCCGGTCACCCGGGCCTACGGCTGGTGGTTCGCGCCCCGCAACCTGCGCTACGAGAAGAACCGCATCAGCTAGGTACTACACCTCGATGATCTGGTCCCGCCGCGTCCCCACGCTCACGTAGCGGATGGG
>CAYUOK010000120.1:0-4397 GCA_964446395.1 uncultured Gemmatimonadaceae bacterium | reverse complement strand
GGGACCAGCCGCTCGCGGACGGCGACGACGCCGCGCACCGCCGCGTCGGTGGATGGCACGGCGAAGGTGGCGGCGAGATCCACGACCTCCAGCACCTCCGCCACCTCGAGGCCCACCTCTCGGCCTCCTGCACGCACGAGCAGGTACTGGCAGGTTCCCGTGGTGCTCATGCCTCGTTCATCCTTGCCAGCAGCTCGGACACCCGTGAGCCCACCTGGGAGACCGGCAGCACCAGGTCCGCGCCGCCGGCGGCCTGCGCCTCTTTTGGCATGCCGAAGATCGTCGAGCTCTCACGATCCTGGGCGATGCCCGTTCCCCCCGCGTCGTGAAGCTGCCGGAGTCCCTCGGCGCCGTCGCGGCCGAGCCCGGTGAGCACGACCCCGATGGCACGGCGGCCGAACAGGGCGGCGACCGACCGGAACAGCGGATCGGCGGCGGGGCGCACCCCCCAGAGCGGCGGCCCCTGGTCGAGCGCGACCGCGAGGCCGTCCGGCGCCTCGACGACTCGCATATGATAATCCCCCGGCGCAATGTAGGCGGTGTCCGACACGAGCGGCGCGCCGTGCTCCGCCTCGACCACCGACAGCTCGCTCTGCGCCGAGAGCCGCTCCGCCAGGCTCCGGGTGAACCGGGGCGGCATGTGCTGGACGATCACGACGGCCGCGTGATGCCCGCGGGCGATCCGGGGCACCACCTCGGCGAGCGCGCGCGGGCCGCCGGTGGACGCGGCGACGGCGACGCAGAAGCGCGCCCGCCCCGGAAGGGCGAATTGCGCCGCGGGCAAGCCCGGACGGTTCGGCCGGGCCAGCACCGGCAGGCGATGGATGTCGGCGGCGCGGGCGGCGCGGAGCGCCTCGAGCAGCCGCGCCGCGAACCGGTCCCGCGTGGCCTCGTCACGACCCGCCTCCTTGGCCACCAGCTCCACCGCCCCGAGCTCGAGCGCGCGGATCGCTCCCGCGGTGCCGGGGCCGGCGTACGAACTCACGACCACCACGGGACGCGGGGCTTCCGACATCAGGTAGCCGATGGCGCCGAGGCCGTCGAGTTCCGGCATCTCGAGGTCCATCGTCACCAGGTCGGGCTGGTACTCGTGCACCTTGCGGAGCGCGTCGAGGCCGTTGCGCGCCGTGGTCACGACGCGGAACTCCCCGGAGCCGTCGATGATCTCGGTGAGCAGGCGGCGGATGAGGGCGCTGTCGTCGACGACCAGCACCGTCGGGAGGCTAGAGATGCGTCACTCCCTGGCGGACCGTGGAGACTTCCATCCGCCCATCCCCCACGTAGAGGCGCACCGTCCGGCCGAAGTCGCCGCCCACCGCGCTTCCCACCAGCGGGACGGAGTGGTGGGTGAGCGCCGCGCGCACCGCGACCAGGTTGCGCTCGCCCATCTGGATCGTCCCCGCCGGCTGCAGGTTGCCGAACATGGACGCGCCCCCGGCGATCCGGGCGGTGATCCGGGACGCCGCCGCCCCCCGGGCGACCATGTCCTGCATGAGCAGCGGGATGGCGGTCTGGGGAAACTTGCCGGGACTCTGGTCCCGACGGCTCAGGGCCGGCGAGGGCAGCAGGATGTGCGCGAGCCCGCCGATCCGCGCCCCGGGGTCGTGGAGCGCCACCGCCACGCAGCTGCCCAGCCCGATCGTGAGCAAGACGTCCCCCGCCCCGCCGACCTTGAATTCCGCCACGTGGACCAGGATTTCGCCGCCGCTCATGCCGCCCTCCGGAAGATCCGTTCACGAGCGTCCACGAGCGTCAGCTTTTCGCGCGCGACGCCGAGCAGCGTCTCCACCTTGCCGAGCACGAGGATGCCGCCGGGCAGGAGCGCATCCGCGAACTGGGCGAAGAGCCGCTCCTGCATCGGGCGGTCGAAGTAGATGACAACGTTGCGGCAGAAGATGAGGTCGTACGCGGCGGCCGGGATCGCCTCCCGCGTCAGGTCGAGCCGCGTGATGGTCACCATGCGCCGGATATCCTCGCGCACCCGCCACGACTCGCCCTCGCGCTCGCAGTACTTCTCGGTGATCCACGCGGGCGCCTCGAGGAAGGAGGCCTGGGGGTACACCGCGTTGCGCGCCCGCTCGAGGCTTTCCCGGTCGATGTCGGTGGCCGTGATCCGCACCCGCTCCGTCCACGCCGCATGGCCGGCAGCCGCGGCGGCCTCGGCGCAGAGCATCGCGATCGTGTAGGGCTCCTCGCCCGAGGAGCAGCCGGCGCTCCACGCCGCCAGCCGGCCGTTCCTGGCCTGCAGGAGCTGCGGCAGGAGCTCCTGCCGCAGCCGGTCCCACGTCTCGGAGTTCCGGTAGAAGCGCGTCACATTGATGGTGAGCGCGTCCTTGAGCTTCTCCCACTCCTCCGGCTTCCGGTCGAGCACGCTCATGTACTCCGCGTAGGTGTGCACGCTGCACGCGCGCATCCGCACGAGGAGGCGCCGCCGGAGGCACTTGTCCTTGTACGCGTCGAGCGTGAGCCCGGCCTCCCGGGACACGCGGCGCGTGAGCGCCTTGAAGCCTTCCTCGTCGTCCACGATCACGCGGGCACGTCCAGGATCTCGAGATTGGATCGCGCCAGCTGGTGCCCGGGGTTGAGCTCCGCCGCGCGCCGCCAGCAGTCACGCGCGCGGTCCCGGTCCCGCTGGCGAAAGGCAAGGTTGCCCAGCTTGAAATAGAGGTCGTCGCCAAGATCGGGGGCCAGCTTGGCGGCGCGATCGAACGCCGCCTGGGCGTCCTCGTACCGCCCGGCGCGGTAGTGCAGGTCCCCGAGGTTCTTGGAGAGCTGCGGGAGGCTCGGCTCCTCGGCCAGCGCGGCGCGGAGGACCCGCTCGGCCTCCGCGAGGTCACCGGTGGCCTCCAGCAGGACCGCCAGGTTGTTCCGGAGCACCGGATGATGCGGCCATGCGGCGAGACCCTCGCGCGCGAGGGCGACCCCGCGCGCCATGTCCCCGGCCGATCCGGCCGCGAGCGCGGCCGCCCAGAACCAGAGCGGGGGCACCGGCTTGGTTCCGAAGAGCTCGCGGGCTTTGGTGAGCCGCCCCTCCGCGACCTCCGCGTCCTCGCGCTTCAGGGCGACAATACCCCAGAGCAGCATCGGTCGGGCGTCCTCGCGCGCGCGCGAGACGGCCTCGGCGCCGGCCGCCTCCGCCTCGGCGAGGCGACCCATCCGTTCCAGCGCGAGCGCCAGGTTGTGGAGGGCGGCGGGGCGTGCGCCGGCCTGCTCCACCGCGGCGCGAAACGCCTCGACCGCGTCACCCCATCGCGCCTGCCGCAGCGCGATGAGCCCCAGGAAGAAGGCGGCGTTGCCCTCCGCCGGGCGCAGCTCCGCGACGCGCCGGAACTCGCGCTCGGCCTCGTCGAACATGCCGGTCTTGTAGAACGCGATGCCGAGGTTGCGGTGCTCCTCGACCCGGGCGTCGCTGACCCGCTCCGATTGCTGCGTGGCCGACGTGCCGACCCGGCGGACGAACCCCGCGGACAGGAGGCCGTAGATGGCCTTCCCGACCTCGAACTCGACGAGGCCCGAGGCGTCCACGACGTCCTGGACGTCGTTTCGCCCGTTGAGGAGCGGAAGGATGACCTCCTGTTCGTCGCTCAGCCGGACCCCCGCGGCATGCAGTCGGGCCTGGTCGGCCTCGAAGACGATGTCAAGCGAGGGAATCTTCTTGGCGATGAGGCTCCACTCGTCCACCCGGCGGGCCCCCTCCAGCAGGAGCGACTCCGGGTTGATGGACACGAGGAAGTCCTCCCGCTCCGGACGGACGCCCGCCTCGAAGTTGAAGGTGCCGCTGCTCCAGGTGAACAGGTAATACACCGCCTCCTCCACCTGCACCCGGATGTGCTCTTCCAGCTCCGCCCGGGTGATGTGCCCGAGCTCGACCAGGATTTCGCCGAGCTTCCGGTCCCGGTCGCCGGCCTGGCGGTCCACCGCGGCCCGGAGCTGGGCGTCCGAGATCCGGCCGTTCCGGACCAGCAGGTCGCCGAGGCGGTCCCGCCGGTTGACGATCGAGGCGAAGATGATCCGGCCGTCGTCGAAGTAGGTGTACCCGAAGTTCTGGCGGTCCGCGACCGCCAGGCACCCGGTCTTCCGGCCAAGCGCCAGGAGCTGGATGACGTCGGGGAGGCTGGCCTCCTTCAGGCTGCCCTTGATGGCCATCAGCGCCACTCCTCGATCAGGCGCTCACCGATGTCCGGCCACTCCCACAGTGCCTTCTCAGGACTGCGGAACCCGCTCGCCCCCACGCCGCTCGTGCGGACGCCCGCGGCGGGGCGCGGTGCGCGAGGCGCGGCGCCCTCCAGCACCTCGCGCGCGAGCGCGACGTCGGGCTCGGCGTGCCGGGCGTCCGCGGCGGCCTCGACGCGCTGCACGAACGCCTGCACGGCCCGCACCGACTCCGCCGGCCGGCC
>CAYUOK010000119.1:0-4409 GCA_964446395.1 uncultured Gemmatimonadaceae bacterium | reverse complement strand
GGGATGGACGGGCGGACGGTGCGGAACAAGAAGATCATGGCCAAGGTGGACCGGGGGCCGATTACGGCGCCCCCGAAGCGGCGGGCCCCTACTTCCGGCGGTTCACGAGCGCCTTGAGTGCGCTACCCGGCCGAAAGGCCGGGACAACGGACGCCCGGATGGAGATGGACTTCCCGGTTTTCGGGTCGCGGCCGTTCCGGGCGCCGCGCTGACGGGGTTCGAAGCTCCCGAACCCCGAAATCTGAACAGTGTTTCCCTTTCGCAGCTCTCCCGCCACGATCCCTTCGGTCCCGAAGAACGCATCGACCACCTCACCCGCCCGCGCCTTGGACAGGTCGAGCCGCTTGGCGGCTGCGGCCACGAGTTCCGACTTCTTCACGCTGGGCTCCTTCGACGGCATCGGCGGGAATTGGGGGCGGCGGCAATATGGCGCGCCAGACTCCGGCGCCGCAAGACCGCGCAATCGGCTGCGCGACTCTCGTGCGCTTGACCGCACCCCCTCTGCGCGCTAACCTCAGCGTCCCCCGCTTGTGGAGACCGCCCGGATGTTCCACGGAAGCCGACCCGGTTCAATCGAAGTCATCAGCGGGGTCATGTTCAGCGGCAAGAGCGAGGAACTGATCCGCCGGGTCCGGCGCGCCATCATCGCCCGCCGCCGCGTGGAAGTCTTCAAGTCCCACCTCGACGCCCGCTACGCCGGTCTCTATCGGGTCAGCAGCCACGACGGCCTCGAAATCGACGCCACGCCGGTGGACACCGCCGCCGAGATCTTCCGGCAGGTCAGTCCCGATTCCGAGATGGTAGCCATCGACGAGGCCCAGTTCCTCGACGATGACATCGTGACCGTCACGACCGCCCTGGCCAACCGCGGCGTGCGGGTGGTGCTGGCGGGCACCGACACCGATTTCCGCGGCGAGCCGTTCGGGCCGATGGGCTCCCTCATGGCGGTAGCCGAGCAGGTGACCAAGCTCCGTGCCATCTGCGTGGTCTGCGGAGACGAGGCCTGCCGCAACCAGCGGCTCATCGACGGCAAGCCAGCCCGCTACGACTCCCCCACCATCATGGTCGGCGGCCGCGAGAGCTACGAGGCCCGCTGCCGGCACTGCCACCGGGTGCCGAGCGCCGACGAAGACCAGCGGGCGCTCCTGTGATCGTCGCCCTCACCGGCAACATCGCCGCCGGCAAGTCCTCGGTCGTGGCGCTCTTCCGGCAATGGGGCGCCGGGATCGTGGACGCCGACGAGGTGGTGCGCGACCTCCAGCGCCCCGGCACCGAGGTGTTCAAGCAGATCGTGAAGCGGTTCGGGAAGGCCGTCCTGACCTCTGCCGGCGAGCTCGACCGCGCCGCGCTCCGCCGCCTGATCCTCGAGGACACCCGCGCCCGCTCCGACCTCAACGCCATCGTCCACCCCGCGGTCCGCGCCCAGCGGGACACCCTCGTGGCCGCCGCGCGCGCGGCGGGGGCCAGGATCATCGTGGCCGACATCCCGCTCTTGTTCGAGGCGGCCGACCCGGCGGAGTTCGACGCCGTGGTGCTGGTGGACGCCCCCGAGGCGGTGCGGCTCCACCGACTGGTCACGATGCGCGGCCTGCCGCGGGAAGACGCCGAGCGTCTCATCGCCGCGCAATTGCCCAGTGACACCAAGCGCCCGCGGAGCCAGTTCGTCATCGACAACGACGGCGATCGCGCCCAGCTCGAGCGCCGTGCCCGCGACGTCTGGCTCGCCCTCGAGGCGCGCGCCGCCGCCGCTTGATTTCGGGCCGTTTTCGGTCTATTCTCCGCCCCGGACATTCTTTCCAGGAGCCCGCGTGTCGAACGTGCCGGCCGATCTCCTCTACACCAGCGACCACGAATACGTCAAGAAGACGAGCGACCCCGCCATCGTGCAGGTCGGGATCACCGACTACGCCCAGGGCGAGCTCGGCGACGTCGTCTTCGTCAACCTCCCCAAGAAGGGCGACAAGTTCGGGGCCCACGCCGTCTTCGGCACCATCGAGGCGGTCAAGGCGGTCTCCGAGCTCTACAGCCCGCTGGCGGGCGAGGTGGTCGAGGTCAACGCCGCCATCGACGCCAATCCGGCCGCGGTCAACAGTGACCCGTACGGCGCCGGCTACCTGATCAGGCTCAAGGTGGCGGACGCCGGGGCGATGAAGTCGCTGCTCTCGGCGGAGGCCTACAAGAAGCACATCGGCGAGTAACCACCCGATGACGCAGTGCCCCGGTTGACCGCGCGCCCCGTTCCCCCCGGACCGGGGCGTGCATCCTTATATGACCTGAGGACGTAATTCCATGGCTGCCAAATCGACCCCGGCCTCTCCGCTCGCCGGCCTGGTCCAGACCGAACGCTTCGTTTCCCGCCACCTCGGACCCCGCCCCGCCGACATCGAGAAGATGCTCAAGACGGTGGGGTACAAGTCGATGGACGACTTCATCGACGCCGTCATCCCCGAGGACATCCGGCTGCGCCGCCCGCTGGCGCTGGCCCCGGGCCGGAGCGAGCGCGAGGTACTGCAGGAGCTCCGGCGCATCGCCGCGCAGAACCAGGTGTTCCGCTCGTACATCGGCATGGGCTACTCCGGGACGTTCACGCCGCAGGTCATCCAGCGGAACATCCTCGAGAATCCCGGCTGGTACACCGCCTACACGCCGTACCAGGCCGAGATCGCCCAGGGGCGCCTCGAGGCGCTGCTCAACTTCCAGACCGTCGTCGCCGACCTGACCGGCCTTCCGGTGGCCAACGCCTCGCTGCTCGACGAGGCCACCGCCGCCGCCGAGGCGATGTACATGACCGTCGCGGTCACCCACCACGAGGGCACCCCGGTGTTCATGGTGGACAGCCACTGTCACCCGCAGACCATCGCGGTGGTGCAGACCCGGGCCGAGGCGCGAGGGATCGACGTGGTGGTGGCGGACCCGGACACCTTCAAGTTCACCGCTGGCGTCGTTGGCGCCCTGATTCAATACCCCGCCACCGACGGCGCCGTCCGCGACCACCGCAAGTTCTGCGAGGCGGCCCACGCGGCGGGCGCCCTGGTGACGGTGGCCACCGACCTGCTGGCGCTCACGCTGCTGGTGCCCCCCGGGGAGTTCGGGGCCGACATCGCCATCGGCAACAGCCAGCGGTTCGGCGTGCCGATGGGCTTCGGCGGCCCGCACGCCGCCTTCTTCGCCACCACCGAGGCGCACAAGCGCTTCCTGCCGGGCCGCATCATCGGGCTCTCGAAGGACGCCGACGGCAATCCCGCCCTCCGCATGGCGCTCCAGACCCGCGAGCAGCACATCCGCCGCGACAAGGCCACCAGCAACATCTGCACGGCGCAGGTGCTCCTGGCGGTGATGGCCAGCATGTATGCGGTGTACCACGGGCCGGACGGCCTCAAGCGGATCGCCGAGCGGGTGCACTCCATCACCGGCCTCCTGGCGGCCGCGCTTCGTCGCCTCCGGTACAAGCTGGTGCACGACTCCTACTTCGACACCCTCTGCGTCGAGGTGGAACCGTGGGCCCAGCCCCGGATCCTCGATCACGCTCGGGGTCGCCGCATCAACCTCCGCCCCATCGGGAGCAACCGGATCGGCATCGCGCTCGACGAGACCGTCACCCTCGACGACCTGGCCGACCTGATCGCCACCTTCTCGCTCAACGAGGCGCTGCCCTACATGCTGAGCGAGACGGGGGAGAAGCCGGCTCCCGCCATCCCGGCGGCGCTCCGTCGCAGCTCGCCGTACCTGACCCACCCGGTGTTCCACCGGCATCGGTCGGAAACGGACATGCTCCGGTACATGCGGAAGCTCGAGGCCAAGGATCTCTCCCTCACCTCGGCGATGATCCCGCTCGGCTCGTGCACCATGAAGCTCAACGCCACCACGGAAATGGTCGGCGTCAGCTGGCGCGAGTTCAACCGGCTCCACCCCTTCGCCCCGCTGGAGCAGACGCAGGGCTACCACATGCTGTTCCGGCATCTCGAGGCGGCGCTGGCGGAGATCACCGGCTTCTCGGCGGTGTCGCTGCAGCCCAACGCCGGCTCGCAGGGCGAGTACGCCGGGCTCCTCGTCATCCGCGCCTACCACCACGCCCGCGGCGACCAGAAGCGGACGACCTGCCTGATCCCGAAGTCGGCGCACGGCACCAACCCTGCGAGCGCCGTCATGGCGGGCATGAACGTGGTGGTCGTGAACAGCGACGAGAAGGGCAACATCGACGTCGAGGACCTGAAGCAGAAGGCCGCCGAGCACAAGGACACGCTGGCGGCGCTGATGGTCACCTACCCGTCCACGCACGGCGTGTTCGAGGCCTCCATCAAGAACATCTGCGCCATCGTGCACCAGCACGGCGGCCAGGTGTACATGGACGGCGCCAACATGAACGCCCAGGTCGGCCTCTGCCGCCCCGGCGACATCGGCGCCGACGT
>CAYUOK010000118.1:0-4413 GCA_964446395.1 uncultured Gemmatimonadaceae bacterium | reverse complement strand
CCGCCAAGCCGGTGCACACCGCGGCCGACGAGCCGATGGAATTCGCCACCTTCGACGACGGCCACGGGCTGGTCGAGACGGTCCTCTTCCCGCAGGTGTACCGCAGTCGGGGGCACGTCCTCTTCGACCAGGGGCCGTTCCTGCTCAAGGGGAAGGTGGAGGAGGAGTTCGGGGCGATCACGGTCACCGTCACCCACCTCGAGCGAGTGGACCGAATGCTGACCCGGCTCGGCGCCTGACCGGGGTGCCGCCGTTCCGCGCCCGGCGTATCTTGGAAGCACGATTCCCACACCTGCCGAGAGCCGGATGCGCCACTCCCCGCTGTGCCTCGCGATCCTGCTGCTGACGCTGACCGTCCCGGCGACGGCCCAGAACGCGGTGGCGCCCAAGACGGACGCCGCCACGCCGGCCACGGACACCACGCCGCCGACGGCAGTCCCGCTGTCGGAGATTCCCTCGCGGGCCGAGGCCTCCCAGGCCCGTCTCGACGAGATCCGGCAGATCCTCCCCCGCGAACGTGCCATCAGCCAGATCCGGGACGCATACGCGGCCACGCAGGACACGATCCAGGTGCTCCTGGAGCTCCAGTCCCGCCACGGCCAGGAACGGCCCACGAAGCGGTCGCTCACGGACATGCACAACGAGTGGGCCCGCCGAATCAACCAGATGCGGGAGTGGCAGAAGACGGTCGGCGAGCGCACCAATGTCCTGAGCGGCGTGCAGGGGGAGCTGAAGCGCCGGGAGCAGGGTTGGCGATTGACGAAGGCGGAGGCGACCAAGGCCGACGCCGCGCCCGACGTCGTCGAGCTCGTGGAGGGGGTCATCCGGGGGACGGTCGTGCTCGAGGACAGCGTCTCGCTCCGGCTGGGCGAAGTCATCCGGCTCCAGTCGCAGATCACGCGGACACTCGCGACGCTCCAGCAGGTGGACGAGCAGATCAACGAGCAGCTGGCGTCCGTGCGGCGCAGCCTCCTGCGGCTCGACTCACCTCCCCTGTGGAAGGGATGGCGCACGCCCGACGAGGGCCAGGGACTGGGGGCCACCGTCGCCGCCGGCGTGAGCCGCACCCAGCGGGAACTCGGCTACTTCTTCGAGGCCTACCGGCTGCGGATCTACCTGCACCTCGCCTCGACCCTTGCCATCCTCCTCGCCGTCTTCTGGTTCCGGGGCAAGCTGGAGCCGCATACCACCGAGCAGCCGGCCTACTCGGCCCGCCGCGTGCTCGACCACCCCGCCGCCGGCTCGCTCCTGGCCATCGCGCTCGCGGGGCTCGTCTTCTACCCTCGGGCACCGCTGTCGGTGTACGACCTCGCGCTCTTCGCCACGGTGCCGGCGGTCCTGCGACTGCTGCCGAGCTTCCTGCCGCCCTACCTGATCCGGCCAGCCATCGCCGCCTCGGTGCTGTTCGCCATTCAGCGCGCGGGGACGCTGCTCCTGGCCGGCTCGGGGTACCAGCGGCCTGGCGGCCTGGCCCTCTCCATCGCGGCGGGCGCCGGGCTCCTCTGGCTGCTCCGGAAGGGCGGCGAGCTCGAGGCGATGGGAGAGCACGCCTATGCCCGCGCGCTCCGGGGCGCCGCCCGGCTCTCGGCGGCGGCGCTGTTTGTCGCAGCGGCGTCAAACGTCGTCGGGAACGTCTCGCTCGGCCTCTTCCTCACCGGCGGAGTGCTCTCCAGCGGGTACCTGCTCCTGGTGGTCGTGACCGCCGTCCGCGTGGCCGACGGCGTGCTCATCGTCTCCACCCGCTCGCAGGTCGCGGGGGTGTCCCGCTTCGTGGCGCAGCGAAAGGACTTCCTGGTCCGGGGCGGGCTCCGGCTGATCAACCTGACCGCCGCCTTCGGCTGGATCGTCCTCACGCTCTGGCTCTTCGACCTGCTGGACCCCACCCTCTCGCTGGTGCGGCGCATCCTGGCGGCGTCCCTGTCCATCGGTGAGCTGAACCTCTCGCTCGGCGCCGCCCTGCTCTTCCTGCTCACGGTCTGGGTGAGCGTACTGGTGAGCCGCGGCCTCTCCAGCGTGCTCGAGGTGGACGTCCTCTCCAGGCTGGACATGCCGCGCGGGCTCCCCAGCGTGATCGGTCGCCTCACCCGGTACACCCTCATCGCGCTCGGCTTTCTCTTCGCCCTGGCCGCCATCGGCGTCGAGCTCACCCAGCTCACGATCATCGGCGGCGCCCTCGGCGTCGGCATCGGGTTCGGGCTGCAGAACATCGTGAGCAATTTCGTGTCGGGCCTCATCCTGGCCTTCGAGCGCCCGATCCGCGAGGGCGACCAGATCCAGCTGGAGACGCTGACGGGCGAAGTGCGGCGCATCGGCTTCCGCGCCACCATCGTCCGCACCTTCGACGGCGCCGAGGTCATCGTGCCCAACGCGTCGCTGATCTCGAAGGACGTGGTGAACTGGACTCTCTCGGACCAGCAGCGGCGGATCACCGTCCCGGTCGGGGTCGCCTACGGCAGCGACCCGGCTCGCGTCAAGGCACTGCTCCTCGGGGTACCCGGGAAGTTCCCCGCAGTCCTCCGGACCCCGGAGCCGTTCGCGCTGTTTACCGGATTCGGCGACAGCGCCCTCACCTTCGAGCTCCGCTTCTGGACGACCGACGCCGACCGCGTCGCCATCCTCAAGAGCGACGTGACCACCGCCATCAACGACGCGCTGGTGAGCGCCGGCATCGAGATCCCCTTCCCGCAGCGCGACCTGCACATCCGCAGCGTCGACGATGCCGCCGCCACCCGGCTGCGCGGCGCGACGGGCACGGACAAGGAGACGACCTGAATGCGACGCCTGCATCGCACCCTCGTGGCGACACCCGCCTTCCTGGGCCTCGTGGCAACCTGCGGCGGAGATTCCGCCGGCACCCCGCCGCCGGCCGGCTCCGTCCCACTGCGCCTCGAGCAGGTGGCCACCGGGCTCGCCTACCCGGTGTACCTCACCGCGGCGCCCGGCGACACCGGCCGGCTCTTCGTCGTCGAGAAGGGCGGCACCGTCCGCGTGCTGAAGCACGGCGCCCTCCTTCCCACGCCGTTCATCGACCTGAGCAGCCGGGTCACCAAGGGAAGCGAACAGGGCCTCCTCGGCATGGCCTTCCACCCCACCGATGGCCGCGTCGTCCTGAGCTTCACCGTCGCCGGGCCCGAGCGCGGCGGGCGATCGCGCGTGGCGACCTTCACCGCCGGCGCCAATCCCGACGTGCTCGACCCGGCCAGCGAACAGCTGGTGCTCGAAGTGGATCAGCCCTATTCCAACCACAACGGGGGGCACGTCGCATTCGGGCCCGACGGATACCTCTACTTCGGGCTGGGTGACGGCGGCAGCGGCGGTGATCCGCAGGGCCACGGCCAGGACCGGAGCGACCTCCTCGGCTCGCTCCTGCGTCTCGACATCGACCACGGCCTCCCCTACACCGTGCCAGCCAGCAATCCGTTCGTCGGGCAGGCCGGCGCGCGCGGCGAGCTCTGGAACTGGGGCCTCCGCAACCCGTGGCGCTTCAGCTTCGACCGCGCCAACGGCAACCTGTACATCGCCGACGTCGGCCAGAACGAATGGGAGGAGGTCAGCGTCCAGCCGGCCGCGAGCCCGGGCGGGGAGAATTACGGATGGGCGGTCATGGAGGGCGAGCACTGTTACGGGAGCGCTGGCTGCGACAGGGCCGGCCTCGTGATGCCGGTCATCGAGTACGGGCACGGCGACGGGTGCTCGATCACCGGCGGGTACGTCTATCGCGGGCAGGCAATCCCGGAGCTCGCCGGCACCTACTTCTACGGCGACTACTGCGAGGGCTGGATCCGGAGCTTCGTGTATCAGGGCGGCGCCGCGACCAGTGCCGCCTCCTGGCCCGCCCTCGATACCGGCCAGCAGATCACGAGCTTCGGCGAAGACGCGCGCGGGGAGATCTACGTGGTCCTCGCCGGGGGCACGATCTACCGGATCGCGCCGGGCAGGTAGGATGGCGGACGGCGACGCGCCACTCTCGGAGGAGGAGCTCGGTCAACTCCGCGCGGCGCTCCCCGCCGGCGTCCACTTCGGCACGTCGTCCTGGAACTATCCGGGATGGCAGGGGCTGGTCTACCACAAGAAGTACCCGAAGACCGGCGCCAGCGGAAAGATGCTCGCTGAATACGCGCAGTGGCCCCTGTTCTCAACGGTCGGCATCGACGCGAGCTTCTACAACCCGCTGTCCGAAAAGACCCTCGCCGAGTACGCAGCGGCCCTCCCACCCGGCTTCCGGTGCGTGAGCAAGGTGTGGGATCGCATCACCGTCCACACCCACAGCAAGCTGCGCGACAAGGCGCACGCCGGCCAGCCCAACCCCGACTTCCTCAACCCCGAACTGTTCGTCGAGGCCGTCCTCGATCCCTGCCTCAGGCACTTCCGTGAGCATCTGGGCCCGTTCGTGTTCGAGTTCCAGGCCATCAC
>CAYUOK010000117.1:1596-4437 GCA_964446395.1 uncultured Gemmatimonadaceae bacterium | reverse complement strand
ATCCGCGACGAGAACCCGACCCTCCGCACCCCCGTCGTCACCTGGGCCATCATCGCCGTCAACGTCGCCGCCTGGATGCTGCTCCAGGGGGCGGGGGACCCGGAGCAGCTCGCGGCGTCGGTGTGCGAGCTGGGCCTGATCCCGGGGGAGGTCCTTCACCGGCTGCCGGTGGGGACGCAGATCCCGATGGGGCGCGGGTGGGTCTGCCAGGTGGAAGGGGGGAGCTGGCTCAGCCCCCTCACGTCGATGTTCATGCACGGAGGGTGGGGGCACCTGCTGGGCAACATGTGGTTCCTGCACATCTTCGGGAACAACGTCGAGGACTCGATGGGGCGGCTGCGGTTCCTGGCGTTCTACCTGCTGGTGGGCCTTGCCGCCGCGGCGTCGCAGGTGCTGGTGAACCCCGACAGCGCCGTGCCGATGGTCGGCGCCTCGGGCGCCATCGGCGGCGTCATGGGCGCGTACGTCCTGCTCTATCCGCGCGTGGCGGTGGACGTCTGGTTCCCGCCCGTCTTCCGCTTCGTCTGGCCCGCCTGGGCCATGCTCGGGGTCTGGTTCTTCCTCGACAACCTCCTTCCCGCCTCACTGACCCTCGGCCTCGAGCGCCAGGGCGGCACCGCCTTCTGGGCCCACATCGGCGGCTTCGTGGCGGGGATTCTCCTCGTGGTGCCGTTCCGCGACCCGGAACTCGTGGCCCAGCACCGCGCCGGCGCGCACTACTGGCGACAAGCCACCTGACGCTCCCTCCCCGCTTTCCCGCTTCCCCGCCTGCTACGGCACCTTCGGCAGCGTCTCGAAGATCTTCCCCACCAGTGAGTTGATCCGCTCCTCGCTCGGCGCGCCCTTCTTCGGCTCGCCGGTATACATGCCGCGCCAGGCGGTTCTCCCCGCCTTCTCGTCCACCAGGTCCACCTCGAACGACGCCGTGGAGGTCGTCGCCCGCGTGGACGTGACCGTGGTGTCCTTGAAGCCGTAGCCGTAGCCGTATCCCCGGCCGCCGCCGACGTTCGGCCCCGAGACGCCGCCCGCGGTGGGGGCGAGCCCGGTGGTGCTCTGGACCTGGAGGAAGTACCGCACCTTGAACGTCGCGGGGGTACCGCTGTCCACCAGGGTGTAGCCTTTGGCCCGGAGCTGGGCCACGATGGCCCGCTGGATCATGTGGTGGACGCTGTCGTTGGTGACGCCCGGGTCCACCCGCGCGCTGCCGTCCGTGGCGGTGCCCCGGAAGTTGACCGTGGCCCCGCTCGGGATCGGCACCGCCTCGTTGCGCTCGGAGCTGATGCCGGAGGTGCTGCTGCAGGCCGCGACAGCAAGGAGGCCCAGAGCGACAGTGAGGGGACCTCGCATTGCTGCGGCATGGATTCCGGTCATGGGGTTACCTCGTTGGTCACCGATGGACCCCGGCGTTCGCCGGGGTGACGCTCCCTCCCCGCTTTCCCTCTTCCCCGCGTCCCCGCCTACTGTGGCACCTTCGGCAGCGTGCTGAAGATCGACGTCGCCAGCGAATTGAGCCGCGAGTCGCTCGGCGCGGAGCTCTGCGCCTCCCCGTTGTAGATCCCGCGCCAGGCGGTCTTGCCGGTGGCGGCGTCCGCCAGGTCCACCACGAACGAGACGTTGGTCACGGTGTACGGCGTGGTGGTCGTCGTGGCCATGCCGCCGTACCCGCCCCAGCCGTAGCCGTACCCGTAGCCGCCGTAGGGGCCGTAATACGGCCCGGCGTACCCGACGCCGGTGGTGACGGTCTGGTACCCGGTGCTCTGCTTGACGCCCACGTAGTAGCGGACGTTGAAGGTGGACGCCTGGCTGCTGTCCACGACGGTATACCCCTTCTTCGTCAGCTGGGCCATGATGGCCTTCTGGATCCGGGCGTGGATGATGTCGTTGCCGACCGTGGGGTCGACCTGCGTCGCCCCTTCGGAGGTGGCGCCGCGGAAGGCCACCGTGGCCTTGGCCGGGATGGGGACGTCGGGGTTCCGCTCCGAGGTGATGGACGGCGGCGAGCAGGCCGCGACGGCGAGCACGCTCGCGGCCAGCGCCAGCCGGGAAAGACGGATGCCAGAGTTCGAACGGTGCATGGGAACAACCTCGATGGGGTTGGGCAGGCGGGTCGCCTGGGTGGAGGACGAAGCTGAAATAGTATCCGGGCGGCCCGGGTTTGGCACCCCGGGGGCCTTCGTTGACACCCCCGGGGGGCCCCGCCTATTTTGCCCCCCGCATCGCCGGGCAGCCTTCCATCGCTGGTTCGCGTGCCGGAGTCCCCCCTGACTCAGCGCTCCAACTCTTCGACCCAGCCGCCTTCGGGCGCGGGACGTGGCACCGCCACGCACCACACATCGACACCGGAGTGCACGTGAAGCTCAACCACCGCTGGACCGCCTTGCGCTCGCTGCTCGTCGTCGGCCTCCTGGCCGGCACGATGGCCGCCTGCAGCGACGACTCGAACGGGCCTGAACCGACCCCGACCGGCACCATCCTCCTCATCCCGAACTACCGCGCCGAGGACATTTCGGCCGACGGGAAGACGATCCTCCTGACCGACCCGGCATCGGCGACGGCGGACTTCTATTTCTACGACATCGCGGCCGGCACCACGACGTTCAAGGCCGCCGCCGGCGACGCGCTGTTCGACTTCGCCACCGGCATCTCGAACGCCGGCCGGGTCAGCGCCATCCACGGAAAGCCCGAGAACGCGGGTCTCTGGCAGCAGGCCGGCGGCTGGCAGGACCTCGCAAGCATCTATCCGACGGGCTGCCAGTACGACGACATCACGCTCGACGAGGACATGAGCGGCGGCTGGGACATCGATTCCGCCGGCCACTCGGCGGTCGGCCTGGTCTGGAA
>CAYUOK010000117.1:0-1496 GCA_964446395.1 uncultured Gemmatimonadaceae bacterium | reverse complement strand
GGGGCCGGCAGCATGATCCCGTCGGGCGGGGTCTTCACCGACGACTGCCCGGGTGAAGTCCTGGCCATCAGCGGCGACGGCAGCCGCGTGGCCGGCGTCTGGTGCCAGAAGGCCTGGACCTGGTCGGCCGCGGGCGGGGTCGTGAACCTTTCCGGTGAGGGCTTTGGTTACGGCCAGGCCGTGGCGCTCAACGGCCAGCTCGTGTTCGGCACCAACACGGCCGGCTTCTTCGACCCGCCGGTGCCCTTCGTCTGGACCCAGGCCGGTGGCGTGCAGTCGCTGCTCGACATCGCCGCCGCGAACGACATCACCATCCCGGCCAACTACTACTGGGAGAGCGTCGTGGCCGCCTCGGCGGACGGGACGGTCGTGATCGGCAGCGTGTACGACGAGGCGTTCAACCGCTACGTCTTCGTCATCAAGCTCCCGGTTTCGGTCTACGGGCTCTAGCCCCGGCCGGCCAGCCTGACACTCTGGGGCGGGCTCCTGCGTAGGGAGCCCGCCCCCAGCCGGGGCGGAGTCACCGCCCCGGCTCTTTTTTCCCCCGACCTCCTGACCCCAATGCGATTCTCCCTGCTCGCCGCCCTGGTGACCCTGCCCGCCGCCGCCCTGGCCCAGCAGTCCGCCGCCGTCACCGACCTCCGGTACGACCTCGCCTTCACCTCCGCCACGGCGCAGGGGCGGAGCCTGACGGTCACCACCCGGTTCGAGGCGGGCGGCACCGCGCCGGTGCTCCTCTCCCTGCCGAGCTGGACCCCGGGGGCCTACGAGGTGTCGAACTTCGCCCGGCGGGCGTCGAGCTTCGCCGTGACCCAGGGCGGCGCGCCGCTCTCCTGGGACAAGGCGGACCCCGATACCTGGCGGATCCGCCCCACCGGGCGCGGCACCGTCACCATCACTTTCGACTTCCTGGCCGACCAGCTCGACAACGCGATGGCCTGGAGCCAGGCCGACTTCCTGATGGTCAACGGCACCAACGTCTTCCTCTATCCGGAAGGCCGGAGCCTCGATTTCCCCTCCACGGTGACCGTCACCACCGAGGCGGGCTGGCGCGTGGCCACCGGCATGGCGCCGGCCGGGTCGCCGCGTTCCTTCCGGGCCGGCAACTACCACGACCTGGTGGACATGCCCTTCTTCATCGGCCGGTTCGATTTCGACAGCACCCAGGTGCAGGGGAAGTGGGTCCGGCTGGCCAGCTACCCCGAGGGCGCGCTGGGCGGCGCGGCGCGCGCCGAGTTCTGGGCGGAGCTGGAGAAGTACTTGCCGGTGGAGATCGCCGTGTTCGGCGTGGCGCCGTACGACAGCTACACCAACCTGCTCATCTTCGACCAGGAGTTCGGCGGCGGGAGCGCGCTCGAGCACCAGAATTCCCACGTCGGCATCTACACGCCGCAACTCATCGGCAACCCGGTGCTCCCGTCCATCACCGCCCACGAGATCTTCCATCTCTGGAACGTGAAGCGGCTCCGCCCCGCCGACATGGTGCCCTACACCTA
>CAYUOK010000116.1:0-4524 GCA_964446395.1 uncultured Gemmatimonadaceae bacterium | reverse complement strand
CCCGGCGACCGTTGCCCAGGCGCTCGCCTCGAACCCCGCCCTCGGCGGCGCCGCGTCCGCGTTCCTCCTCGACCCCTCGCTCCAGAACGCCCGGCTGACCTCGGCTGCGCGCTCGTTCGATAATCTCGGCTGGTATCTCGGCACGGACGGCGTCGGCGCACTCTTCGTCGCTGACGGAATGGTCGTGCCGCAGCGGCTCAACTTCGGGCTTCCCGGGCCGGTCGTCGGCGCCATCTACGCCGTTCCCGGCGGCGTCTGGGTCCTGAACGACCGGATGGAGACAGGCCAGTCGGCGCTCACCTTCGTCGCGAGCGACCTGACCGAGTTCCGGGTCTTCAGCGGGCCTGCTGCGACCGGGCTTCCGTATACCAGCGCACGCCGGTTGATCGGCGTCGGCAACGGGCTGTGGGCGGCGACGGACGCCGGCGTGCTTCGGTTCGACACGGAGGACCCCGCGCAGTTCCGCCTGTACGACGAGCGCGCCGGGCTTCCCGATCGGCGCGTGGCGTCCATCGCTTCCCGCCGGGGGATCATCGTGGCGGCCACCGCGCGCGGCCTCGCGCGATTCATCGACACCACGGGCGCCGAGCCGCTCGCGCCGGACTACGCCGGCTCGGTCGGGGCTGTGGCCGTCGGTCCCGACACCGCCTGGATCGGCATCTCGACGGGGCCGCGCGGCGCGGCGCCTGGCGTGCCGGGACTCATTCTCCCCGTGGGCGTCGACGAGTCCGCCGCCTTCGGAAGGGCGGTCTACGACTTCGCGTGGCTGGGGGACACGCTCGTGGGAATCACGAGCGATCAGTTGCTCTGGCGGATCCCCGGCGAGGGCCGATGGGTCATGGGTGCGCCGATCTCGAGCGTGGTCGGCCCGCTCCGCCGGCTGGTCGCCGATGGCGATGGCCTCTGGGTGGCGGGCGACCTCGGCGTCGGGTGGACTCGACTGATCGGGGCTCCGGTCCGGCCGCTGACGGTAGATGGCGACCTGCCGGGCGCGCCGCTCGACCTCGCCGTGGATGCGGACTACCTCTGGGTGGGGACCACGGCAGGGCTGGTTCGCTTCCGACTCTCGGAGGTCAGGCCATGACCGACATCCCGCTCGGCGCCGGTGCGGAATTCGACCGGATCAGGGCCATCGCCGCGGCGCTCGGTACCGCCGCGAGCGGTCTCGGCGACGATTGTGCGGTGCTTCCACCCGGTTTCGGGGATGTGGTCGTCAGCACGGACATGAGCGTCGAGGGCGTCCACTTCCGGACGGACTGGCTTACCTGGAAGGAGATCGGCTGGCGCGCCGCGTCGGCGGCGCTCTCGGATCTCGCGGCTGCCGGCGCGGAGGTGGTCGGGCTCACCGCGAGCGTCGGCACTCCGCGCGACGCGCCGGTGGACGATCTCACGGATCTGATGAGGGGCGTGGGGGAGGCCGTCGCCGCGGTCGGCGGGCGGGTGCTCGGCGGCGACCTCTCCGTGGCGCCGGTCTGGGTGGTGGATATCACGGTCGTCGGCCGGGCCGCGCGGCCCGTCGGTCGGTTCGAGGCGCGGGCAGGCGATACGCTCTGGGTCACCGGCGCATTGGGCGGCGCTCGGGCGGCGCTGATGGCCTGGCAGGGCGGTGGTACGCCGGCCTCCGGGGCCCGGGAGCGGTTTGCCCATCCGGTGCCCCGCATCGCGGAAGCCCGGTGGCTCGCCGCGCACGGGGCGCACGCCATGATGGACATCTCCGACGGCCTGGGCGGGGACGCGGCGCACCTTGCCGCCGCCTCCGGCGTGCGGCTCGAACTCGAACTCGACCAGGTCCCCGTGCATCCCGACGTGGTCGCCGTCGCCCTGGCCCGCGGTGAGCCGATCCAGGCGTTCGCCGCGCGGGGCGGGGAGGACTACGAGCTGCTCGTCGCGCTGCCGAAGTCGTTCGATGCCGTGGAGGCGCGGCGGTTCCAGCAGGACACCGGCACGGTCCTGACGCGCATTGGCAAGGTACGGAGGGGGGCGGGCGTCGCCGCCTCCTTCGCCGGGGTTCCCGCGACGCTCGCCGGGTACGACCACTTCGGATGAGCTGGCTCCGGACCCTCTGGCTCCTGGTCGTCGGCGTCCCCGTTACGGCGTTCTACGCCAGCTGGGCCGTGCTCGCCTCGTGGGCGGGCATCCGGTACGCCCCGCACAACGTCTACGACCGCATCATGCGCAACTGGGCCGGGCTCCTCCTCCGGGCCAATGGCGTCACCGTCTCCCTCGAGGGCGGAGACCGTCTCGACTTCTCGCGCTCCTACGTCTTCGTGGCCAACCACACCTCGCTCGTGGACATCTGGGCCCTCCTGGTGGCGGTTCCGAACAGCTTCCGTTTCGTGGCCAAGCAGGAGCTCTCGCGCGTCCCGGTGTTCGGCCGGGCGATGCTGTCGGCGGGCAACATCTTCATCGACCGCGGGAACCTGACATCCTCGTTCGTGAGCTACGATATCGCGGCGGCGCAGCTGCACGAGGGACTGTCGGCAATGGTCTTCGCGGAGGGCACCAGGAGCCGCGACGGGAGGCTGCTGCCGTTCAAGAAAGGTCCCTTCATACTCGCGATCCGGGCGGGAGTGCCCGTGGTACCGCTGTACATCCATGGGGCGTTCGAGCGGACCCCGAAGGGTGCCCTCAATGTCCGGCCTGGCGCGGTGGTTGTCCGGGTGGGGGAGCCTATCGATACCGCCGGGCTGACCTACGACGATCGGAACCAGTTGAGCGCCTCCGCGCGCGCCTCGATGGTGCTTCTCGGCGCGCGTTGACGGGTCGGCTGGAGGCCGGGTACCTTGAGGCGCAATTGGCGCTGGCTCACATACTCCCTGGCGAATACATGTCGACCATCATTGAAGTCCACGCCCGTGAAATCCTCGACAGCCGCGGCAACCCGACCGTCGAGGCCGACGTCGTCCTGTCCAGCGGGGCCAGCGGGCGGGCCGCCGTGCCGAGCGGGGCCTCCACCGGCGAGGCGGAGGCCGCCGAACTCCGCGACGGCGACCCGAAGCGGTTCGCCGGGAAGGGTGTCGCGGAGGCGGTCCGCAACGTCAACGAGCTGATCGGGCCCCGGCTCGAGGGGATGGCGGCGGAGGACCAGATCCTCATCGACAGCGAGATGATGGATCTCGACGGCACCCCCAACAAGAGCAAGCTGGGCGCGAACGCGATCCTCGCGGTGTCGCTCGCGGTGGCGCGGGCGGCGGCGGACGACGTCGGCCTCCCGCTCTACCGCTACCTCGGCGGGCCGATGGCGCACATCATGCCCGTGCCGATGATGAACATCCTCAACGGCGGTGCGCACGCCAGCAACAACGTGGACGCGCAGGAGTTCATGGTCGTCCCGATCGGCGCCGACACCTTCCCGGAGGGGCTCCGGATCGGGGTCGAGGTGTTCCACGCGCTGAAGAAGGTGCTCACCGGGATGAAGCTCTCGACCGCCGTCGGCGACGAGGGCGGGTTCGCCCCGATGCTCCCGAGCAACGAGGCGGCGCTCGACGTGGTGATGCAGGCCATCGAGTCGGCGGGGTACCAGCCGGGCAAGGACGTCGCGATCGCGCTCGACGTGGCGGCCTCCGAGCTCTACCAGGACGGCAAGTACGTCTTCAAGAAGGGCGACGGCAGCAAGCGGACCGCCCAGGAGATGGTGACCCTCTACACCCAGTGGGTGGACCGCTACCCGATCGTGTCCATCGAGGACGGGCTGGCGGAGGACGACTGGGACGGGTGGGCGCTGCTCACCGAGAAGCTTCACGAGCGCGTCCAGCTCGTCGGCGACGACCTGTTCTGTACCAACGTGGACCGGTTGGCGCGCGGCATCGAGTCCGGCACCGCCAACGCCATCCTGATCAAGGTCAACCAGATCGGGACGCTGACGGAGACGCTGCAGTGCATCGAGCTCGCCAAGGGGAGCTCGTACGGCGTGGTCATCAGCCACCGCTCCGGCGAAACGGAGGACACCTTCATCGCCGACCTGGCCGTGGCCACCGGCGCGGCGCAGATCAAGACCGGCAGCGCCAGCCGGACCGACCGCGTGGCGAAGTACAACCAGCTGCTCCGGATCGCCGAGGAGCTCGACGAGGTGGCCCACTATCCTGGCCGGGACCTGTATCCGCTGTGAGCCGCGTCGCGATCGCCCGGCTGGTCATCATCGCGCTGGCGGCGGTCTTCGCGCTGCAGGGCGGGGAATACAGCATCTGGAACTGGTGGGAACTGCGGCGCGCCGAGCAGCGCGAGCAGGCGGCGGTGGCTGAGCTGAAGGAGGTCGTGGACTCGCTCGAGAAGGCGGCCATCGCCATCGAGCGGGATCCACGGGTGCAGGAGCGGGTGGCGCGGGAATCGTTCGGGATGATCAAGGACGGGGAGTTCCTGTTTCGCGTCCTTCCGCCCTCGGAACCTTGACCGGCCGGGGCGTGGTGGCTAGCATTTCCCGCCTCAGTCCTCAGTCTTCGTTTGTCGGCAGGGTAGCTCAGGTGGTTAGAGCACGGCACTCATAATGCCGGGGTCGCGGGTTCGAGTCCCGCCCCTGCTATGCCC
>CAYUOK010000115.1:0-4524 GCA_964446395.1 uncultured Gemmatimonadaceae bacterium | reverse complement strand
GCCGGTGCCGGCGGCTTCCAGGCGTTCGGGATGAGCTGGGCCACCATCTCGTAGCTGAGCGCCGGGTGCTCCGGCAGCGGACCGTCGCCACCGAGCGCACGGGCCAGTGCCTCCAGCGCCTCGGCCGGGGCGCCCGCCGCGATGGTGAGCACCTCGACCTGCCGTCGGAGGAGGTGCGAGCGGAGGTTGGCGATGTCGTACTCGCCGGAGCGAAAGAGCCCCGCCTCCACGGAGACCGGCGCCGACGCCACGAGACGCGCCACCTCCGCGAGCAACGAGCCGGCCTCCGCCGCGTCCGCGCGGTACGCCGCGATCAGTCGGCCGTACGCCGTGACGAAGGCCGTGGGCGGCGTCATCCGGCCTTCACCTCGGTCCAGATCTGGTAGTACCGTTGCGTCTCCTCGCCGAGGTCGCGGTAGAACTCCAGGCGGGTGAGTTCCTCGGCGGTGGGGTAGGGTACGGGATCGCTCAAGAGGCCCGTTCCGGGTGCGTTCGCGGTGCCGTAGCCCGTGGCGGCTGCGTTGCGGGCGGCGACCTCCGGCCGGAGCATGTAGTCCAGGAACCGGAGCGCCTCGACCACGTTCGGCGCGTTGGAGGGGATGGCCATGGTGTCCATCCAGATCGAGCTCCCCTCCCGGGGGACGGCATAGACAATCTCGGGCGACTCCGCCGCCGCCTGGGCGGCGTCCCCGTTCCACATCTGGGCGATCCAGACATCTCCGGCCACGATCTGGCCCCGCACCGGGGCGGAGATGTACGCCAGCAGGTTGGCACGGGCGGCCAGCGCGTCGGCCTTCGCCTGCGCCAGTTCTCCCGGGTCGGTCGAGTTGACGGAGCGGCCACGATAGCGGAGCATCGCGCCGAGCACCTCCCGGGCGTCGTCCATCATCGTCATCGACCCGGCGTAGGCCGGGTCGAAGAACACCCCCCAGGAATCGGGCGGGGTGGCGACCTTGTCACGCCGCCACGCGATGCCCGAGGTCCCCCACTCGTAGGGCACGGCAAAGTCGGGGTGCGGATTGGCCGACGGGGCCTGGAACATCGGCGCGATGTTGCCGAGGTTGGCCAGCGCCCCGTCCGGGATCTGCAGGAGCAGCCCCGCCTCCACCAGGGAGGGAACGAGGTAGCTGGTGGGGAGGATGAGGTCGTACCCCTGCGCGCCGGCGAACAGCCTGGCGAGCATCTCCGCGTTGCTCTCGTAGGTGTCCACCGTGACGCGGATCCCGGTCTCCCGCTCGAAATCGGGGACGGTCTCGGGCGCCATGTAGTCGGACCACATGTAGACGTTGAGACGGGGGCGCCGGTCGCAGGCCGCCAGCCAGGGGAGCAGACCGACCGCCGCCCCCGCCGCCGCGGTCGCGCGCACGAAGTCCCGGCGGGACGGGGCAGTCGCGGCGGCGGCGGAAGGCGCACTGTCGGAGGGAGCTGGCGGCATCATCGCAGGGGCCGTGGGAAAGTGGGGGACCGCCCTAAGCTACACGCCGCACGCCGGGTCCGCGAACCTCAGCCGCCGCGCGTTCCGCCCAGCCGCGAGGCCAGCGCGATGGTGCAGGTGGTGAGCACCACGAGGATGGCGCTCACGGCGTTGATGGTGGGCTCCACCCCACGCCGCACCATGGAGTAGACCAGCACGGGGAGGGTGGTGGATCCGGGGCCGGCCACGAAGAAGGTGATGACGAAGTCGTCGAGGGAGAGGGTGAAGGCGAGGAGCGCCCCCGCGAGGATCCCCGGCGCCAGGAGCGGGAGGGTGACGCGCCGGAAGGCGGTGGCCTCGTCCGCCCCGAGCACGAGGGCCGCCTCTTCCAGCGAGCGATCCATCCCGCGCAGCCTGGCCAGGACCACCACGGCGACGAAGGGCGTCGTGAACGCGATGTGCGCCACGACGACGGTGCCCACTCCCAGCGGCACGCGAAGCGCCACGAAGAGGATGAGCAGCGAGATGCCCGCCACGATCTCCGGGGTGACGATCGGCAGGTAGAGCCCCCCCTCGACCAGGCGCCGGCCCCGGAAGGGGCGCCGGGAGAGGCCCAGGGCGATGAGGGTGCCCAGGACCGTCGCCGCCACGGTGCTGAGCGACGCCACGGTCAGGCTCAGGCGGAGGGCGCGCAGGATGTCGGGCCGTTCGAGGAGGCGGGCGTACCAGTGGAGGGTAAATCCGCTCCAGGACGCCGCGAAGCGCGAACTGTTGAAGGAGTAGAGCACCAGCACCAGCACAGGGAGGTGCAGGAGCAGGAAGATCCCCCCCACCAGCACGACCAGGAGCGGCGAGAGGCGGCGGGTCACGCGGCGGCCTCAGCGTCGCGCACCCGGAGCCAGGCGAGGAGCCCCACGAACACGACACCCATCAGCGCGAAGGAGACGGCCGCCCCGAACGGCCAGTTGCGCGCGGACCCGAACTGGTTCTGCACCAGGTTGCCCAGCATCATCGTCTTGGCGCCCCCGAGAAGGTCGGGCGTCAGGAAGGCGCCGAGCGAGGGGATGAACACCAGCAGCGACCCCGCCGCCACGCCGGGGAGCGAGAGCGGCAGGATCACGCGTCGGAACCGGGAGAACGCCCGCGCCCCGAGCACCTCGGCCGCATCGACGAGGTCGAGATCCAGCCGCTCCAGCGTGGCGTAGATCGGCAGCACCATGAACGGCAGGTAGCCGTACACCAGGCCGGCCAGCACCGCCCCCGGGGTGTAGAGGAGGTCGAGGGGGGCGGTGGTCACCCCGAGCATCATCAGCGTCGAGTTGACGACGCCTCCTCCCCGCAGCAGCACGATGATCGCATAGGTGCGGATCAGGAAGCTGGTCCAGAACGGAAGGATGACCAGGAAGAGCAGGATGTTCCGCCAGCGGCCGGCGCGCGCGATCACGTAGGCGACGGGATAGCTGAGGACGAGACAGAGGCCGGTGGTGGCGAGCGCAATCCAGAGCGTGCGCCAGGCGATGGCCACGTACAGGGGATCGAGAAAGCGCCGGTAGTGCTCCAGCGTGAAGCCGGGCGCGACGCCCCAGTAGGTGCCGCGGTGCATCACGCTGTACCCCAGCAGCACGACGAGCGGCACGGCGAAGAAGGCGGCCAGCCAGAGGAGGCCTGGCGTCAGCAGCGCCCACGAGCCCGCCGCGGGTCGGCGGGCGAACCAGGCGAGGAGCCGGCGGCGCGGCGAGGAAGTCACTCCGACTCCAGCACCTGGCAGTCCTCCGGACGCCAGGCCACCTGGACGGCGTCGCCGCGGCGCCAGCGGAGGGGGTTGAGCAGCTGCCCCTCGTTCCGCAGCGCCACGCGCACCACGCGGCCGTCGGAGAGCGTCACCACGACGTGCATCGTCTCCCCGAGATAGACGATGTCCCGCACGGTGCCGGGAAAGGCGTTCTCCCCGGCGGGGACTGAGCCCGGCTCGAAGAGGTCGAGCCACTCGGGCCGCACGGCGATCCGCACCGCGGCGCCCTCCGCGATGCCGGGGTGGTCCGGCACCCTGAACCGGGCACCATCGGCCGCCGTCACCGTCCATGTGGTGACTTCCCCGCTTCCCCGCTTCCCCGCCTGTCCTTCGAAGAGATTCGCCTCCCCGATGAACCCCGCCACGAACTCCGTCCGTGGGTTCTCGTAGATGTCGGCCGGCGTGCCGAGCTGCGCCACGCGCGCGTCGCTCATCACGGCGATCCGGTCCGACATGGCAAGCGCCTCCTCCTGGTCGTGGGTGACGTACACGAAGGTCATTCCGAGCTCGCGATTGAGCGTCTTGAGCTCCAGCTGCATCTCCTTGCGGAGTTGCAGATCGAGGGCGCCGAGCGGCTCGTCGAGGAGGAGGATCGCGGGATCGAGCACCAGCGCGCGGGCCAGCGCCACCCGCTGCCGCTGGCCGCCGGAGAGCTGGTGCGGCCGGCGGCGGGCGAAGGTGGCCGGCGCCAGCCGGACGAGCCCGAGGGCCCGTTCCACCCGACCCGGGATTTCGGTGCGTGGCACCCGGTGCTCCTCGAGCCCGAACGCGATGTTCCGCTCGACCGAGAGGTGGGGGAAGAGGGCGTAGCTCTGGAAGACCATCCCGATGCGGCGCTCGTAGGGGCGGCGGAGGTTGACCACCTCGCCGTCGATGCGCACCTCGCCGCCGTCGGGGTCCGGGGTCTCGAAGCCGGCCAGCAGGCGGAGGGTGGTGGTCTTGCCGCAGCCGCTGGGGCCGAGGAGGGAGAAGAACTCGCCGCGCCGGATGGAGAAGGAGACCCGGTCCACGGCGCGGGTGTCGCCGAATGACTTGCTGACGCGGCGGAACTCGACAATGGGCGGCGTCTCGGTCACGCGTGGTCGTCCGGATGAGGGGGAAAAGGCGAAGATACCGCGCCGGGGGCCGGGTCGGCAGGGAGGCGGGGTGCGCCGCTATCTTTTCGACATGCAACTTCCCCTGCCGGTCGTCGGGCTGGAGCGCGCGGCCGCCATCCTCGAGGCGGTCATCCTCGCGGCGCTGGCGGCGCTCTGCCTGCACCTGTACCGGCGGTACCGGAAGCCCTACTTCGCCTGGTTCGCCGCCGCGTGGGGGATGT
>CAYUOK010000114.1:1654-4531 GCA_964446395.1 uncultured Gemmatimonadaceae bacterium | reverse complement strand
CGCCCGCAGGGCGGGATCAGCGAGTCAAGGGTATGTGAACGCGAGTACCGGCTGGAGGTCGATGCGCCAGCCGCAGGAGGTCAGCCGATCGGGGGGCGGAGCACCAGGCGCGGTGCAAGAGCGGGCGGTGGGTCCAACTTGGGGAAAGTGATGCGGGAAATGGCCGCGACCCAGACCGGGAGCGGGGACTCGTCGGCAGGCCGACTCAGCGTGTGCTGATGCTCGCCGTGGCACACATGAATGGGGTGCGCGGGCGCCGGAAAGTCAGGGGTGGGCGCGGTCTCGTCGTTCGCTAGGACCGATCCCGCCTGGCTGGCGTGCCAGTCGTGGTCGTCCGGCAGGTACTGCTCACCGTTGGCGACCAAAAGGCTTGCAAGGGCCACGGTGGCCACGAGTCGGCCGATCAGGCGATGCACAGAGGGAGGCATGGCGCGGAAGATAGTGATCCGTCGCGCCCGACGAAAGGGGACTGCGGCCCTCCCGGCTCAGGACGTCGTGAAGGTGAAGATCATCCCGTAACTGCCGTTCGCGCCCATCCAGCCCGCGCCCATCATGTTCGTCGGCTGACCGCCGTGCATCCCGCCCGCCATGCCCGGCTGAAGCCACATCCCGCCCATCTGGCCCACCATGTCATCCAGGTCGACCGGCATGTCGTCGGCATCCATCATTCCGCCACCGACGTGAATGGTGTACATGGCTCCGGGCGCCATGGGGGCGGCATGCGTACAGGTGAGTATCGTGCGGTCCCCCGACCAGGTGCAGGACATCGGCATGACCGCGTCGGCGCTCGTGCCCGCGTGCATGTCCACGTAGGCTTCCATCCCCTGGCCCATGGGCCCGCTGAAGGTGAGCACGACCGGTGCCGTCACCGCGACGCCGGTGGCATTCCCAGCTGGCGAGACATTCGTGAGGGTCGTCGTCGTGGTGGTTCCTGTACTGTCGCTGCAGGCCGCTGTCAGTACAACTGCTGCGGCTGCGATAAGTGCGGTGACGGTCCTGGGACGGAGCATTCTCGGTACCTCTGGCGGATGCCGCGTTGGCGAAGGGGGAAGACAAGGTACGCATCCAAAATTGTGCCCGGACCGTAATCTTTGCGTGAGGAGTGGGTGAAGGAGCCTTTACGTTGCTTGCGAAAGGGATTCCTGCGGCCTTCCGCCGTGCACCCGAATGACCCCGCCCGAGCCGAATGGCCCGGGTGGGGACGTCAGCAGGCGCTCGCCGGCGCAGTGACGCTCGGCCGAACATAGACGGAGATGGGCTGCCGCAGGACGAACAGTCCGGGCCGGGACCAGGTGACCACCCAGGAGCGGTTGGCTGGTTCCGCCCATGCCTGTTCCGGCACGCTGTCGCCGACGGTCACGGCAATGCAGAGCACGGTCTCGCCCGGGCTCCACGCGTGGTCCAGCGACGGGTCGCTCACTGAGACACAATCGTCTGCAGATTGGCATGGAGCAATGGCGACCGGGGCGGCCGCGACAAGATCCGTCGGCTGGAAGCCGTCGGCACCCACGAACGTCAGGCCGACTCCGGTGACGTCAACCGAATGCCCGATCCAGCCGTCGATGATCGGGCTCCCCGCGGGTTCACAGTTGACCACGGGGCTGTCACCGCACTGCTGTGACCCACCACGGACTTCCACGCGTGGGGTGGTCGCTGACGTTACGGGCACGACGAAGAAATCCGTGCTCGCAAACAGTCCTCCCGCTTCGCCGTAGAGAATCCTGGCCGATCCCGGCGAGCGCGCCTCGGCCCACCCCGTGGGGGAGACGGCAAGCACCGTCGTGTCCAACGAGTTGAATGTTCCCGGGAGCGCGGCGAGTGGATTCCCCTGGGGATCCCGGACCTGCAGCTGGAACTCGCTACCGACGCTGAGGGAGATTTCCGCGCTGACGAGGGGACGGATCGAACCGACGTAGCAGCAATCCCAGCCCCCGCCCCCCCCGCCACCATCCCAGTCGTCGATCCCACCCAGGTCGAGGGCGCTGATGTCACAGCCGGCGGCAACCAGCAGCAGGACCATCGGAATCATCGGGCGCATATGGCCTCCGTTGGAGGGTTCATGGACGCCCGAAGCATCGTCTTGGCCGGTCAAGTGGCCGTCAAGCGGTCCCGCTAGTCCTCCCGAACGAAAACCATCGCCGCAGGCTCCGTTGCCACCGCACCGGATGACTCCTCACGATCGCCGAGAGGAGGTTGGGAGCGAAGCGTTTGAGGTAGACGGTAAAGATCTCCGACTTCCCGACCAGGACCTCCTCCTTGTCCCGCGCCACCGCCCGGAGGATGCGCATCGCGCACACGTCCGGATCCATGCCGCGGGCGTACTCTGGAGGGGTCTTCCCATACTGCGCTCCACTGCCGGTCAGCGCGCGTTCCAGGATCGGTGTCCGGATGATCCCCGGAACCACCATCGTGACCCTGACGCCCTGGGCCTGCACCTCGGCGCGCAGCGATTCGAACGCCCCGTGCAGGGCGTGCTTCGAGGCGGCGTACGCCGAGAGCTGCGGCACCCCGTACTTGCCCGAGAGACTGCTGATGACGACGAAATGACCGGAGCCGCGAGCGAGCATCGAAGGAAGGAGCGCCTTGGTGAGCGCGAGTGGCCCGAAGTAGTTCGTCGCCATCACCCGCCGGTCGAGGTCGAGGGGTGTGTCCACCATCCGCCCGCGGAGTGCCACGCCGGCATTGTGCACCATGTAGTCCACATGGCCCCAACGTGCGAGCACCGCCTCCACCTGGAGCGGGATCGTGTCGGGGAGGCCGAGGTCGAAGGGCACCACCTGGACTTCTCCGGGCATCCGGCACTCCTGCCGGGTCGCCTCGAGGGCGGCCTGATCCCGGCCGGACAGGATCAGCCGCGCGCCGGCCTGGTCGAAGGCC
>CAYUOK010000114.1:0-1554 GCA_964446395.1 uncultured Gemmatimonadaceae bacterium | reverse complement strand
CATGTACGCGGCGGATGCCATCTTCACGGCCGAAGACGGCACCAGGTACACGGGCCGTGACGCGATCAAGGAGTACTTCACGAAGATGGCCGCCACCATGCCGCACATCGTCGTAACCTCCGAGAGCCTGTTGTCCTTCGGCGGGACGGCCATCGACATGGGCACCATCACCATGCACCCGCCGGGCGGCGGCGAGCACAAGAGCCGGTACCTCGCGGTGCTCCGCCGTGAGCTGGGCGGGGCGGGGAACTGGGATCTGGTCCGCGTGGCGCGGACGGCGGTCACGAAGTAGCCCGTTGACCTTCCGCGACAAACGAAAGGCCCGCCCTCCTCACGGAGGGCGGGCCTTTCGCTTGCCTCGTGCGCCGTTACTGCCTGGTCCAGGTCGGCCGGAAGTCGCGCGTCACTTGGATGACCATGTCGTCCACCATGCTCGCATAGGCGGCGTTGGGGTCCGTGGCCGATATGGTCGGCAACCGCCCGCCGCTCATCGAGACGCTGCCGACGTTCTGGCTCGCCGCCCCGCTCGAACGCCAGAGCGTGCCGCCGGTGCTGGTCGAAAGCAGCCGCACGTTGAGCTCGGCGGACACCGTGGCGCCGACGTTCAGGTTCCCGCCCGCCCCGACGCTCCCGTGCGGCTTGGTGTTCGAGACGGCCAGCTGCCCGAAGAAGACGGCCGGGATGTTCTTCGCACGTCCGAGCGCCTGCGCCGCCGCCGGCGCGTCGCCCGCCGCCAGGAGCCGCGCCACCGACGTGTCGGCCGGGCCGAGCTCGATGAGCTCGAATCCGCTCTGGCTGGTCAGGACCTCCTCCGCGAACCGTTCGGTGGCGAGCTGGCCGAGGGAGTGCTTCGCGGGATCGGCCGAGAAGGTCACCAGCGCCACGCGATCGTAGCCGCCGAGGTCCATCCGGGGGGGCACCCGGGCGAGTTGCGAGGAACAGCCAGCCACGACAAGGGCCGCCCCGGCCACGGCCGTGGCACGGCGTAACCCGCTGATTCGCAAGCATTTGAACGGCAGCATGAGGCCCTTCCTTCCACAGGTTGCCTCCGAAAATGGCAAGAAGCAGACCCGGGAAGGTTGGCTCAGCGACCCGTGGGTGCGGCCGCCTCGGCGCCCCGATTCCAGGCGACCCACGCGACGACGGCGACGATGGTGTAGAAGAACCAGTGGGCGGCGTAACTGTAGAGGAACCCGGACTGGAGACGCAGGATCAACACCGGAAACGCCGCGGCGAGGGTCACGGACGCGACGCTGTAATAGAGCCCGGGGCCGGTGCCGATGACCAGCAGCATGGGCAGGTGCAGGACGCCAAAGATGCCCAGGAACGCCAGCACCACGCCCGGGAGGGGGAGGCCCGTCTCGGCGAGCAGCGTGGCGAGCACTGCGATGACGAGCTGCTGGAAGAGGACTTCGAAGGACTTCGGTACCAGGTAGCGGAAGTCCATCCGCAGGTAGAACTCCTCCGGATGCCGCGCGATGAGCGGATCCGGCCTGCGGAGGAGCCTCGGGACGAACACGTAGGCGGCGAGCGTGAGGGCGATGGCCAGCGCGA
>CAYUOK010000113.1:3009-4551 GCA_964446395.1 uncultured Gemmatimonadaceae bacterium | reverse complement strand
AAAAAATCTATTGTGCTTCGCTCCCCTATTTCTTAACTTGGTATCCGACAACAGCAAGCGTGTCGGCTCGCCGCAATTCGGTGGCGGCCATTTTGGAGGGGGAGTGTTTGGGAGTTCGTATCGGACTCGCCTACAACCTGAAGCCCCAAGCCGCAGCGATTGCTGGGGGAGACTTCGCCTCCCCTGTTGACCGGAACACCGCCCTCCGCGCACTCCGCACCGATCTCGACCAGCCCGATCTCTACGCCGAGTGGGACGAACCCGGCACCATCGACGCCATCGAGCGGGCGCTGCGTCCCCTCGGTCAGGTGATTCGACTCGAGGCCGACGCCTCGTTCCCCCAGAAGCTCGCCGACGCCCGCCCCGATTTCGTGTTCAACATCGCCGAGGGGCTCTACGGCCCCAACCGCGAGGGGCACGTGCCGGCCATCTGCGAGTTCTACGGCATTCCCTGCCACGCCTCCGACCCGCTGACGCTCGGCCTCGCCCTCCACAAGGGGCGCGCCAAGGAGGTCATGGTGGCGCGCGGCGTGCCCACCGCGCCGTTCCGGATCGCCGAGTCGGTGGCCGACGCCGCCGCCTGCACGCTCCCCTTCCCGCTCTTCGTCAAGCCGGCGTGCGAGGGGTCGGGCAAGGGGATCACGGTGGACAACCTCTGCCACGACCGCGCCGCGCTCGTCTCCCGGGTGGAGCATCTGCTCACCACCTACCGGCAGCCGGTGCTCATCGAGGCCTGGCTCCCGGGAGCGGAGTTCACGGTGGCGGTGCTCGGCAACGGGCCGGAGGCGCGCTGCCTCCCCATCGTCGCCATGGACTACGCCGACCTCCCCGAGGGCGCCCCGCCGATCTACGGCTACGAGGCCAAGTGGCTCTGGGACACCCTCGACAACCCGCTCGACATCTACGAGTGCCCGGCACGCATCCCTGAGTCGCTCGCCACGCGGATCCGTGAGGCGGCCCTCGGTGCCTACCACGCACTCGGCTGCCGCGACTGGTGCCGGATCGACGTCCGCTGCGATGCCGACGGCAACCCCATGGTGGTGGAGCTGAACCCCCTGCCGGGGGTCCTGCCCGATCCGCGCGACAACTCCTGCTTCCCCAAGGCGGCGCGCGCCGCGGGCATGGACTACGACGAGCTGATCCAGACCGTGGCGGACATCGCCTGGCGGCGGATCAGCGGCCGGCGGCTCCTGGCCGAGGTGGCGGCGTGAAGGTCGTCCTCCTGCACGACGGCGGCAGCGACGAGTGGAGCGCCGCGGACGTGGCCGCGGTCCTCAGCAACATCCGCGAGGTGGAGCAGATCCTCCGGGCCGCCGGCCACACCACCGAGGCGGTCCCCGTCTACCTGGGAGACCTCACCTGGCTCGACCGGTGCCAGAAGGCCGACCTGGTCTTCAACCTCTGCGAGGGCATCGGCGGGGTCTCGCGGTTCGAGGACTACGTGGTGGCCGCGCTCGAGCTTGCCCGGGTGCCCTTCACCGGGTGCCGGTCGTGGCCCGTCACCATCTGTCACCGGAAGCACGTGGCCAACACGCTGCTCCA
>CAYUOK010000113.1:0-2909 GCA_964446395.1 uncultured Gemmatimonadaceae bacterium | reverse complement strand
GGTCGTGGCCCGTCACCATCTGTCACCGGAAGCACGTGGCCAACACGCTGCTCCAGGCGGCGGGTGTGCCGGTGCCCCCGTTCGCGCTGGTGCACGAGCCGGTGGTGCCGGAGGGGCTCCGCTTCCCGGTCATCGTCAAGCCATCAATGGAGGACGCCAGCGTCGGCATCGACGAGGGTGCGGTATGCCACACTCCCGCCGCCCTCCTCGAGCGGCTCGCCAAGGCGACCGCCGCCTGGGAAGACGTGCTGGTGCAGGAGTACGTGGCGGGGCGGGAGTTCAACGTGGGGTTCATCGGGGCGACGGCCCTTCCGATTTCCGAAATCGACTTCGCGGGGCTCGGCGAGGGCAAGCCGCCCATCGTGACGTACGCCGCCAAGTGGGAAGCCGGGAGCGACTACGACCTGCACACCATCCCGGTCTGCCCCGCCAAGGTCAACAAGGGCACCGCGGAACACCTGACCCGCGTGGCAGAACGCGCGTGGCGGGCTCTGGCAAAGTGCGAGGGATATGGCCGAGTGGACATCCGGCTCGACGCGGGCGGGACGCCGTGGGTGCTCGAAGTGAACCCCGACCCCGACCTTTCGAGCGACGCCGGGCTGGCTCGCATGGGCCGGGCGTACGGCTGGGACTATTCCGCGCTCGTGCTGCAGGTGGTGGAGGAGGCGGTCGAGCGGGGGCGCGTCGCGCTTGCGGAGGGCGCCCTGTCCGGGCGGGTCACTTCGTGACGCGGGCCGCGGTCGCTGGGCGGCTCCGGGGGCTGACGGCGGCGGACCGAGTCGGTGTCGAGGCTATCACCGTAAGCACCGGTCTCTTCCGGGACGACGAAGTCCCCGTGGCGCTGGAGGTCTTCGACGCCGCGGTGGCGGGAAGTCCCGATTACACGGCGGTGGGGGTGGAGGTGGACGGGCGCCTGGCGGGCTGGATCTGCTGGGGACGGACGCCCTGCACCGTGGCCACCTGGGACCTCTACTGGATGGCGGTCGATCCGGCGCTCCACGGGCTCGGACTCGGCACGCTTCTGGTAAGCGAGATGGAGCGCCGTCTGGCCGGACAGGCGCGGCTCGTGGTAGTGGAAACGGCGGGCCGGGCGGATTATGCCCCGACGCGCGCCTTCTACGAGGCCCGGGGGTACCGGGCCGTCGCGATGATCCCGGATTTCTACGCGCCGGGAGACGACCAGGTGACGTTCGTGAAGTACTTCGAGGTCCCCGCAACAACCTGAGGATGGGGTACAGGCATGGAGACTTGGCAGGAAGTCCTGCGTAAGAACTCGATCGCGTCGCTCGACACGCTCGCCAGCCGGTTCGGCGCCGAGAATTTCCCCGAGCTCGACCGGCTTCGGCTGGCGGCGGAGAATTTCGAGTTCCGGATCTCGCCGGCCATGGTGGACCTCATCCAGTCCCCCGACGACCCGATCTGGCGCCAGTACGTGCCCACCGTCCAGGAGCTCGAGGTCCACGACGGCATCGTGGACTCGCTCAACGAGGACGAGGACAGCCCGGTGCCGAACATCACGCACCGCTATCCCGACCGGGCCCTCTTCCTGGTGAGCCCCGTCTGCGCCAGCTACTGCCGGTTCTGCACCCGTCGGCGCAAGGTGGGCGACCCCGAGAAGATCCCGATGTCTCAGTTCGAGTCGGCGTTCCAGTACCTGGAAAGCCACACCGAAATCCGCGACGTCATCATGTCGGGCGGCGATCCGCTGCTGCTCAACGACCGGAGGCTCGACGCCATCCTGGCGCGGCTCCGGAGCATCAAGCACATCCAGATCATCCGGATCGGGAGCCGGGTCCCCTGCCACCTGCCGGAGCGGATCACGCCGGAGCTCTGCGCCACGATCAAGAAGTACCACCCGGTCTGGATCAACACGCACTTCAACCACCCCGACGAGCTCACGCCGGCGGCGGTCAAGGGCCTCGGCATGCTGGCCGACGCCGGCATTCCGCTCGGCTGCCAGACGGTCCTCCTCCGGGGCGTCAACGACACGCCCGAGGTCATGAAGCAACTGATGCACCGCCTCATGATGGCGCGGGTGCGGCCCTACTACATCTACATGGCCGACCAGGTGGCCGGCGCGGAGCACTTCCGGACCAGCATCCAGACCGGGCTCCAGATCATGGAGTCGCTGCGCGGCTGGACCAGCGGGCTCGCCAACCCGCACTTCGTCATCGACGCCCCCGGCGGCGGCGGCAAGATCCCCCTCCTGCCGGAATACGTGGTGTCGATGAGCGAGGAAGAGGTGGTCCTCCGGAACTTCCGGGGCGAGCGCTTCGTCTACCGGCAGCCGAACGAAGAGCTGGCGGTCGCGGCCATGGGTCGGCGCACCGACCCGGAATACCTCTTCCAGCCGACGCTGCAACTGAAGAAGCCGGCCAAGCGAACCAGCAAGACAGCGAAGCGAAAGCTGGCCTGAGCGCCGGGCACCCCCTGAGGGCGTACCTGGAAGAGCCCGCCCGGCCGTTGCCGGGCGGGATTTTCCTTTCCCCCTCTTGCCGTCCCGCCGATTCGGTGGAACACTTGTCCTGACCCCTTCGGGAGCAGCCTGATGGCGCTGGGCGGCAGGAGCTGGGACGAGTGGATCGCGCAGTACGCCACCAGCCACACCAACCCGGTCAACCGGGTGTGCCACACCGTCGGCATTCCCCTGATCGCGCTCTCGATTCCCCTTTTCCTCGTTGCCATCTGGGTGCCGGGATTCTGGCGGATCCCGCTCACCCTCTTCGTGGTGGGCTGGGTCTTCCAGTTCATCGGGCACGCCTTCGAGGGGAAGCCGCCGGAGTTCTTCAAGGACTGGCGGTTCCTGTTCGTGGGACTCCGCTGGTGGGTGGCCAAGCTCCAGGGCCGGGCATAGTGATGGATCGCCGGGAACTCCTCGCGCTGCTCGGCGGGACGGGGCTCGCGGGCTT
>CAYUOK010000112.1:0-4612 GCA_964446395.1 uncultured Gemmatimonadaceae bacterium | reverse complement strand
CGGCCAGCTGGTTCACGTACTCGAGCTGCAGGTTCTGCCGGATGGTGTTGACGTTGCCGCGGGCATCGGCGGCGAAGACCGCGTCGGTCAGGTCCGACATCATCTGGGCCGCGGAGTACTGATTGCCGTACAGCCGCGAATCGGTCAGCCGCGCCTGCGTGGGCGCCGCCAGCAGGAACATCAGCACACCCCGCTGCGCCGCGAGCACCCGGGCGTGCAGCGCCGGCTGGCCGGGGCCGCTGAAGCCGCGGCGGGGCTGCTGGAGCTCCGCCAGCAAGGCCGGCGACGCGTCCCACGCATCCGGGGCAAAGAACTCGGTCCGGAGCAGCCGCATCGCGCGCTGCTGCTCGGCGAGCGGCACCGGCGTGAACGGCGCCGTCGCGCCGGGCTGGCCGTCCACCGCCCGGCTCACATAGACGCCGCCGATGTACCGCGACGCGACGACCGCGGCATTCGCCTTGTCCCCCGTGACCATGAGGTAGGCGGTGCGCAGCGACGCGTAATCCTGACCCGGCTTGGGATAACGGCCCCCGATATGGGCCAGCAGCGAGTCAGCGATGGTGAACCGCCCGGCGGCCCAGGTGAGCGCGTCGCTGCTGAGGTCCCCAACCATCACCCGCGGGTCGATGCCCCCCGTGGGCGAACGCATGTCGTCGGCGTCGTTGCCGAAGGCGAGGTCCGGCTCGGTGGACCGGTTGAGCAACGCCGTCATCCGGGCGGCCTCGGCCGAGGGATCGGCGAGCGCGGGACGGTAGGCGAACTCGATGGCCCAGCGGTCATACGGCCCCGGCCGCGTGTCGAAGGGCACGGTCTTCCGCGCGCCCGGTTGTGCCAGGTTCACCGCGTGGTAGTCCATGACCGACCCTGAAACGCCCCGCCCGGCCACGACGGCGGAATCCTGCAGCTGGGCCGGCGTCAGCATCTGGCTCGCCTTCATGTTGTGGTTCAGCCCGAGCGTGTGTCCCACTTCGTGCAGGACCAGGCTGATGACGGCCTGTTGCACAAAAGCGTCGACCTCCGCATCAGACGCGCCCTCCAGCTGCAGTGCCGCGACGCCGAGGAGGGTCTGCTGCTGCATGAACGACTGGACGGAACAGACGTCCGCATTCGGCTGGTCCGAGACGAGCGCCAGGCTCTGGCCGGCGACATCGAACAACTCGGACTGCAACAGCCTATTGGTGACGAAGATGAACTCCAGCATGATGTCCGCGCCCAGGATCTGGCCGGTCCGTGGGTTCGTGAAGCTCGGCCCGTATCCGCCGAACGGCGGCGTCGGCGACGCCGTCCAACGGAGGACGTTGTACCGGAGGTCGCCGGCCTCCCACGTGGCGGTGTCGGGCTGTTCTTTCACCACGACGGCGTTCGTGAAGCCGGCGGTCTCGAAGGCCTCGTTCCAGCGCAGCACGCCCTCGCGAATGGCCGGCCGCAGCTCGACCGGGGTCGTGTTCTCGATCCAGAAGGTGATCGGCTCCACCGGATCGGAGCGCGGGGCGTCCGGATTCTTCTTGACCAGGTTCCACCGGGTGACCATGTCCCGCCACGGCGTGACGCTCGTGGAGGTCAGGTCGGTGACATCGTCGGTGAAGTAGCCGACCCGCGGGTCCGCATACCGGGGCTTGTAGTCGCTGACCGGCAGTTCGATGAAGCTGTGCTGGATCGTGACGCTGACGTTGCGCGGATCCGTGACCTCAGGCCCGCCCCCGGCGGTCGGGGCCGGATTCTCGTACACGTAGGTCACCACCACGTCGGTATTGAGCGGGTACGACTTGATCGATTCGACCCTCGTCTTGCTCTTGCTCAGGCTGCCGAGGGTGAAGCCGACGCCGGGTGGCGCCCCCGGCCTCGGGGACGGCTTCACCTGCCGGAGCGTTTCAGTCAGGAAGAGGTCGTCCGCCTTGATCAGGTACTCCCCCGTGGCGGTGTCGGTGGCGGCGATCTCGATCGAGGCCAGGACGCCGGGGCTGATGTTGGCGTCGGCCGCCCGGCTCAGCGGACTGGCCGGATTGAAGTAGAAGCTGGTGTTCTGGGTGACGAACTCGATCTTGTTGAAGTTCTTCCGGACGGCAAAGACGTTGTTCGGGCCGAACGCCCCGCGGAAGCTCCCGGCAGGGAGCACGCCCTCATCGGTCACCGAGAAGTAGATGTACTCCTTCCCGATCTGGTCCTTCCGGACCACCATCTGGAGCGCGCCGGTCGCCGTGTCCTGGTAGATCGTGAAGAGCCCGGGATACTTGGTGGAGCTCTTCATCAATTCCGCGACGCTCTTGGTCGCGGCCGGCTTGTCGCCACCCGGCTTGGCGGCGGCGCCCTGCGCCGCGGCGGGAGCCGGGGTCGTGCTGTTGACGGTGTTGGAGGCGCAGGCGAGCGAGAGGACGCTCAGGGACGCGATGAGGCTTCGGACGATTCCTCGACCTGGCATGTACGGCTCCGCGTGGAGTGGACTGGTCGCCGATACCGAACGGAGCGCCATGATTTCGGGCGCTCCGGGGAAGTGTACCGCTGATTATCGAGACGGGAAGGGGAGCGGAACAGTTTCAGGCGGCGACACGCCCGCCGCAGGAGGCGCAAAAGCGGCTGCCGGGGACCAGGTCGGTACCGCACTTGCCGCACGCCGTCGGCGCCCGGAGGGGCTTGCCGCAGGCGGGACAGAACCGGGCGCCGGCGCCGGCCAGGGTGCCGCAGGCGCCGCAAACCGCCTCCACCCCGCCGTCGGCGCGGAGCGTCGCCACCCGGGCCGACACCTGCGCCTCGACCCGTGCCTCCAGGTCCTCCGGCGTGGCGTTCTCTTCCGCCCGCATCGCGGCCAGCGCCTCGACCGTGTACTTCTGCTTCAGGAACTCGTAATCGTTGTCGCTGAGCTTGCCCGTTTCCCGGTCGAACTCGATCTCCTTGAGTGCTGCCAGGGCCACCCCGCTTCGGGTATCCTCGAGATCCTCGAGGGCATCGATGTCGATGGCGTCGGCCGGGCGCGCGCCCGCCGCAGTGAACATCGGCTCGAAGACCAGCCAGAGCAGCGAGAACCCGACCAGCGCCGCGGCCACGACCTCGATCCACATCAGTCCTTGACCTCCGACAGCGCGCGCCGAAGGCGCTCGAGTTCTTCCGGCGTGGCGCCGGCGACCGCCGAGATGTTCACCGCCTCCGTCGCGGCGAGCGAGGGAACGGAAGCGACCTGGCGCTGGCGCCGGAGGATCCACATCGAGAGGAGTCCGATGCCGGTGAGCATCACCAGGCCCGGCACGAAATACCCGGCCAGGTTGAACCCCTCCGCCTTGGGCGCCATCAGCGCCTGCTCGCCGTATTGCCGGACGAAATCCTCGCGGATCTGCTCCGCGGTCATGCCCCGCTCCCGAAGCGCCACGATGTCGCGGTGGAGCGCCGGGGAGGTGGTGCAGGTGAAGTCCGTGGTGCGGCAGGTGTAGATGTCGAGGTTGCACCCGCACTGGCACTTGAGGGTCTTCTCGACGGCCATGATGAGGGCGTCGTTGTCGGCCCCGACCGTCGGGGCGCGCTGCTGCACCGCGTTGGGATTGTAGAGCCGGCCCGTTTCCCCGCCGCCGGGCGCGCCCTGCGGCGCCGCCTGACCGCGCAGCGCCCCCGCCCCGGCCAGCGCCAGCCCGCCGAGCGCCACCTGCCTGAGGAACGCCCGGCGTTCGGTCGTGGTCGCGGTCATCTCAGGCGTTCTCCGCGCCGACCAGCGTGGCCTCGTAGCCGGCCTGGGTGCGTCGCGTGTCCGCGATTCCGCCGCCGCCGGGCCACATCGTCAGGATGCCGCCGACCACGAGCACCATGCCGGCAAACCAGACCCACCAGACGAGGGGGTTGATGGTGAAGCGGTAGACCGCCTCCTCCGTGCCGTCCACCGAGCCGGCGTAGACGATGTAGAGGTCCTCCCGCAGGCCGCTCCGGATGCCGACCTCGGTGGAGGGCTCGAACGTCGGACGGCCGAAGCTGTCCACGTGCTGGCGCTTTTCGGATTTCATGACGCCGAGCGACTTGCCGTCGTAGTCCACCTGCACCGTGGCGGCCGAGACGACCCGGTTGAGCGCGTTGTACTGGGAGACGCCGAGGTGGGTCAGCTTGTAGGTGCCGCCGTACGGGCTCTTCATCTCCACCGACTCGCCGGGCTTGAGCGTGGCCTCCTGGTCCACCCGGAACGCCATGCCGGTGAAGGCGACGAACATCAGCAGGATGCCGACGTGCACGATGTACCCGCCGTACCGCCGCCGATTCCGCGCGATCAGGTTGAAGAGCGCCGGCACGACCGACTCCCCGTGCATCCGGTGGCGCGCCCGCACCCCGCGGTAGAATTCCTGGACCACCGTACCGAGCACGAAGGCGCCGAGCGCGATGGTCATGATCGGGTACATGTCCCGCATGCCGTCGATGACGACGGCCGCCCCGACCAGGAGCCCGAACCCGACCGGCAGCAGGAACTGCCGCTGCAGGTTACGCGCGGAGGCCTTGCGCCAGGCGATCAGCGGACCGATGCCCGTGAGCGCCAGCAGGAAGAGCCCGAGCGGGACGTTGACCCGGTTGAAGAAGGGGGGGCCCACAGTGATCTTGGTGCCCCGCACCGCCTCGGAGAGGATCGGGAAGAGGGTGCCCCAGA
>CAYUOK010000111.1:0-4769 GCA_964446395.1 uncultured Gemmatimonadaceae bacterium | reverse complement strand
CCGCCGCGGAGCGCGTCGCCCACCGACATTTCCTGCGGCGTGGTGACGATGACCGCCCCTGACACGTTGGTAGCCTGCACCAGCGAGAGCTGCGCGTCGCCGGTGCCGGGCGGGAGGTCCACCAGGAAGTAGTCCAGCGTGCCCCAGTCCACGTCCCGCAGGAACTGCGTGACGATCTTCATGATGATCGGCCCGCGCCAGATGGCCGGCGCGTCCCGCTCCACGATGAACCCGAGCGACATCAGCTTGACGCCGTACGCCTCGAGCGGCTGCATGCGGCGGTCGGCGGACACCTGCGGCCGCTCGAAGACACCGAACATCCGCGGGATGTTGGGACCGTAAATATCTCCGTCCATCAGCCCGACCCGGTGCCCCGCTCGAGCCAGCGCGATGGCCAGGTTGGCGGCCACGGTGGACTTCCCCACCCCGCCCTTGCCCGACGAAATGGCGATGACCTTGCCGAGGTTCGGCAGCGACATCTGCGGCGCGGGCGGCGGCATCGCCTTGTCCCCTTCCGCCGGCGGGCCGTGTGTCGACTTGGCCGGCCCCGATGGGTCCTTGATCTGGATCCGGGGATCGGGCAGGTCGGCCGCCTGAAACGCCTGGCGGATCTGGCGCACCAGTGTCGCGGGGTCGTCCCGGCGGAGCCAGAAAGTGAACGTGGGCCGGCCGTCGTCGCCGATGACGAGCCCTTCTACCATCCCTGCCGCCAGCAGGTCCTGCCCGACCCGGGGGTTCACGATGCCGGCCAGCGCCTCGCGCGCCGCCGCGAGCGGTGTGGACGCCACTAGATGGCCTCCACGGTCTTGACCTCGGGCACCGACTGGCGGAGCCGCACCTCGAGCCCCTGCTTCAGGGTGATGGTGGACGCGGCGCAGCCGTGGCAGGTGCCGCCCAGCCGCACATACAGCCTCCCTTCGGCCGCGTCAAAGTCCACGACCTCCACCTGCCCCTTGTGGGAGGCGATGTAGGGCCGGAGGGTGTCGATCGTCGCCTCGATGCGGGCGAGCATGTCCATGGTCGTGTCCATCGTGCCTCAACGCTTTCCGTTGCCGCCAAGATACGCGCGCGCGGCCTCGAGTACCGTCCCCTGCACGTCGCCCATCGAGCCCTCGATCGAGAGCCCGGCCGCCTTGGTGTGCCCGCCGCCGCCGAACGGCTTGGCGAAGGCGGCCACGTCCACGTCGCCCACCGAGCGGAGCGAAACCTTGATGCGCCCCGCCGCAATTTCCCGGAAGAGCAGCGCCATCCGCACCCCCGCGATGCTCCGCGGGAACTCGACCACGCCGTCGAGGTCGTCGGCGCTCACGCCGAGCCGCTCGAGCGCGCCCGGCGGCACGGTGACCCACGCCAGCCCGTACTCCTGCTCCACCACCAGCGTCTGCAGCGCCTCGGCGTACAGACGGGGACGCCCCTCCGGGGCGTTGGCGTACACGTCGAGGTACATCCGCTCGGGGTCGAGGCCGGTTTCCAGGAGTTCGGCGGCCACGCGCAGCGTGCGCGGGTGGGTGTTGCTGAAGCGGAAGCTGCCGGTGTCGGTCATGATGGCCACGTAGAGCGCCCGCGCAGCCTCCCGGGTGAGCGGCCATTCGTTGGCCCGGCCGATCTCGAAGACCAGCTCGCCGGTGGCCGCCGCCGACGGGTCCACGTACCGGGGCCCCGGGGGGAGCTCGCCCGGGCTCACGTGGTGATCGATGCAGACCACCGGCACGCCGCGGTCCCGGACGGTGTCGCCCAGCATGCCCAGCCGGCCGAGGTCGGCGATGTCCAGCACCACGATCACATCCGCCCGCCGAAGCTCCTTGATGGCCTCCCGGCTCTTGTCAGCCCCCGGCAGGTCCTCGAAGAGGAAGTCGAAGCGGGGGGGCGTCGGGCTGGGGTTGGTGACGACCGCGGTGATCCCCTGCGCCTTGAGGAGGTGGAGGAGCCCCACCTCGCTGCCGAGCCCGTCGCCGTCGGGATTCACGTGGGTGGTCAGGCAGACCCGCTGGCCCGGCATCAGCACGTCGGCGATGGCCCTGGCGGCTTCGGTCTTGTGGTGGGAGAGCGGCAGCTTCATGACCGTGGAAAGATAACCCCCGGAACGAAAGAGGGGAGCGGCATTCGCCGCTCCCCCCTCGCCCTCGGTCCCCGGTCCTCTAGGTATTGAGCTTCGAGTGCTTCCGCCCGTAGAGGAAGTAGATGGCGATGCCGATGGCCATCCAGACGATGAGCCGCGCCCAGGTGTCCACGGGCAGGCCCCGCATCAGGAAGAAGCAGAACCCGACGCCGAGCAGCGGCACCAGCGGCACCAGCGGGGTGCGGAACGGCCGCGGGATGTCGGGGTCGGTGTAGCGGAGGACCAGCACGCCGCCGCAGACGATGGCGAACGCCAGCAGCGTGCCGATCGACACCAGCTCGCCGAGGAGCCCGATGGGGAGGAGCCCGGCGCAGAGCATGGCCACGAGGCCCGTCACGATGGTGGCGAGCCAGGGGGTCTTGAACTTGGGGTGCACCGCGCTGAACACCGGCGGCAGGAGCCCGTCCTTGGACATGGTGTAGAAGATGCGCGGCTGGCCCATGAGCATGACCAGAATGACCGACGAGAGGCCGGCGATGGCGCCGATCTTGATGAAGGGCCGGAGCCAGGCCAGGCCAGGGCCGGCGGCGTTGATGCCGACCGCGATCGGGTCGGGCACGTTCAGTTGGTCGTACTTGACGATGCCGGTCAGGACCAGTGACACCGCGATGTACAGGACGGTGCAGATGACGAGGGAGCCGAGGATGCCGATCGGCATGTCCCGCTGGGGATTCTTCGTTTCCTGTGCGGCGGTGGATACCGCGTCGAAGCCGATGTAGGCGAAGAAGATGACGCCGGCGGCGCGCACGATGCCGCTCCAGCCGAAGTGGCCCTCGCTCACCATCGCCGGGACGAACGGCTCCCAGTTCTCCCGGTTGATGTAGGCGGCGCCGAAGGCGATGAACGCCAGCACCACGCCGACCTTGATGACCACGATGACGTTGTTGAACCGCGACGACTCCTGGATCCCGATGACGAGGAGGATCGAGATCAGGCCCACGATGACCATGGCCGGCACGTTCAGCACCGCGTCGGGGTTCCGGGTCCACCCCTCGGTGAAGATCCGCCAGACGTTGAGCCCGGCGTCGGGCACCGCGGTGTGGGTGTAGGGCGCCGAGGTGTACGCCGCGGGGAAGTTGATGCCGATGTCCTTCATGAGGGACACGAAGTACCCCGACCAGCCCACCGCCACGGTGGAGGCGGCGAAGAGGTACTCGAGGATCAGGTCCCACCCGATGATCCAGGCGACGAACTCGCCCATCGTGGCGTAGCCGTAGGTGTACGCCGACCCCGCGATCGGGATCATCGCCGCGAACTCGGCGTAGCAGAGCCCGGCGAAGGCGCAGGCCAGGCCGGCCAGCAGGAACGAGTAGACGATGGCGGGGCCGGCGTAGTTGGCGGCGGCCTGCCCGGTCAGCACGAAGATGCCGGCCCCGATGATGGCGCCGATGCCCAGCATGACCAGGCCCCCGGCACCGAGCGTGCGCTTGAGGCTGTGGTCGGTGGCCAGCTCGGCCTGGAGGGAGGCCACGTCCTTCCGTCGGAATAGGCTCATACGAGTCTCCACCTGCGGGGGGACATCAACGCTCGGGAACGCATCAGGGAATCGAGCCGGGCGGCGGCAGCTTCTCGTCCTGCTCGGTGGACATCAGCTTGCGGAACGACCAGAGCGTGAGCCCGAGGACGAAGATCCAGGCACCCGCCATGAAGATGAAGGCCGTGGTGTTCATCGGGCCACCTCCTTGCCGTCGAGTGCGCGGCGGCGCCAGGCCGCCTTGATGAGCCAGAGCTGGAAGAGCAGGATGGCCAGCATCAGCCCGCGCGACGCCCAGCGCGCCGTGTGCTGGTCGGCCGCTACGTTCGACATCAGCAGGGTCGGCACCGCCTCCTGGACCGTCCACCAGATCATCATGACGAGCAGGAAGACCGGCGTGATGTACGTCATGACGAACTTGAAGAAGGTCGGGATCCGGATGCTGGCGCCTTCGTGGATTTCCTTCCACATGTTGTCGGGCCCCATGACCCAGACGAAGAGGATCGTCTCGACGAGCGCGAGGATGACGAGGCCGAAGGTGCCGGCCCAGTAGTCCCACTCCTCGAGGAAGCCCCGGGTGTAGTACACGATGTGCAGCAGGCCCAGCAGGGTCGCGATGGCCCCGAGCACCCAGGCGGTCTTCTTCCGCGTCCAGCCGAAGTTCTCCTCGACGAACGACAGCGCCGGCGTGGCCATGGCCACCGACGAGGTGATGCCGGCAAAGAAGAGCAGCCCGAACCACATGACGCCTGCGACCGTGGCCATGATCGCCCCGCCCGGCAGCTGGTTGAACACCAGCGGCATGGCGATGAAGCCGAGGTCGAAGCTGCCGCCCTTGGCGATGGCGGTGGCCCCGGCCACGCCGAAGAAGGCGACGATGGCCGGGATGGCCAGCGAGCCGCCCAGCACCACCTCGGCGGTCTCGTTGGTGGCCGCCGTGGCGATGCCCGACAGGGCGAGGTCGTCCTTCTTGGTCAGGTAGCTGGCGTACGCCTGGAGCGAGCCCATCCCCACCGACAGCGTGAAGAAGATCTGGCCGGTGGCGGCCAGCCACACCTTCGGGTTGCCGAGCAGGCTCCAGTCCGGCGTGTACATGAAGTTGAGCCCGTCGATCGGGCTCGACTGGGTCAGGACGCCGTCCACCATCACGTCGTGGGTGCCGAGGGTCAGCACGCG
>CAYUOK010000110.1:0-4779 GCA_964446395.1 uncultured Gemmatimonadaceae bacterium | reverse complement strand
TCGTTCTCGTTCCGGGGCAACGACCCGGTGCGCGAGGCGATCCACGCCGTGTTCCTCTTCCACGCCATCCGCGCCGGGCTCGACATGGGCATCGTCAACGCCGGCCAGCTGGCGCTCTACGACGACCTCCCGGCCGACCTGCGGGAGCGGGTGGAGGACCTCGTCCTCAACCGCCGGGCCGACGCCACGGAGCGCCTGCTCGCGGTGGCCGCGAGCGTGGCGGGCCAGGCGATGTCCTCCGGCCCCGACCTCCGCTGGCGCGAGGGTGCGGTGCACGACCGCCTGGTGCACTCGCTGGTCGAGGGACTGACCGACTGGATCGAGGCAGACACCGAGGAGGCGCGCCAGCAGGCGGCGCATCCGCTGGACGTGATCGAGGGCGCGCTGATGGACGGCATGAACGAGGTGGGAGACCGCTTCGGCGCCGGCCGAATGTTCCTGCCGCAGGTGGTGAAGAGCGCCCGGGTCATGAAGCGGGCGGTGGCGCACCTCATCCCGTACATCGAGGCGGCCAAGGCGCGCGACGGCGGCCGGCCCAAGGGGAAGATCCTGCTGGCCACCGTCAAGGGCGACGTGCACGACATCGGCAAGAACATCGTGGGCGTCGTCCTGCAGTGCAACAACTTCGAGGTGTTCGATCTCGGCGTGATGGTGCCGGCGGCGAGAATCCTCGAGGAAGCACGGGAACGCCAGGTCGACCTGATCGGGCTGAGCGGACTCATCACCCCGTCGCTCTCCGAGATGGCGTTCGTGGCCTCGGAACTGGCGCGCGAGGGGTTCACCCAGCCGCTCCTGATCGGCGGGGCCACCACCAGCCGGGCGCACACCGCGGTGCGGATCGCGCCGGCGTACGGCGAGCCGGTGGTGCACGTGCAGGACGCCTCGCGGGCGGTGGCCGTCGCCAGCAGCCTCCTCAGCGACGGGCTCCGGCCGGCCTTCGTGGCGGAGGCGCGGGCCGCCCAGGAGCGGCTGCGGAAGGAGCACGAGTCGAGGGACGCCGTGGCCCTCCGGCCGCTCGCCGAGGCTCGGCGCCGGGCCGTCCGGCTGGAGTGGCCCGCGCCGCCTCCGCGGCCCTCGTTCCTGGGCATTCGCGAACTCAAGGCCTATCCCCTGGATGAGCTCGTCTCCCGCATCGACTGGACGCCGTTCTTCCAGGCGTGGGAGCTCAAGGGGTTCTACCCTGCCATCCTCGAGGACCCCGCCACGGGGGCGGCGGCCCGGGAGCTGATGACGGACGCGGAAACGCTCCTGAAGGACATCGTCGCGAACCGGCGGCTCGAGGCGCGTGCGGTGGTCGGGTTCTTCCCCGCCTCGCGGCAGGGAAGCGACGACATCGCGCTGTACGCCGACGACAGCCGCCAAGAGGTCCGCGCCGTGATCCACACCCTGCGGCAGCAGGTGGCCAAGGCGGAGGGACGCGCGAACCGCGCGCTCGCGGACTACGTGGCGCCGGCGGACGTGGCGCCCGACTACCTCGGCCTCTTCGCGGTGACCACCGGGCACGGGCTTGAGAAGATCGTCGCGGCCCGCGAGGCGGCACACGACGACTATGGCGCCATCATGGCCAAGGTGCTGGCTGACCGGCTGGCCGAGGCCTTCGCCGAGCGGCTGCATGAACTGGTGCGGACGGAGCTCTGGGGATACGCGCCCGGCGAGGCGCTCGACAACGCCTCGCTCATCCGGGAGCAGTACCAGGGCATCCGTCCCGCGCCCGGCTATCCGGCGTGCCCGGAGCACACCGAGAAGCGCACGATCCTGGCCCTGCTGGAGGCGGAGCGCCGCGCGGGCATCCAGCTCACCGAGAGCTGCGCCATGCTGCCGACCGCCTCGGTGAGCGGGATGTACTTCTGGCACCCGGAAGCCGCCTACTTCGGCGTGGGCCGGCTCGGCCGCGACCAGGTCGAGGACTATGCGCGCCGCAAGGGGTGGAGCGTGGCGGAGGCGGAGGAGTGGCTCGCGCCCAACCTGGGCTACGAGCGTGGCTGAGCCACGCGGAGGGAATCGGAATGCCTGACCTGCGCGCGCTGCTCGCCGACGGCCTTGTGCACGTGTCGGACGGGGCGATGGGGACGCTGCTCTACAGCAAGGGCATCTTCCTCAACGTCTGTTACGACGAGCTCAACATCCGGCAGCCGGACGTGATCCGCGACATCCATCGCGACTACGTCCGCGCCGGCGCCGAGCTGATCGAGACCAACACCTTCGGCGCCAACCCGGTCAAGCTCGCGCACCACGGCCTGGCCGCGGACACGGAAGCGATCAACGAGGCCGCGGCCCGCCTGGCCCGTGACGCCGCCGGCGACCGGGCCGCCGTCGTGGGCGCCATCGGCCCGCTCGGCATCCGCATCGAGCCCTTCGGCGAGACGTCGGTGGAGGAGGCGCGCGCCGCCTTCGCGCGGCAGGCGGCCGGGCTCCTGGCCGGCGGCGTGGACGGCTTCCTGCTGGAGACCTTCAGCGACGTGGAGGAGCTTCGCGCGGCGGTGGACGCGATCCACGGCATTTCGGACCTGCCCATCATTGCCCAGATGACGGTCGGCGAGGACGGGCGGACCCAGTACGGCACGGCGCCGTCGGCGTTCGGTCCCGCCATCGCCGCCATGGGGGTGGACGTCATCGGGGTGAACTGCAGCGTCGGCCCGCACGGCGTGCTCGAGGCCATCGAGCACCTGGCCCGCGTCGTCACGCTTCCGCTCAGCGCCATGCCCAACGCCGGCCTGCCGCGGGACGTCGAGGGCCGCAAGATGTACATGGCCTCGCCCGAGTACATGGCGACGTATGCGCGGCGGATGGTCGAGGCCGGCGCCCGCATCGTCGGCGGGTGCTGCGGCACCACACCGGAGCACATCAAGGCCATCGTGGGCTTCGTCCAGAGCGCCGCGCCGCGCCACGCGCACGTGACGGTGGCGCCCGCCGCCGCCCAGGGCGTCCCCGCCGTGCCGCTGGCCGAGCGCTCCCGTCTCGGCGCCAAGCTGGCCGCGGGAGAGTTCGTCACCACCGTCGAGATCGTGCCGCCGAAGGGGGTGGATCCCGCGCCGATGTACGCGCAGGTCCGCGCGCTCAAGGAGGCCGGCGTGGACGCCGTCAACGTGCCCGACGGCCCGCGGGCGCAGAGCCGGATGGGCGCGCTCCTGTCGGGGATCCTCATCGAGCGGGAGGTGGGGCTCGAGGCGGTGGTGCATTACGCCTGCCGGGACCGCAACCTCCTCGGCATGCTCTCCGACCTGCTCGGCGCCGCGGCGGCCGGGCTCCGAAACCTCCTCATCATCACCGGCGACCCGCCGAAGATGGGCCCCTACCCCGACGCCACCGCCGTCTTCGACATCGACGCGATCGGCCTCACCAACCTGGTGTCCCGGCTCAATCACGGCCTCGACCCCGGCGGCAACGCCATCGGCGCGCCGACCCGGTTCGTGATCGGCGTGGGCGCCAACCCCACGGCGCCGGACTTCGAGCGGGAAATGTCACGGCTGGCGTGGAAGGTGGACGCCGGCGCCGAGTACGCGGTGACCCAACCCGTCTTCGACCTCGACCAGCTGGATCGGTTTCTCGACCGCGCGGCCGTTCACAAGATCCCGATCGTGGCCGGCATCTGGCCGCTCGTGTCGCTCCGGAACGCCGAATTCCTGGCGAACGAGGTGCCGGGCGTCTCGGTCCCCCTCGCCGTGCTCGAGCGGATGCGTGTCGCGAGCGCGCAGGGCCGGGAGGCCGGCCTCGCGGAAGGGGTGCAGATCGCCAGGGAGATGCTGGCGGCGGTGCGCGGCCGGGTGCAGGGGGCCCAGATCGCGGCACCGCTCGGCCGTGTTCCGGTGGTGCTGGAGGTCCTCGGTGCACGTTGAACACCCGGGGGTCCGCGGGTATCTTCCCGCCTGACCCGAGACCCCGCCCGGCGGGGAGGAACCCCATGACCGACCTCTCGACCGCGCCCCTTCCGATCACCACGCTGACGGAAGAAGAGGAGATGTTCCGGAGCGCGGTCCGCGACTTTGCGGAATCCGAGATCCGGCCCCACGTCCACGAAATGGACGCGGCGGCGCAGTTCAACCTCGACATCATCCCGAAGTTCTTCGAGCTCGGCCTGATGGGAGTCGAGATCCCCGAGCAGTTCGGCGGCGCCGGCGGCAACATCTTCCTGGCGGTCCTCGCCATCGAGGAGCTGGCGCGGGTGGACGCCTCGGCGGCCATCTACGTGGACGTCCACAACACCCTGGTCAACAACTGCGTGCTGCGCTGGGGCTCCCCGGAGATCCACCGCAAGTACCTCCCGAGGCTGTCGAGCGGCATGCTCGGCGCGTTCGCGCTCTCGGAACCTGCCAGCGGCAGTGACGCCTTCGCGCTGGAAACGAAGGCGGAGCGGAAGGGCGACCACTGGGAGCTGACGGGACGGAAGTTCTGGATCACGAACGGCGGCGAGGCGGAATTCTTCATCGTCTTCGCCAACACCGACTTCTCGAAGGGCTACAAGGGCATCACCGGCTTTCTCGTCGAGAAGGGCTTCCCTGGCTTCCAGGTCGGCAAGAAGGAGGACAAGCTCGGCATCCGCGCGTCGAGCACCACCGAGCTGATCCTCGAAGGCTGCAAGGTGCCGGACGAGAACGTCCTCGGCCCGGTCGGGCTGGGATACAAGATCGCCATCGAGACCCTCAACGAAGGCCGGATCGGCATCGGCGCCCAGATGATCGGCGTCGCCACCGGCGCGCTCGAGGCCGCCACGGCCTACGTGAAGGAGCGGAAGCAGTTCGGGAAGCCGATCGCCGAGTTCCAGGGCGTGCAGTTCCAGCT
>CAYUOK010000109.1:0-4783 GCA_964446395.1 uncultured Gemmatimonadaceae bacterium | reverse complement strand
CCACGTTGCCGGCCACGAGCTGGACGTCGGGGAAGGCGTCGCGGAGGAGCGCCAGCGTCTGCAGCACACCCTCGCTGTGCCCATGCGCCGAGTCGATGACGAGCACGTCGGCGCCGGCGTCCACCAGCGCCTTGGCCCGGATCTTCGCGTCGGGGGTGCCGCCCACCGCCGCCGCCACCCGGAGCCGGCCGTGCCGGTCCTTGTTGGCGTCGGGGTGCTGCGCCCGCTTGTAGATGTCCTTGACCGTGATGAGCCCCCGGAGCACCCCCTCGGCGTCCACCACCGGGAGCTTCTCGATCCGGTGCTTCGCCAGGATCCGCTCCGCCGCCTCGAGCGTGGTGCCCACCGGCGCGGTGACGAGGTTGTCCTTGGTCATCGCGTCGTGGATCGGCTGGTCGAGGTTTCGCTCGAACTGGAGGTCCCGGTTGGTCACGATGCCGATCAGCCGGCCCTGGGCGTCCACGATCGGCACGCCCGAGATCCGGAAGCGGCTCATGAGCGCGGAGGCCTCGCGCAGCGGCCGGTCGGGCCCGAGCGTGATCGGGTTGAGGATCATCCCGCTCTCGCTCCGCTTGACCCGGTCCACCTCGGCGGCCTGCCGCTCGATGGACATGTTCTTGTGCAGCACCCCGATGCCGCCGGCCCGCGCCATGGCGATGGCCATCTCGGACTCGGTGACAGTGTCCATGGCGGCGGAGACGAGGGGGACGTTCAGGGGGATCGAGCGGGTGAAGCGGGAGGCGGTCCGGACGTCGCGCGGGTGGACGGTCGAGTGCCGCGGGACGAGAAGCACGTCGTCGAACGTCAGTCCGACGGAAGGACGGATGATGGCCATCAGGTCGGGGACTCCGTATGCACCGCGGCCCACCGGTGGCGCGACGCGCCCGGGGGGCCGGATTGGATCGTGGGGGGTACCATCTCGAAGGATACGGAGCGGTGCGGGCGAAATCAAGGCGAGGGCCCCGCCCCGGGCTGCCCCTAGGCCCGTGACCGTTTCCAGACGAAATAGACCGGAATGCCGAGGGCCACGATCAGGAGCCCGGGCCAGGTGAAGAGCGGCTTCTCGAGCAACAGGACCACGAGCAGCACTGCGATGCTCACGATGTACAGCGCGGGCACCACGGGGTATCCCACCGCCTTGACCGGCCGAGGGAGGTCGGGCTGGAGCCGGCGGAGCCGGAAGAGCGCCACGGTGGTGAGCAGGTAGAACACGAGCGCGGCGAAGATGACGTAGTCGAGCAGCTGGTTGTAGGTGCCGCTCAGGCAAAGGAGCGAGGCCCAGAGCGCCTGGATCCAGAGCCCCCAGCCGGGGGTGTGGTAGCCGGCGTGGAGGTGGCCGGCGCGCTCGAAGAAGAGCTTGTCGCGCGACATCGCGTAATACACGCGCGGGCCCGCCAGGATGAGCCCGGCGTTGCAGCCGAGGGTCGAGATGATGATGGCGATGGCCATGACGACGCCGCCGCCGGCGCCGAGCATCACCTCGACCGCCGCGGTGCCGACGCGGTCCGCCGAGGCGTACTGAATGCCGCGCGCCATGGCGGTGGCGCCGTTCGGGTCGCCGATGAGGGGCAGCACGCTGAGGTACGCGAGGTTGGCCAGCAGGTAGAAGAGGGTGACGAGCGCCGTGCCGGCGGCGAGCGCGAGCGGGAGGTTGCGGGTGGGGTTCCGCACCTCCGCCGCCGCGAACGTCACGTTGTTCCACGCGTCGCTGCTGAAGAGGGAGCCGACCATGGCGGCGCCGACCAGCGGCACCAGCGCCAGGGTCCACGGCGCCGAGCCCCAGAAATTGCCGAAGTTGGTGGCGACGACTTCCGGCTGCCGATACACGAAGAGCCCGAGCAGGATCAGCGCGGCCAGCGCGCCGACCTTGGCCACGGTCAGCGTGGTCTGGATGCGGGCGCCCAGCGACACGCCGCGGTAATTGATCCAGGTGAGGACGAGGATGCTGCCGATGGCCACGAGGCGCTGCGGCGACACGCCGATGGTGATGGCGTTGGCCGCGCCGGGGAGTCGGATGCTCCCGAGCGCGAGGATGACGGTGTCGCTGACGCCGGGGAAGAGCACGGCGAGGAACTTGGCGAAGGCCACTGCCACCGCGGCGATGGTTCCGGCCTGGATGACGGTGAAGAGGGTCCAGCCATAGAGGAAGCCGGCCAGCGGGTTCAGCCCCTCGCGGAGAAACACGTACTGCCCGCCGGCCTTCGGCATCATGGCCGCGAGCTCGACGTAGCTCAGCGCGCCGGCCATGGTCATCATGCCGGTCACCACCCAGACCAGCATCAGGCCGGCCGGGCCCCACTCCCCCATCAGCCGGCCGATGTCGGCCGACACGATGAAGATGCCGGAACCGATCATGGTCCCGACGACCAGGGAAAGCGCCTGGATGGGGCCGATGCCCCGGACGAACTCCTCGTTGGCGGGCGCGGCGGCGTCAGTCGCCATGGGCGTCTTCCGGTTGGAGTGGGTGGAGCGAAACGAGTATCAGGTGCCGGGCTTCGGGGGCTCGGGCGTCGGTTTGGCGGCCGCTGGCGCGGTCGGGGGCGCGGCCGCGGGCTTGGCGGGCGGTTCCCCTTCGGAGGCGCGCATCGCCTCGTCCACCACCGTCTTCCCCGCGGCGGCGAACCCCTTCATCACCTTCGCGGCGCTCTCCATGACGCCCATCGTGCCGCTGATGGCCTGGATCGGGAGCTTGCCGGCGCGCATGGTGTCTTCGACGGTCTCGGTGATCTTGGCGAAGATGCCGGTCGGGGTGGCCCGCTCGGCGAACTTGCTCTCGAGGAACTCGACGTAGTCGAGGATCTGGTACCCCCGCTCGTCGCTCAGGGCGGCCAGCTTGCGCTGGATCCGCTGCAACAGGACGTCGTTCACGGCGCGCCTCCCTTGTCGTCCATCACCTGGATCAGCTCGAGCACGGGCGTGGGGAGGTAACGCGTCTGGGCGGCGCGGAGCCGTCCCCGGACCGTGAACTCCTGCAGCGGCGTGGCGGCCTCGAACGTCGGCAGCTGCTGCGCCGTCACGATCACGTACACGAAGCCCGGCTCGGGCAGCGGGCCCCGGGTCAGGAGATACTTGGATCCGTTCGGGATCTCGGGGCGGAGCTCGTCGGCGGTCTGGATGCTGATGAGCTGCACGCGCCACTCGAGCAGCTGCCCGACATACTTGCGCGGATCCGCCCGCACCTGCGCCACCGTCACCCCCGGAATTGCCGCGCTGACCGGCTCCGCGAGGTCCGACTCCCTGACCCACCCCTGGACCTGCACCTGCACCCATTCGCCGCTCTTCCCGATGACCTCCCCGGAGGTGCCGGGGTCCAGCATTGCGAGCTGGGCGCCGTCCGGCGTGAGCGCCAGCGGCGTGGCGCGGAGCGCCGCCACGCGGTCGGTCGCATTTCCGTCGTCAGGGGCTGTCGGCGCGCTGTCGCGCGCTGCGGGGGCGTTGCGGGCCTGGGCGGGCGCCGAACCGCTGGCGAGGGACTTGGTGCTGATCCATCCGCTCCGGCGCACCTGGGTCCAGCCGCCCTTCTTCCCGATCCGGTTGAGCAGGGCGCCCTGCTCGAACCGCGCCACGATCTGCCCGTTCGGGCTGGAGCGGAGGTTCTCTCCCTTGGCCGGCGTGATCGAGACGTCGAACCCGTCTCGGGCCGCGGCCCCGGTCGAGGCGGAGTAGACCCAGCCCTCCAGCGTCACGGCGGTCCAGTCCCCCTGCGTCTTTCCGGGCGTCACCGTCACACCGGCATTGACCGTGGCCAGCACGGTGCCAGCGGGGTCCTTCCGGAACGAGGTGGACTGGCTCACGCGAGACTGGCCCACCAGCAGGCTCGGCGCGGCGGCGACGAGCAGCGCCGTGAGGGCCGCCCAGACTGGTAGGCGGGAAGGGGCAGGACTAGATTGCGGCGCGGTGTAAGTCACAGTCCAGCATTGTAGAAACAGCGGAGAGGCATGTCAAACGCCAGCGGCCCGGCACGCCAGGTGGTGCTCGTGGTTTTGGACGGTTGGGGCTACCGTCCGGAGCGCGAGGGAAACGCCATCGAGCTCGCCCGGACCCCCGTCTGGCATCGCCTCTGGGGCAGCGAACCCCGGACCCTCCTCGACGCCAGCGGGCTGGCCGTGGGGCTGCCCGAAGGGCAGATGGGCAACAGCGAGGTCGGGCACCTGAACCTGGGCGCGGGACGGGTCGTCCCCCAGGACCTCGTGCGCATCTCCGCGAGCATCCGCTCCGGCGAGTTCTACCGTTTGGAGCCGCTGGTGGAGCTCTGCGCCCGCCTGCGCGAGCGCGGCGGCACCCTCCACTTGCTGGGCCTGCTGGGCGCCGGCGGGGTGCACGCCATCGACACCCACCTCCTGGCGGCGGTGGAGGCGGGGGTCCGGCTCGGCGTGCCGCGCATCGCGGTCCACGGGTTCCTCGACGGGCGCGACTCCGCGCCGAAGTCGGGAGCCGACGTCGTCCAGCGGCTGCAGGCCGACCTCGCGCGCATCGCAGGCCCGCGCGCCGCCATCGCCTCGCTGACCGGCCGCTACTTCGCCATGGACCGCGACAAGCGCTGGGAGCGCACCCGGATGGCGTACGAGGCTATGGTGCGGAGCGTGGGTCACGCCGAGACCGACCCGGTGGACGCGGTGCGCCACGCCTATGCGCGCGGGGAGACGGACGAGTTCGTCAAGCCGATCGTCCTCGAGCGCGACGGGGCCCCCGTGGCGCCGATCAGGGACGGCGACGGCGTGTTCTGCTTCAATTATCGCAGCGACCGGATGCGGCAGATCTGCCGCGCGCTCGCCGTCGAGGG
>CAYUOK010000108.1:2385-4836 GCA_964446395.1 uncultured Gemmatimonadaceae bacterium | reverse complement strand
TCCTCGCGTTGTAATTGTCCAGCGACTCGTACTGCGGCGGCCACTTCATTGGGTGTCCCAGAGCATACGCCGCGTGCCGGGTCCAGTAGGGATCCCAGAGATGCGCCCGCGCCATCAGCACGAGGTCGGCGCGTCCCGCGGCCAGGATGGCGTTGACGTCCTCGTGTGACTGGATGTTCCCCACCGCCATCGTCGCCATCCCCGCCTCGTGCCGGATCCGGTCGGCGAACGGCGTCTGGAACGCCCGCCCGTACACCGGCCGCTGGTCCGGCACCGTCTGCCCCGCCGACACGTCCACCGCGTCCACCCCCGCCTCCCCGATGAGCCGCGCCACCTCCACCGACTCCGCCCCGGTGAGTCCGTCGGGATGCCAGTCGGTGGCCGAGACGCGCGCCGTGAGCGGCCGCTCCGCCGGCCACGCCGCGCGCACCGCGCGGAGCACCTCGAGCGGAAAGCGCATCCGGTTCGCGAGCGGGCCGCCGTACTCGTCGGTGCGCCGGTTGGTGAGCGGACTGATGAAGCTCGCCAGCAGGTAGCCGTGCGCCAGGTGGATCTCGATGAGGTCGAATCCTGCCTCGACGGCCCGCCCGACCGCGCCCACGAAGTCATCGCGCACCCGGTCCATGTCCTGCCGCGTCATTTCCCGCGGCACCTGGTTCTCCGGCTTCCACGGGATGGGGCTCGCCGAGATGATCGGCCAGGCGCCGGTCTCGAGGGGGCGGACGTCGCCTTCCCAGAGGAGCCGCGTGGCGGCCTTCCGCCCCGCGTGCGCCACCTGCATGCCGATCCGCGTGTCCGGCGTGTGCTTCCGTATGAACTCCACGATCCGCTTCCACCCCGCCATCTGCGCGTCGGTGTACATCCCCGTGCATCCCGGCGTGATCCGCCCCTCGGCGCTCACGTCGGTCATTTCCGTCATGACCAGCCCCGCGCCGCCGACCGCCCGGCTGGCCAGGTGCTGCAGGTGCCAGTCGTTCGGCACGCCGTCCACGGCGGAGTACTGGCACATCGGGGAGACGACCACCCGGTTGGTGAGGGCCAGGTCTCGCAGCCTGAACGGCGTCAGGAAGGGCGGGGGGCTCCGGCGGCCCGGCACCGGCGCCACGCCCGCCTTGTCGGCGAACCACCGCTCCACCCGCTCCACGAAGGCCGGGTCGCGGGTGCGGAGGTTCTCGTGCGTGATGCGCAAACTCCGCGTGAGCAGGCTGTAGGCGAACTGCAGCGGCTCGAGGTCGTCGTAGCGCTCCGTCGCCTCGAACCACTCGAGGCTCGCCTGTGCCGCGCGCTGCACGCTCGCCACGCCGGGCCGGCGCTGCTCCTCGTAGGTGGCCAGCGCCGCCGCCACGTCGGTGGCCCCCTGCAGCACCCGGGAGAGCTCGATGGCGTCCTCCATCGCGAGCTTGGTGCCCGAGCCGACCGAGAAGTGCGCCGTGTGCGCCGCGTCGCCCAGCAGCACCAGCCGCCCGTCGGACCAGCGCTCGCAGCGCACGGTGGGGAACTGCCGCCAGATGGAGCGATTGGCCACGAGCCGGTGCCCCTCGAGCTCCTCCCCGAACAGCCGCTCGCAGTAGGCGATCGTCGCCGCCTCGTCGTTCTCCCTGAGCCCCGCCGCCCGCCACGCCGCCTCCGTCGTCTCCACGATGAAGGTGGACTCCCCCTCGGCGTACTGGTACGCGTGCACCCGCCAGAGGCCGTGCGCGTTCTGCCGGAAGGAGAAGAAGAAGCTGGGGAAGGGGCGCGACGTGCCGAGCCAGACGAAACGGTTGGGGCGGAGGTCCACGCTGGCGCCGAAGGCGGCCTTCCTCGATTCGCGCACCGCGCTGTTGACGCCGTCGGCCGCGACCACCAGATCGTGGCTCGCGAGCAGCGCCTCCACCGGCGGCGCCTCGCTCAGCTCCCGGAGTTCGGCGCCCAGCGCGCGCGCCCGGTCGCTCAGGATCTCGAGCAGCACCTTTCGCGAGATGCCCGAGAAGCCGTGCCCGCCGGAGGTGATGCACTCCCCGTTGATGTGGACGTCGATGTCGCCCCAGCGGTGCATCACCGCCGACATCGCCGCGTGGGTGACATCGTCCGCCTCGGCCAGGATTCCCTCGGTGGCATCGGACAGCACGACGCCGAAGCCGAAGGTGTCCTCGATCCGGTTCCGCTCGTAAATGGTGACCTGGGTGGCGGGATTGGCGCGGCGGAGGAGGATGGCCAGGTAGAGCCCGCCCGGCCCGCCGCCGATGATCGCGACCTTCATGCGCCGCCCAGCACTTCCCGCGCGATGAGGAGCCGCTGGATTTCCGTGGTGCCCTCGTAGATCCGGAGCGAGCGCACCGCGCGGTACAGCCGGTCCACCGGGTGGCTGGCCATCACGCCGCGCCCGCCGAGGAGCTGCACCGCGCCGTCCACGATCCGCTGGGCCGCCTCGGTGGCGTAGCTCTTGGCCATCGCCGACTCGAGGGTCAC
>CAYUOK010000108.1:0-2285 GCA_964446395.1 uncultured Gemmatimonadaceae bacterium | reverse complement strand
GCGGCAGCGCTCGAAGTGGAGCTCGCCCAGCGGGTGCGGTGCGCTCATCACTTGCGCGCCGACGAAGGTGAGCCCCGGCGCGTCGGCCGGCACCACGAAGGCGGAGATCCCCTTGGCCCCCGCCTTCGGGTCGGTCGAGGCGAAGACGGTGTACACGTCGGCGATGCCGGCGTTCGAGATGAACGACTTCCGGCCCTCGAGCACCCAGTCTCCCCCGTCCCTGGTGGCGCGGGTGCTCATCGCCCCCACGTCGGAGCCGGCGTCCATTTCCGTCATGGCGAAGCCGCACATCAGCTTGCCGTCGTCTATCTCTGGGAGCCAGCGCGCCTGCAGCGCCTCGCTGCCGCCGAGTCGGATCGGCATCGAGCCGAGCGCCTGGAGGGCGTAGACCTCGTCGGCCAGCGGCGAATGCCACGCCAGCCCCTCGCGGATGAGCGACACGGCGCGGAGGTCGAGCTTTTTGACCGCGTTGTAGAGCCCCGCCGCCGCCAGCAGCGGCACCAGCGCACGGGCCCTGATCCGCGCCTCGGCGTCGGTGTCGGGATCGGGCTTCCGGACCAGCTGGTTCTGGCCGAAGGTGTTGACCGCCGCCGCCACCTGCGAGTGGCGCGGCTCGAGGAACGCGGCGACGGGGTCGATGTCCGGTCTCGTCATGGGAACTTCGGGTCCCGCTTCTCGGTGAACGCCAGGTACCCCTCCTTGTAGTCGGGGCCGAGCATCAGCTGCGCCTGCGCCTCCGCCTCGTGGTGCAGCCCCGCTTCGAGGTCCATCGCCGCCTCGAGGTCGATGGCCGCCTTGGTGGCGGCGAGCGCGTCCTTGGGGCCGCGCGCCAGCTTCTCCGCCAGCTCCCTGGCTGCGGGCATCACGTCGCCCTCGACGACCTGGTGGTAGAGGCCGATCTCCTTTGCGCGCGCGGCCGAGGTGAACTCTCCCGTCATCAGCATTTCCGTGGCGTGGCTGTGGCCCACCAGCCGGGGCAGGAGCCACGCCGCTCCCATGTCGGCGCCGGAGAGCCCCACCCGCACGAAGAGGAAGGCGATCTTCGCGCGGTCGGTGGCCACCCGGAAGTCGCAGGCCGAGGCGATCACCGCGCCCGCGCCGGCCACCGTGCCGTTGAGCGCGGCCACGACGGGGCGGGGACAGCGGCGGATGGCCAGGATGAGGTCGCAGGTAAGCCGGGTGAAGATCCGGAGCTCGGGGAGCTTCATGCTGAGCAGCGGGCCGATGATGTCCTCGACGTCGCCGCCGGAGCAGAAGGCCCGCCCCGCGCCGGTGATGACCACCGCGCGCACTCCCGGCTCGCCGCCCAGCGCGCGGAAGGTGTCGGTCAGCTCGCGGTACACCTCGAAGGTGAGGGCGTTGAGCTTGTCGGGGCGGTTGAGGGTGATGGTCGCGACGCCGGTGCCGGCGTCGAGCGCGTAGAGGAACGACTTCGGGGAGATCGTCATACCAGTCTCCGGTCCTGGTGGTGCACCACCGCGGTCGTCTCCATCTCGAGGAGCGCGTGCTCGTCCAGCAGCGCCGACACCTCCACCAGCGCCATGGCCGGGTAGTGCTTCCCCATCAGCTCCTTCCACACCCCCGCCAGCTCGCGCCGGCACTCGCGGTACTGCTCCATATCGAGGACGTACACCGTCATCCGCCCGATGTCGGTGGGCTGCCCGCCGGCGGCCCGCACCACCGCGAGGGAGTTGGCCAGGGCGAGGCGAAATTGCGTCACGAAGTCGGCGGGCTCCACCCGGCCGGAGCCGTCGCTCGCCGTCTGCCCCGCCACGAACAGGGTGCGCCCCCCGGCCGGGGAGAGCAGGCCGTCGTTCCACCCCTTCGGCTGGCCGCGGGGGTTGATGATGTCCCAGCTCATTGGTGTCCCTCTCCGCCGTCGATGACGACGGCCTCTCCGTTGCGGCGGCCCTGCTCGTCGGTCACCAGCGCCAGGACCGCCGTCGCCACTTCGTCGGGCTGGATCATCCGCCCCGCCGGCATGGTGGACAGGATGGCGGCGCGCGCCTCCTCGGCCGACTTGCCCGTCTTCCGCACCACGTTCTCGATCGTCGCCTCGGTCATCGGCGTCTCCACGTAACCGGGGCAGACGGCGTTGACGGTCACGCCGTGCTTGCCCACCTCCGCGGCGGCCGCGCGGGTCAGCCCCACCAGCGCGTGCTTGCTCGCCGCGTAGGCGATGATGTAGGGCATGCCCATCAGCCCCGCCATGCTGGCCACGTTCACGATCCGCCCCCACTTCCGCTCCAGCATGTCGGGCAGGAACGCCTGCAGGCAGAGGAAGG
>CAYUOK010000107.1:0-4846 GCA_964446395.1 uncultured Gemmatimonadaceae bacterium | reverse complement strand
TCCTCGCCGGGCGGCAGCGTGGCGACCCGCGCCCGCACGTCGTGGCGCAGCAGCTCATCGCCCGCGCGGAAGGTGGCGCGGAGCCCTGCCGCGTCGCTGTCGTAGAGCAGCGTGACGGACTTGGCGTACCGCTTCAGCAGCTCGACCTGGTCGCCGGTCAGCGCCGTGCCCAGCGGGGCGACCACGTTCTCGATGCCCGCCTGCACCAGCCGCAGCACGTCGAAGTACCCCTCGACCACCAGCGCGCTCTCTTCGCGGCGGATCGCGTTCCTCGCGAAGTGCAGGTTGTAGAGCGACCGGCCCTTGTGGAAGATCGGGGTCTCCGGCGAGTTCAGGTATTTCGGCTCGCCCGGCCCGAGGATGCGCCCGCCGAAGGCCACCACGCGGCCTCGCAGGTCGTGGATCGGAAAGAGGAGCCTGCTCCGGAACCGGGGCCCGATGCTGCCGTCCTCCCGCCGCACCACGAGCCCGGCCGTCACAAGGTCCTCCTCCTTCACGCCCAACTCGGCCATGGCGGCCTGGAACTCCCCGCGCCGCGGCGCGAAGCCGAGCCCCAGTTCCCCCGCGATCTCGATCGGGATGCCCCGCTCGGCGAGGTACTTCCGGGCGCCCTCCGCTTCGGCGGACTCGCGCAGCTGCCGGGCGAACCAGTCCTGCGCCACCGCGGCGGCGGAGTAGAGCGGCTCGTACGGGTCGGGCCCCTGCCGTTCGCTGCGTTCCGGAATCACGACGCCGACCTTGCGCGCCACCTCGCGCACCGCGGTCGGGTAGTCCATGCCGAATCGCTTCATGAAAAAGCTGAAGACGTCGCCCGCCTCGTGACAGACGTAGCAGTAGAACATCCCCTTCTTCGGGATGACGGCCAGGTTGCGGTGCGTCCCGCCGTGGAACGGACAGGGACCCCGGTAGTCCGAGCCGGTGCGCTTGAGGTCCACCGAATCCCCGACGATCGACACAATGTCGGCGGTGTCGCGGACCTGCTCGATCACGTCGTCGGGGATGCTCACGGCTTGAGCTCCGCCACCGTGGCGCCGGTGCCCCCCTGGTTGGACGGCGCGAAGGCGTGGCTCTGGACGCGCGTGTCCCGGCTCAGCAGCCGCTGGACCCTGTCGCGCACGACCCCCGTGCCCTTGCCGTGGATGATCCGCAGGTAGGGCCGGTCGGCCAGCACCGCGGCGTCCAGCGCCGCCAGCGTGGCGGCCTCCGCCTCTTCGCCGGTCATGCCGCGGAGATCGATCTCCATCGGGGCCTCGACCGAAGACGTGTGCACCAGCCGGACCGGCTCGCTCGCGGCCCGCTTCGGCGCCTCGCCGCGGAGGACTTCGAGCTGCCGCGTGTCCACGACCACGCGGAGCCCGCCCACGCGCACCACCGCCCGCCCGTCTCCACGGAGCTCGACCACCTCGCCGACGCCGGCGGCGGTGGTGCGCACCCGGCTCCCGACCTGCACGGCCGCACCCTCGGCGCGTTCTTCCTCGTCGGTGGCGGCGGCGGCCCTGCCCGCGGCCGTGATGCCTTCTTCCACCATCCGCCGCGCATCACGGGCCGCCGCCTCGTCCACGGCCGAGCGGGCGGCGCCGAGCGCCTGTTCGACCAGCTGCCGCGCCTCGAGGAGATGGGCGCGGGCCTGCTCGCGGGCCCGCCGGTCGGCGTCCCGCTCCCGCCGGCGCAGCGCCACCTCCCGTGCCTCGACCGCCTCCAGTTCCGCCGCCAGTCGTGCCGCGCGGGCCTCGCTCTCGGCGTCGCGCTGGGCCAGGCTCGCCTCGCTCGCCTCGAGGGCACGGGCCCGGCGCTCGGCATCGGCAAGGAGCGCGTCGAGCGTGCGCGCGGCGCGCGGCACGTCCGCCTCGGCTTCGGCCAGCACCTCCGGGTCGATTCCGAGACGACGCGCAATGGCGAGGCCGTACGACCGGCCCGGCACCCCCTTCTCGAACCGGTAGGTCGGGCGGATCGTCTCCGCGTCGAACTGCAGCGAGGCGTTGACGATGCCCGCATCGCGCTCGGGCAGCGTCTTGAGCGCGCCGAGGTGCGTGGTGGCGAGGGTCGTCGTGCCGCGCCGCGTGAGGGAGAGCAGCGCCGCGGCCGCCAGCGCCGCCCCCTCGGTCGGGTCGGTGCCGCTGCCGATCTCGTCGAGCAGCACCAGCGTGGCGGGGTCGGCCTCGGAGAGGATGTTCCGCAAGGCCGCGAGGTGGGCCGAGAAGGTCGAGAGGTTGGCCGCCAGCGACTGGTGGTCGCCGATGTCCGCGAAGAAGCGCGTGAACACCGGCAGCTGACTGCCGGCGCCGACTGGCGGGATGATCCCGCTCTGGGCCATGGCCCCGAGGAGTCCGACCGACTTGAGCAGGACGGTCTTGCCGCCGGTGTTGGGGCCGCTGACGACGAGGGTGCGCTCGCTCGAGTCCAGCGTCAGGTCGAAGGGGATGACCGTCTCGCCGGCCGCCAGGAGCAGGGGGTGCCGCCCGTGCACCACGACCAGCGCCGACGGCGCCGGGAGCATCTCGGGACGAAATCCCGCCACGGCGGCGGCGTACCGCGCCCGCGCGACGAGGTCATCCATCCGGACGCACATCTCGGCGCCGGCGCGGAGCTCCGCCCACGCCGGCCGCAGCATGGAGGTCAAGTCGCGCAGGACGCGGAGCCGCTCCTGCTCCTCGGCCGATTCCGCCTCGCGGAGCGCGTTGCCGAGCTCGATGGCGTCGGTCGGTTCCAGGAAGAGCGTGCCGTGGCTGGCGGACTCGTCGTGAACGATGCCGGCCGGGCGCTGGCGGGCGTCGCGGCGGACGGGGATCACATACCGACCGCCCCGCACCGTGACCCCGGCCTCACCGGCGCCCTCGGCCGCCCTGAGGATGGTCTCCAGCTTCCGGATGAGCCGCGCGCGCGCCGCCTGCACGTCGCGCCGGGCGGCCGCCAGCGCGGGACTGGCGCCGTCGAGCAGCTGCCCGTCGTCATCGAGCGCCGTCTCGAGCCGGCGGTCGAGCGCCTTGTCCGGCACCGGGACCGCGAGCGTGGAGGCGAGAGGCGCCTCGTCGGCGATTCGGCGGAGTTCCGTGGCGTTGAGCCGGCAGGCGCGGAGGAGCGAGCGCATCCGCACCAGCTCGACGCCATCGAGCACGCTGCCCTCGACGCGGAGCCGTGCGAGGGCGCCGGTGGCGTCGGGCGCCGGTTCCACCATGACCGGTTGCTCGCGGCGGAAGAGCACGGCGAGTTCCTCCACGCCGTCCAGTTCCCGCCGAATCCACCGGAGGTCGTCGGTCGGGCGGCGCGCCCGGATCCGCCCGGCGCCCAAGGGGCCAGCGGCGAACGCGGCGACGGCGTCGAGGGCCCGCTCGAACTCGAGCGTCTCCAGCGCGGCGGCCACCTGGCCCCCCGGCAAAGGAGACGGGGTGCCGGCGTCCGAAGACGCCTGCACCCCGTGGCTCTGTCCGACCGGTTCGGTTGCCATCATCCCAGTGAGAGCTCCGTCCGGACGATCTGCTGGATGACCTTGCCGTCGGCGCGTCCCTTGAACAGCGGGACGACGCGCCCCATGACCTTGCCGATGTCGGTGGCCCCCCCGGCGATGGCCGCCCGGACCGCGGCGCGAATCTCCTCGGGGTCCGCCGCCGGCGGCAGGAACTCCTCGATGATCCGGATCTCGGCGCGCTCCTGGTCGGCCAGGTCCTCCCGACCGCCCTTCACGTACTGCTCCACCGATTCCCGCCGCGTCTTGACGCTCTTCTGCAGCACCTCGAGCACATCCTCGTTCGTGGGAGCACGGTTCTGCTCCAACTCACGGTTCTTGAGAGCCGCAAGGACCGTCCCCAGAAGCTGGGTACGGTCCTTGTTCTTGGACTTGCGAGCCGCGGTCAACGCGGCGTGCAGGTCGTCTGCCAGATTAGACACGCGGCTTCCGGGGACCACGGCGCACCTTTCGCGCAGCGGCGTTCATCTTGCGCTTCCGCTTCTCGCTCGGCTTCTCATAGTGCCGGTGCTTACGAAGGTCGGAGAGGATCCCGGCCTTTTCACACTTCTTCTTGAAGCGCTTCAGCGCCCGCTCGAAGCTTTCGTCATCGTGAATGACGACTTCGGACATCAGCAAATCACCCCTCTCCAGCCCGTGTCAGGGCGTAATGTTATGCAGTCCTTAAACATAGGCTGGGAGGAGCCCGGTAGCAAGACCGCTCAACCCGGCGGCCAACCGAGGGCCCTGCCCCCGAGGAGATGGAGGTGGAGGTGGTCCACGCTCTGCCCGCCGTCCTTCCCGGTGTTGGCGACGAGCCGATAGCCACCGGCATCGAGCCCCAGTTCGGTCGCCACTTCGGCGGCGTACGCCAGAAGCCGGCCGAGCAGGCGCTCTCCCTCCGCGCCCCTGGCGTCGCGGGCGGCGGCGTGGTGCCGGACCGGGATCACCAGCACGTGCACCGGCGCCTGGGGGTTGAGGTCGCGAAATGCCATGACATCCGGTGTCCGGCCGACGACCTGGGCGGGAATCTCACCCGAGGCGATCCGGCAGAAGATGCAGTCAGCCATCGAGTCCTCGCTTCCGCGCGATGCTGGTGTACACCGCCCCGGCCAGGGCGGCCGTCTCGAACCGGAGGATGTGGTCCCCGAAGCGCACCGGAACAAAGCCCGCCGCCTCGAACGCCCACCGCTCCTCCGGTGTGAATCCCCCTTCGGGGCCGATGGCGATCGTCACCGGCTGCGCGCCCAGACCCGACGGCGGCACGCCGCCCTCGAGCGCGGCCAGCCACCGGACCCCTGTCCGAGGCTCGGCGGCGAATCGCTCGAGGGGGACCGGCTCACGGACCTGCGGCGCCCAGGTGGCCCCGCACTGCTTGATGGCCTCGAGCGTGCGCCGCCGGAA
>CAYUOK010000106.1:2273-4851 GCA_964446395.1 uncultured Gemmatimonadaceae bacterium | reverse complement strand
CCACCCGATAGGCGCGCTTGTTCATGAGCACCACCAGACGGGTGGCGGCGACGCCGGGAGTCCCGGTGACCCAGCGAACCACCTCGTCTGACACGCGGTGAACCGCCATCCGGAACCCGGGTGCCGACTGGGCGGGCAAGGGAAAGGGTTGCTGCTGCCGGACCGTGCCGGCGCCGATGTCATGCAGGCGCACGACGACGCCGGTCGCATCGGACCGGACGTCCACGCCGTATTCGGCGCCCAGCGTCCGGTAGAGCTGGTAGTTGACGGCGGCTCCGGTGCCGCCGCCGGACTCGAGCGGAAGCACCTCGAACCGGTCGCTGAAATCGAGGTCGCGCTGGAGGATGGCCCGGACGGAATCGAGCCCGGCCCCTGGCAGGATGACGAGGCGCGGGCGGGTGCCGGCCGTGTAGGTGATGCCCACGCGGACGCCCCGGTCGATCGGATCCTGCGCCGCGAGCGGGGCGGCGGCGAGCACCAGCAGGCCCAGCGCGCTCGCCGCCCTCACGATCCGCTCCTCGGCGTGAAGAAGAAGCTCACCGGCAGGACGTCCGCCTCGTAGCCGTCCGGCAGGGGGCCGAAGGCCTTCGCGTTGCCGGCGGCCTCGATGGCGCCCTGCGCGCTGAGGTCGAAGCTGAAATTGCCGGAGGGGGTCACGAATCGGATGTCACGCACGCTTCCATCCCGCAGAATGAAGAAACTGACCTCGGCCCGGAGGGCCTGGTTCCCGCCGGGACGATCCCAGCGGCGGTAGACTTGCGACACGATGTTCCGGAGGTACTCCGGGTAGGCGAACTGGAGCCCGGGCGTCTTGATGTTGACGGCGTCCGTGCCGGTGCTGGGCGTTTCGCCCGGCGCGGGGGCCACCTTCGATTCCGAGCGCGGCGCGGGTTCCCGCTTGACGTTTGATGGTTCCGACTTCGGTGCGGTGGACTTCGGCTTCGGCGCCGCCTTGGGCGCGGGGATCGGGGTCGTCTTCGACTTCGAGACTGCGGGCGGTCCCGGGTCCGGCGGCTCCACCGGACGGCTGACCGCCTCCGGCGCGGGTCGGCGGGACGGCGAAGGCAACGGGGCCGCAACGAGTTCCACGGCGTAGACGGGCGCCATCGGCGCCGCCGTCTTGATGCCCCCGATGAGGAGCGCCAGGAGGGAGAGATGAATGAGCGCGGTCCCCGCTGCCCCCACCGCGACCTCCGGCGCCCTCCGCCGCGCCGCAATCGGCCTGCTCACCGTCCCTGCTCCTCCTCCGCCACCAGCCCGACATCCTTGATGCCAGAGTTCCGGATGACCGCGAGTACGCGCACGACGTCGCCGTACGGGACGCGCTGGTCGGCACGGAGGTACACGCCGGACGGCTTCCGCGCTTCCACCATCGACCGGAACGTGACGCGGAAATCGTTGTAGCTGACACGGGTCTGGTCGATGAAGATGCGGCCTTCCCGGTCCACCGACACGACCATCCCCTCGCTGGAAGGCAGCGGTCTCGCCTCTGCCCGGGGAAGCTGCACGTCCACTCCGCCGGTCATCAACGGCGCCGCGATCATGAAGATGATCAGCAGCACGAAGGCGACGTCCACCAGCGAAGTGACGTTGATGTCCGCACTCGGCACCATGTCCCCGTCGTCGCCGCCGCCCAGGCTCCCGAGCCGCGCCACCTAGATCAACCCCTCGCGCGCCATTGTCCCGATGAGCTCGTTCGCGAACCCTTCGAGCTCGCCGGCGAACACCCGGACGCGGTGCACGTAGTAGTTGTAGGCCATCATGGCGGGGATGGCGGTGGCGAGGCCTGCCACCGTGGTGATGAGCGCCTCGGCCACCCCGGGGGCCACGGCCGCGATGTTCCCCGATCCCTTGGCCGCGATCCCGATGAAGGCGTCCATGATCCCGAGCACGGTGCCGAGCAGGCCAAGGAGCGGCCCGACCGCGCCGATGGTGGCGAGCCACGGCACGAGGTGCGTGGCCAGTTCCCGCTCCGCCGAGATCTCCTTGCCCAGGACCATCTTCATGGCTTCGAGCTGGGTCATGGTAAGGGAGGTGCGCGGAGATGCCGCATCGTCGCGCAGGACGCCGGGGCGCAACTCGTTGTAGAAGCTCATCCCTTCGCGAAACAGGCGATTGTACGGGGAGGGGGGCTGCTTCATCAGGATGGTGTAGGCTTCCTGGAGCCGGGTCGTCCGTTCGAGCTCGGTGAAGAAGCGGTCGGCCTGTCGCCGGATGCGGCGGAACTGCCACCACTTGAGCCCGATGATGAACCAGGAGACGATCGAGAAGAGCGCGGTCACGCCGAGGACGATCTTGGTCTCGCCGCCGGCCTGCTGCAACAGCTCGAGCGACGAGCGCGGAACTGCGCCACCAACCTGCAGGAGCATTACCCCTCCGTTCGGAACCAGTCCATGAGCATCGCGAGGCCGGCATCAAAGGACACTTCGGGCCGCCAGCCGAGCACGTCGGCGGCCTTTGTCACGTCGAGCGCGCTGCGGAGGATCTCGCCCGGGCGGGCGGCCTCCATCCGCAACTCCGGCTTCCGCCCGGTGACCCGTCCGGCGGCCTCCGCCAGCTCGAGCACGGTGCGCTCGAT
>CAYUOK010000106.1:0-2173 GCA_964446395.1 uncultured Gemmatimonadaceae bacterium | reverse complement strand
TCCGCCCGGTGACCCGTCCGGCGGCCTCCGCCAGCTCGAGCACGGTGCGCTCGATGCCGGTGGCGATGTTGAAGGCCCGCGCGTCGTGCGCGCCGTCCGCCGGGAGCGCGGCACCGCTCGCCAGGACGTTCGCGCGGGCGACGTCCTTCACCGAAACATAATCACGCGTCTGCTTCCCGTCCCCGAAGATCGAGAGCGGCTGGCCCGCCAGGAGCCGCGAAACGAAGATGGAGACCACCCCCGCCTCCGACTTGGGGTCCTGCCGGGGGCCGCAGACGTTCGCGTAGCGCAGCGCCACCCCCTCGAAGCCGTGCAACGCGCCGAGGGCCCGGAGGTAGTGCTCGCCGGCGAGCTTGCTCACGCCGTACGGCGACACCGGCCCCTTGGGCGCGGTCTCGGGCGTGGGAATGACGTCGGGGTTGCCGTACACCACGCCGCCGCTGCTCGCGAACACGACGCGCCGCACGCCGCCCGCGGCCGCCCCTTCCAGCATGTTGACGAACCCGGCGATGTTGATGTCGGCGTCGGCCGAGGGATGCTCGACAGAGTACCGGACGTCGATCTGCGCGGCGTGGTGGTTCAGCACCTCGAACCCGCCGGTGGCCGCCGTGCTTCGCGCGAGGTCGGAGCGGATGTCCGCGACGATGAGCGGGACGCCGGCGGGCACCTGCGAAGCCTTGCCCCGGGAAAGGTCGTCCAGCGCGGTCACGTCCCAGCCCGCCGCCAGGTACGCCTCGACGATGTGAGAGCCGATGAAGCCGGCGCCGCCAGTCACCAACACGCGTCGTGCCATGCACTGCCTCAGGGGTGAGGGTAGAAACGAAGCACGCGGGGCCGACCCGGAAAGGGCGGGTGGCCCCGCGTGCTCGGGGTGCGAATCAGGGTCGTGCTCAGTTCGGCAGCTTGGCCACCTGCCGCGCCGAGGTCCCGGGATTGATGTCGGCCGAAACGATACGCACGACGAGCGCGGAGGAGGTCTGCTCCCCGACGCGGACGACCTGCAGGCGCGCCATCGGCTCGGCCACCGTTGACGCCGCGTCCCAGCGCTCCTCGGGCGTGCGCCAGAGCTCGAAGACGTCACCGGGCGCCACGCCGTCGGCCCGCCCCTTGTTGAGGAAGAGGATCGTCTGCTGCTCGGTCAGGACGGCCTCGGACCGGGCCTGGACGACCTCGGCCTGGATCCCGTCCGACACCGGCACCGCCCGCGCCGTGCCTGAGGGCGTGAAGCGCTCGAGCGGGAGGGCGACCTGGCCGATGCGGATGCGCTTGTACTGGTTCAGGATGATGGCGGTGGTCTGCTTCGGCCCCACCTCGATGACGCGCGCCATCCCGGTCGGCCAGATGACGTCGCCGTACTTCGAGTAGCCGGTGATCCGCTCGGCGATCATGAGCGAATCGCCGACCTGGTACGCCGCGCCCTTCGGCGGGATGATGCCGATGCGGGAGAACTGGGAGGCCGTGGTGGGCGGTTGCAGGTTGGCGATCTGCGGAGGCTCGACGTCGCCAAGCACCTCGCCGTACGCGAGCTTCTTGCCCTCGGTGAGGAAGCCGGCGGAGTAGAACTCGCCCGGACGAAGCGGCCGGTAGGCCCGCTCGGCGTAGGCCACCAACGTGGCTTCCGAGGCGCCCTGCGCATTGGTGCGACCGAACAGGGCGGTCGGGTCGCCCGGAATCGGCCCGGGGCCGCGCGTGCCGGCACCGCCGGCCGGCATCGGGGCTTCCGCGACGGCCTCCTGCTCGGCGAGCGGCATCGCCTCAGCCGCCGGAGCGGCCTCGATCGCCGGCGCCGCCTCGGCGGCGGGTGCGACGGCGACGGGCGCAGGCGCCTCGGCCGCAGGCTGGGCCGGGATGACGCCGGCTCCGGTGCCGGAGAGCTGGAGCACCTCGCCGGGGTAGATCCAGTGTGGATCTTCCACGACCGAGGTGTTCATCTTGTAGATCTGTGGCCAGGTGAGCGGGTCGCCGAAATACGTCTTGGCCAGATCCCAGAGGGTGTCACCCTTCCGGACCGTGTGAGTCTCTGGAACCTGGGCGTTCTGGGCGGAGGCGATGACTGGCACGCCGAGGAGAAAGCCGGCAGCCACGAGAGCCCTCACGGAGAACTGCCCCGTCGACACGTTGCGCATAGCCATGGGTGTCCTTGTGGTGTAGAGGCGCTTCGGTTTCCGGAAAG
>CAYUOK010000105.1:0-4972 GCA_964446395.1 uncultured Gemmatimonadaceae bacterium | reverse complement strand
TCGTGGCGCTCGTTGACGCTCCGGACCACCTCGGCCTCGTAGGCCCACAGCCGGACGTCGTGGCCCTTGCGGGCGAGGAGGTCGGCCAGGGTGGTTCCCCAGCTGCCGGCCCCGAGTACGCCGATGCGCGTCATGGTGCGGTGGGCCCCTTCGCGTGGCGGCCGAACCGGTTCTCGGTGCCGGCCGCGAGCCGTCGGAGATTCGCGCGGTGCATCCAGATGATGACCGCGGCGAGGACGAGGTAGAGCCAGATGCCGTCGCGCCGCTCGGGGTAGAACAGCCACACCAGCGCGGGGAAGATGCCGGCGGCCACGACGGACCCGAGCGACACGTACCCGCTGACCCAGACGATCACCGCCCACACCGCCAGGCACACCCCGACCGCCATCGGCGCCAGGCCCAGCACGACACCGGCGCTCGTGGCGACGCCCTTGCCGCCCTTGAAGCCCACGAAGACGGAGAACACGTGCCCCACCACGGCGAGGACGCCGCAGACCAGCGGAAACCACGGCAGCGCGCTGGCCGCCGGGCCGAGGATCAGCACCGGCACCGCCCCCTTGGCGACGTCGAAGATCCCGACGGGGATCGCGTATCGCCACCCCATGATCCGGTACACGTTCGTGGCGCCGAGGTTCTTGCTGCCGTGCTCGCGGAGGTCGATGCCCTTGAACACCCGCCCGGCCAGGTAGCTGGTCGGAATGGCACCGAGGAGGTACGAGGCCGCCAGCGCGGCGATCTCCGCGGCCGTCACGGGTTCCTCCCCGACCGGCGCTTGAACTTGAGCCGGAGCGGCGACCCCTCGAACGACCACGCCTTGCGGAAGCCATTGATCAGGTACCGCTCGTACGACTCGGGAATGTCGTCGGGCCGGCTGCAGACGACGGCGAACACCGGCGGCGCCGTGCCGACCTGCGAGGCGTAGAGCAGCTTCACCTCGTGCCCCGGCTTCTGCGGCGGGTTGGTGTGCTGCACCAGCTCCTCGAGGACCTTGTTGACCTCGGCCGTGGGGATCCGGCGCTCGCGCGCCGCCGCCACCTCGAGGATCTCCTCGGGGAGCTGGTGCACCCTCTGCCCCGTCTCGGCGGAGAGGTAGACGAACTTGACCCACTCCAGGAACGGCGCTTTCGACCGGAGCTCCTGCTCTCCCCGCCGCGCGGTGTTGGCGTCCTTCTCCTTGATCAGGTCCCACTTGTTCACGGCGATGATCAGCCCGCAGCCCTGGTCCCACGCCTCGTTGGCGATCCGCAGGTCCTGCGTGTGCAGCCCGAGCGACGCGTCCACCACCAGCACGCAGACATGGGCCCGCTCGATGGCGCGCTGGGTCCGGAGCGTGGAGTAGAACTCGACGTCCTCGTGGACCCTCGCCTTCTTCCGGAGGCCCGCCGTGTCGATGAAGTTGATGAGGCTCCCGTGGGCGCGCATGACCGAGTCCACCGCGTCGCGCGTGGTGCCGGCCACCGGCGACACGACCACGCGGTCCTCGCCGAGGAGCCGGTTGATCAGGGAGGACTTGCCCACGTTGGGCCGGCCGACCACGGCGACGTTGATCGCGTCGTCGAGCTCCCCCGCCTGCTGCTCCGGCAGCCGCTCCACGATGGCGTCGAGCAGGTCGCCGCTTGCCTTGCCGATGGCCGCCGAGAGCGGGATCGGGTCCCCGAGCCCGAGGCGATAGAACGCCAGGTGGCCGGTGGTGTCGGGCAGGTCGTCCAGCTTGTTCACGGCCAGGATGACGGGCCGCTTGGCGCGGCGGAGGTGCGCGGCAATTTCCGCGTCCACCGGCGTCAGCCCCTCCTTGCCGTCCACCAGCATCACCACGAGATCCGACTGCTCGACCGCCAGGTCCACCTGCCGGCGGATGGCCCGGTCCATCGAGTCGCGCGAGTCGGGCACCAGGCCGCCGGTGTCCACCAGCCAGAAGCGACGGCCGCCCCAGTCCGCGGTGCCGAAGTGGCGGTCGCGCGTGGTGCCCGCCTGGTCGGAGACGATGGCGCGCCGTCCGCCCAGCAGCCGGTTGAAGAGGGTGGACTTGCCCACGTTGGGGCGGCCCACCACGGCGACAGTCGGCATGCTCATGACGTGACCGGCGCGGCGAGCGCGTCCGTGAAATGATGGGAGAAGCGGATCTTGACGGGCAGCTGCGCCTGCAGCGCGTGGGCCTCGACGTCGTCCATGAAGAGCAGGTCGTCGTTGATGGATTCGGCCGGCAGCAGCGCCAGGTCGAGGTCCCCCCGGTCGCGGAGCGCGGCGAGGAACGCGGCGCCGGGCAGGAGCCCCGCGGTCGTCACGGACGGCCCGAAGAGGGTGTTCGACAGCACGATCAGCTCGAAGGTGGCGCCCGTGGCCTCGGTGAGCGGGGCCAGGACCTGCGGCATCAGCGCCCCCATGGAGGTGCCGGTCAGCACGCCGATCCGCTTGCCGGCCAGGTGGCCGAGCTCCCCTGCCCCCTCGCGGATGCGCGCCTGGAGATACCGCACCGACCCGACGCCGTTCTCCACCTGGTCGAAGTCGTCGTAGGCCTCGGCACCGGGCAACGGAAGCCCCGCGCGGAGATACAACTCGTCGGCGCCGAGGCACCACGCCTTGCCCCGCTCGGCGCGGGCGACGGCGGCGTGCCGCTCCACCAGCCGCACCGCGCCGGCGCACTCGGTCTCGGTCGGTTCGCGCACGAGGTGATGCTTGCTGAACTCCGTGAGCCCGACGGGCACCACCGAGACGCTCAGCACCGCGTCGCCGAAGGCGTAGAGGTCGTTGAGCGACTGCTCGAGCACCGCGCCGTCGTTGACGCCGGGCGACATCACGATCTGGGTGTGGAACTGGATCCCGTGCCTGGCGAAGCCGCGCAGCTGCTCGAGGATGTCGGGGGCCGTGGGGTTCCGCAGCAGCCAGCGGCGCACGGTCGGGTCGGTCGCGTGCACCGACACGTACAGCGGGGAGAGCCGGTACTCGACGATCCGGTCCACGTCGCGCGGCTTGAGGTTGGTCAGCGTGGCGAAGTTGCCGTACCGGAAGGAGAGCCGGTAGTCGTCGTCCCGGATGTAGAGGGTGTCACGGAGCCCAGTGGGGAGTCCGTCCACGAAGCAGAAATCGCAGCGGTTGGCGCAGCGCCGGATGCGAGGCGGCTCGAGGCCGAGGCCCATCGGCAGCCCTTCCGGCCGCTCGATGTCGAACTCGATCTCCTCACCGTCCGGCTGGCGCACGTGCAGGGTGAACGCGTCCTCGGCGGTGAGGAACTCCCAGTCGAGGAAGTCCTCGAGCGGACGCCCGTTCACGGAGAGCAACTCCGTCCCGACCGCCAGGCCGAGTTCTTCGCCCAATGATTCGGGCTGTACCGCGTTCACTCGGATCATCCACACGTCCTGAAGTCGATTCGGCCGTACCAGGGGGGCCACGCTCAAAGATGCGTGGATCGTGTTATAATATCAAGGGTTAGGACTTCACACCTCACGTAATGCTTGCGGCCAGCCAGCCTTGCCCCGCGTCACGGTGGCTCCGGCGTCTCGGCATGGCCGGAATGCGAGAGCCCCGCCCGGGTCACTGACCCGGGCGGGGCTCCGAACTGCCGTACTGCCGAGCGGGACGACCCTTCGACTACATGCCGGAGGTGGTGTCCGCCGGGGTGGCGGTCGCGATGACCAGGTCGCCCGTGGCCGGGTCGATCGTGGCCACGCCGGCCTCGGTCACGGCGCCGGTGGCGTCGAACCGCTCGCCCCAGAGCACGGGCTCGGCGGCGCCGCACTCGGTGGCGTCGAGGTAGGTGGCGGTCCAGCCGGAACCGACCGGGGCGCCGGCCACGTTGCCGGTCGCGAAGAGCGCGGTCAGGGTGTTCGCCATGGCGGTGCCGCCGGCGGCGCACACTTCATCGTCTTCGACGGCGATGTAGAGGATCTTCTCCTCGTCATCCCACACGAAGGTGGCGTCGACGGCCGTGCTGTCGCCGTCCACGTCGACCTGCGCGACCCACGAGGAATCGCCGGCGTCGCCGTCCTGGGCGGTGTTGGCCGAGAGCGGGCCGCTGGTGGCGGCGGTCGCCATCGTGGCGGTCGCCGGGGCCGCCGGGGCGGTGGCCATGGCGGTGGTGGCGGCGGTCGGCGGGCTCGAGACGGTCGGCGAGGTCGGAGCCGCGGCCACCGGAGCGGCCTCGGGCGCCTTCTCCTTGCTGCACGCGGCCAACGCAACGAGCGCCACGGCAGCGAACATCGTTCCCTTCATGCTACGCATATCCTGCTCCTTCATGGGTGGGTGACACGAATACGACGCCGGAATGGTCCGCCATCGCCTGCTGCGACATGCCGGTGCCGACTCCGGATGCGCGGCCAGGCGCCCAGGGTTCGGCACGAATCGGCAACAATATACACGGTATCGCGTTGCAATGCAGGTGGGGCTAGCTGCGGGGCGCCGGCGGCGGGGCGGCGCGCCCCTGGGCCATCTCCACGATCCGGCGGAGCGTCGCCGAAAACGAGTGGCCCGCCACCTCCGCCGAGTGCATGAACGAGACGCCCTCGGTCAGGTCGGGGTTCGGGTTCACCTCGAGCACATAGACGTGGTTGTCGGCCGAGACCCGCAGGTCGAGACGGGCGTAGTCGCGGCAGCCGGACACCCGGTACGCCCGGATGGCGACTTCCTCGATCTTCTTGGTCAGGCGCTTGGAGATCTCCGCCGGGCAGTGGGCGTCCACCTGGTGGAACACCTCCGCCAGCGGGTCCCACTTGGCGGCGAAGCTGATGACGGTGGGCTGGTCGGGAGGCAGCTTGGAGAAGTCGTATTCCACAGGGGGGAGCATGACCGGCGGGTCGTTGCCGAGGATGCCGACGTGGAATTCACGGCCCTCGATGAACTCCTCCACGAGCACCGGCGCGCCGAACTCGGTGAAGACGCGTTCCAGCTGGGCCACCAGCTGGGGCCGGTCGTACACCACGCTCCGGCCCTCGATCCCCGCGCTCCCGTCCTCGCGGGCCGGCTTGACGATCAGCGG
>CAYUOK010000104.1:0-5018 GCA_964446395.1 uncultured Gemmatimonadaceae bacterium | reverse complement strand
CCGCGCCGCTTGAGCATCTTGCTCAGCGTCTCGGACACCTCCACCGTCACGGTGCCGATGAGGACCGGCAGCCCGAGGGCGTGGAGCCGCTCGACCTCGTCGGCGATCGCGTTGTACTTCTCCCGGCGGCTCTTGTAGATGAGGTCCGGCTTGTCCGTCCGGCGAATCGGCTGGTTCGTCGGGATGACGATGACGTCCAGTCCGTAGATGGTGTAGAACTCGGTCTCTTCCGTCTCGGCGGTGCCGGTCATGCCCGAGAGCTTGTCGTACATCCGGAAGTAGTTCTGGATGGTGATGGTGGCGAGCGTCTGGGTCTCCCCCTTGACCTGCACCCCCTCCTTGGCCTCGACGGCCTGGTGGAGGCCGTCGGCCCACCGGCGGCCGTGCATGGTGCGCCCGGTGAACTCGTCCACGATCAGGACCTGCCCCTCGACCACCAGGTAGTCCACGTCCCGCTCGTAAAGGGCGTGCGCCTGCAGCAGCTTGTGGATGCTGTGCAGCTTCTCGCTCTTCGTCGCGTACTCCGCCTCGATCTGGCGCCGCGCCTCCACGCGCTGCTCCGGCGTGCGCTCGGTGTCCTTCTCGACGTCGTGGATGGCCTGCGAGATGTCGGGCACGATGAACAGGCCCGGGTCGTTCGGCGACATCATCTCGGCTCCGCGCTCGGTCAGGTGGACCGAGTGGCCCTTCTCGTCGAGGACGAAGTACAGGTTGTCCTCCACGTCCCGCATCTTCTGCTGCCGGATCGGGAGCTTGCGGTCGGCGATCGCGTCGAGCTGGGTCCGCTGCAGGAGCGCCTTGACCCCCGTCTCGTTCAGCATCTTGAGCAGCTTCTTGTTCTTCGGCATGCCCAGGTGGGCCTGGTAGAGGCGGATGCCCGCCTCCACCTGCGCCTTCGGGTCCTTGAGCAGCTCCTCGGCCTCGGTCAGCAGCTGGTTGACCACGGTCGTCTGCTTGCGGACCAGCTCCGCCACCGGCCGGTTGTGCTGGGCGTAGGTGTCGTCCTCGGCGTTGCCGGCGGGACCGGAGATGATGAGCGGGGTGCGGGCCTCGTCGATCAGGATCGAGTCCACCTCGTCGATGATCGCGTAGGCGTGCGGCCGCTGGACACGCTGCTCGATCGCGAAGACCATGTTGTCGCGGAGGTAGTCGAAGCCGAACTCGTTGTTGGTCCCGTACGTGATGTCGGCGGCGTACGCGGCCTTCCGCTCGGGCGAGCTGGGTTCGGTGTCGTCGAGCACGGCCACGGTCAGGCCGAGCCAGGTGTACAGGTGGCCCATCCACTGGCTGTCGCGGCGGGCCAGGTAGTTGTTGACCGTGACGAGGTGCGCCCCGCGGCCGGCAAGCGCGTTCAGGTAGAGCGGGAGCGTGGCGACGAGGGTCTTGCCCTCGCCGGTGGCCATCTCGGCGATCTTGCCCTGGTGCAGCACGATGCCGCCGATGAGCTGCACGTCGTAGTGCACCATGTCCCAGCGGAGCTCCCGGCCGGTGACCATGACCGTGGTGCCGGCCAGCCGGCGGGCCGCCTCGCGGACGGTGGCGTAGGCCTCGGGCAGCAGCGCGTCGAGCTCGCCCGCCAGCGCCTTCTTGTAGTTGGCCTCCAGCTCGTGGAAGCGGGTCTCGAGGCGGTCGCGCTCGTGCGGGTCCTCGCACTGGTGCTTGGCCTGCCGCACCTCCTCGAGTTCCGCCTGCGCCGGCCCGAGGCGCTCCGCCAGCCGGGCGCGAAAGAGGGCCGTCTGCCCCTGGATGGCCTCATTCGACAACCCGGCCAGGCGCGCTTCCTCCTGCTTGATCGCCTCGACCAGCGGGCGGATCTTCTTCATTTCCCGGTCGTACTGCGTGCCGAAGACGGCCCGCACCAGTTGCTTGATCATCCCTGTCCGTTCCTGTACAGCCCCTGGGCCGCGATGTACTCCGCGACCGCTCCGGGGACGAGATAGCGAATCGAGCGTCCGGCAGCGACGCGCTGCCGGATGGCCGTCGAGGAGATCTCGACGGCGGGTGCCTCCACGACCGCGTGGAGAAATGGATGCGCCGGGCGCGGCGCGCCCGCCCGCGTGAAGGCGACGAGCCGGGCGAGGCCGGGGAGCGCCGCCGCCTCGTGCCACTGGTCGAGGTCCGCGGCGGCATCGGCGCCCAGGAGGACCACGAACTCCCGTCCGGGTTCACGGGCCCGGAGGGCCCGAAGCGTGTCCACCGTATACGAAGGACCCGCGCGCTCCGCCTCGCACCGCTCCACCGACAGCCCGACCTCCCCCTCCACCGCGGCGGCCGCCATGGCCACGCGCTGCGCGGCGTTCGCCAGGTGCCTGCCCCGCTTCAGCGGCTGCTCCCCCGTCGGCATGAACCGGAGCTCCTCGAGCCCGAGGGCCTCGGCCACCGCCTGCCCGACGATCAGGTGCCCCAGGTGAATCGGGTCGAACGACCCGCCCAGCAGGCCGATCATCGGATCAACCGCCGCTGGCCGGGCAGATCTTGTCGAGGTTCTTCGTGTCCGGGTGATACTGCCGCAGCGCACCGCACATCTCCGCGGCGTCCTCCAGGTATCCCAGCCGCTCGTACGTTGTCACGAGCTGGACCAGGGCCTGTTGCGCCGACGGCGTGTTCGGGTAGGTGGCCACGAGCGCCTTCATGTACAGGATCGCGGAATCGAAGGCCTTGTTGCGCAGGTAATACCTGGCGTTCTCCCACTCCTTGTACGCCAGCTTGGCCTGCAGGTCCGCCAGCTGGGTCCGCCCCTTGGCCGCGGCGGGCGAATCGGGATAGCGATTCAGCAGCTCGGTGTAGGTGGCGATGGCGGACTGGCCGTAGCTCGGGTCGAGCTGGGGCTTCCGCCAGAGCGTGGCGTAGGCGTCGCCCGCGCGGTAGAGGGCATCGGGGGCGAGCGGATTGCTCGGGTACTCGTCGGAGACCTTCCGGAACTCCCGGACCGCCTGCAGCTGGCTGCCGGAGCCGAAATACGACTCGCCGAGGTAGAAGTGCGCCTGCGGAATCCTGGGGTCGGCGGGCGTGAACTCGAGCAGCACACGCTGGAAGGTCTCCGACGCGGAATGGAAGGAGCCCTGGCGGAACTGCTTGAGGCCTACCTGCCAGAGGGAGTCCGCCATCCGCCTGGAGAGCTCGGGGTCCACCGGCGCCGGCCCGAGGCTGGGTGCGGACGACCCCCCGCCCGACTTGCAGGCGGCGAGCGCGAGGATCCCACACACCAGCAATGACCGAAGCGTCATGGTATTCCCGTCGAAAGTGAGTCCGGCACCTCGGCCGAGACCAGCGCGTTGAGCCTGGCGGCCGCGAGGACGGACAGCGAGTCCGAGCGTTCACCGCTCGAGAGCACGGTCTGGTAGGCCAGCGCCGCGCCGACCAGGTCGCCCTGCCGCATTCGCGCGTCCCCCAGGCCGAGCATCGCCGAACGGCCGATCGGGGTCGTGGAGTCCACGCCGGTGGCGCTCCGGAACCACGCCTCGGCGCTGTCCGGCGCCGAGGTGAGCTGCGACGAGCCGAGGCGGAAGAAGCAGTTCACCAGGCCGGTTTCCGCGGAGGGGCTCCCTGAACGTCCCGACCGCCGGAGCGCGGACTGGTAAAGCGGTACCGCGCCGCTGCACTCGCCGCTGCCGGCCAGGGCATCGGCCTGCCGGACCAGGAGCGAATCCACGGTCCGGGCGTCGGTGGCCGCGGCGAGCGCGGCGGCGAAGTCCGAGGGCGCCACCGGTCCGTCGGCGACCTGCATCAGGTTGAGCGCGTGGCGACCCAGGGGGCGCTCCGGAGCGACGGCCCGCAGGGCCTCCACCGCTTCCGCCAGCGCAACGTCGTCCCGGCGGCGCTCCGCCGCCACGATGACCAGGTCGAGGCCATCCGCGGCCTCGTCGGCCCGCTCAGGCGCGGCCTGGGCCAGCGAGCGGTAGGCCGCCGTGGCCTCACGCAACTGCCCGAGCCGCAGCGCCGTGGCACCAATCTTGGCCCAGAGCCGTGCCGACGGCTCCGCCTCCGCCAGCGGGGCATACGCGGCGAGCGCCTCCTGGTAGCGCCCCTCGGCGTAGGAGCGGTCGCCCGCCCCCTCGGGGCCTCCACTCGGCCCACAGGCGCTGAGGATCACGACCGCGATGCCACGGCGGAGCCGGGACAGCCCCTTCATCGAGCCCCGCGGCTCAGCATGGCCAGGTATGCCTCCACCCGGGCGTCCTCGGGCCGACGGGTCAGGCAGTCCCGCCAGACCTCCTCGGCGCCCAGCGCGTCGCCGGAGAGGTACCGAGCCAGGCCGAGCAGGGCGAGGGCATCGAGGAAGTTCGGCCGCGTCCGCACCACGAGCTCCAGCTCCTCGCGTGCCTCCAGCGTCTGCCCCGCCTCCAGCATGAGCCGCGCGAGGCGGTAGCGCAGGTCGGGAAACTTCGGGCCGAGCTTCGTGGCGATGGTCAGCTGCTCGATGGCGGGCTCCAGCGCACCGAGCTCCGCATAGGCTTCAGCCACCGCGGCGTGCAGGTTGGCCAGGCGCCCGGCGGCGTGCGCGGGGAGCCCCGCCGTCAGCAACTCGCCCTGCTGTGCCAGCTGGAATGACGCCTCCGCCTCCTCGCGGCGCCCGAGGTCCATCAGGATCATCCCCCGGTGGATCAGCGCCTCGAGGTACCGCGGATTGAGCGCGAGGGCCCGGTCGAACTCGACAAGCGCCTTGGCCGGCAGGCTCAGCAGCGAGTACGAGACGCCGAGCAGGTGGTGAACGTCCGCGAACGCGCGGCCGCCCGCCACGACCTCCTCGAGGAGGAAGGCCGCGCCGCGGTAGTCCTGCATGGCGAACCGCTCTCGCGCCTGCTGGATCAGGTGTTCCGGACTGACGTTCATCGAGCTCCCGGGCCGGCTGTTCATGGCCGGCCGATCGAGGCGTACGCGAACCCGAGGGCGCGCATGCGTGCCGGGTCGTAGAGGTTGCGCCCGTCGACGAGCACGTGCCCGGCCATGTCCGCGCGCAGCCGCTCGAAGTCGGGATTGCGGTACACCAGCCACTCGGTGACCACCACCAGCGCGTC
>CAYUOK010000103.1:3985-5072 GCA_964446395.1 uncultured Gemmatimonadaceae bacterium | reverse complement strand
CCGGTGATGTGGGGGCCGTCCATTGTCGGCTACGGCAGCTATCACTACAAGTACGCCAGCGGGCACGAGGGAGACTGCTGCATCGCCGGTTTCTCTCCGCGCAAGGCGTCCCACTCGGTGTACATCATGGCGGGGTTCGCCGACTACAAGGCGCTCCTCAAGAAGCTGGGCCCCCACAAGAAGAGCGTGGCCTGCCTGTACCTGAAGAGCCTCGACGGGATCGACCTCAAGGTGCTGGAGCAGATGATCCGCAAGTCGGTGGCCGACGTCCGGAAGCGGGCAACGACCCTCTCCTCGGATTGAGCGCGTCCCCGGCTGACCCGCTCGGCACCACCCTCGAGCGCGCCCGCCTTCCGGCGCGCGCCGCGTTCATCGGCATCCTCCTCCTGGCCACCCTCTCCTCGTTCGAATTCAGCCCGGGCGGCGCCGATGTGGCCGCCCGGTTCGCGCGAGCCATGCACCCGCACATCAGCGCGAGCGACGCCATCGACGCGCTCCGCAACCTGGCGCTCTTTGCCGGCTGGGGCGTGGTGTGGATGGCCACCTGCGGCCCCGCGCGCACCGCGCGGCAGCTGCTCCTGGCCATCCTGACCGGTGCCGCCATCAGCCTGGCCGTGGAAGGCGCGCAGCTCTTCTCGGCCACCCGGAACGCCAGCTTCATCGACGTCCTGACCAACACGATCGGGACGGCGATCGGCGCCATCGGGTTCGTGCTCCTGGTACACCTGGCGGCGGGGCTTCGCGGGCGGCGTTCCTTCGTCGGCATTCCGGCGCTCGCGCTGGCCGGGGCCTACGGCTTCGCCTGCTTCCTCGAGGCGGCCGTCCCGCTCTTCCGGCAGGAGGAGGTCTTCGGCGTGTCGGGAGGACCGGTCGCCCGCCTCCGGATCGTGCTCGATACCTTCGAGTGGAGCTCCCTCCTCTCCTGGCCGATCGAGGACTTCCTCCTCTTCCTCCCGGCGGGTGCGTTCGCAGTGGCGGCGCTGTCGGAAGCCGGCGCGGAGTACCCGGCCGCGGCGCGCCGCACCGTCGCGTCCGGATTCGTGTTGGCGCTGCTCGCCGAACTGCTGCACGGCCCCAACGGCCAGCC
>CAYUOK010000103.1:0-3885 GCA_964446395.1 uncultured Gemmatimonadaceae bacterium | reverse complement strand
ACCGAGGCGCTGCAGCTGTTCGTGGAGGGACGCTTCGTGGACGTGACCGACCCGCTGATCCAGCTCTCCGGGGCGGTGATCGGGTGGACCGTCATCCGGCGCGCGGGATACCGGCCCTACGGCGAGAGCCACCGCTAGAAGAGCATCCCGGCGAGCGCCTTGACCAGGTCGGTCAGCGGAATCATGAAGAGCGCCAGGGGGGCGAGCGGGAGGAGCGTCGCCACCAGGAGCTGGATGATGGCCTCCCGGCTGAGCAGCGTGAAGCTCGTGGCCCGTGCCGCATCGTACACCCGGATCATGTCCGCCAGCGACCGGATGTCCGGGTGCCCCAGGAGCGGTTCCGCCGGGTCGTGCGCGGGGCGCACCCACTTCCGCTCGAACTCGTGGGCGTAGCGCTCGGCCAGCGGGCCGTAGTCGTACACGCCGCGGCGCCAGGCGCGGCTCAGCTGCGGCGAGAAGAACAGCAGGGGCCCGAACACGAGGATGACCACCAGCACGACGACCGCGATGATCTGGATCTTGTAGTCCAGCAGCGCTCCCTGATGCTGGAAGAGCCGGTTGGCGATCCAGGCGGAAACCAGCGCGCCGTGGGCCACCGCGATCGGCGTGAACGCGAAGGTCGTGAGCGACAGGAAGCCCAGCCCGCCGACCCGGTCAGGATGGGTGGGGACGAGGCGCAGGTCGATGCCGGCCACCAGCCGGAGGAAGCGCGCCCAGAGGAAGACCCGGAAGTACCACCGCAGGAGCAGGAACTGCGCGAGCGGCACGCTGACGAACGCGTACCAGCGCCCGGCGAGGGAGAGGTGGTATCCTGCGGGGCCCGGTGCGGCGTACCACGACGCGGTCTCGAGCGCCGTGAACTGGCGCCAGATGAACGCGACGCCGAAGAGGTACACCACGGCGATCAGCCCCAGCTCGACCGGCACCGAGTTGCGGAGGCGGACGGTCGAGGCCAGCGCCGCGTCGAACCGGGGGCGATCCTCTGGCGACACCAGTTCCCGCTCCAGGAACTGCCGCGCCACGAGCCGCACCCGGGAGTGCACGCCGAGCTCGGCGCTCACGAGGAGCGGAATGAAGACGAGGAACCGGACGTGAGCCTCGAGGTCGAGGAGGAAGGGCGCCGCGGCCGAAGGTCCGAGCAGGTTGCCCTCCAGCAGCGACAGCACGAGGAGCGGCACCCAGGCCACGGCGGCGAGGACGAGGATCCGGCGGCGAGCCAGTTCGAGCGCGTCGCCGGTGAGGTGCAGCTTCCGGAACAGCTGGAAGAGCGGCCCCCCGAGGACGAGGGTGAAGTCGTCGGGATCCGGGTGCGGCGCATCGGAGCGAGCGGGGCGGTGCATGGCGACCACCACGGTTGTGGAATCACCCCTCGGACAGCCGGCCGGGAGGTGAGGCGCACGTGGAGGCAACGCTAGGTTTCCGTCCGTGAACTTTCCCTGAAGCGGCGGTGACGGTGACCTCACCCCTGCGGAGACCCGCCATGACACTCACACGCGCCGAACTGATCCACCAGGGCCGCATCATCCGCCTCGAGCGGCACACGGTCGAGTTTCCCGACGGGAGCGCCGGCCAGCTGGACGTGGTGCGGCATCCCGGCGCCTCCGCGGTGGTGCCCCTCCTCGACGATCCGCGATCGGCCGACCCGCGCGTCCTGCTGATCCGGCATTTCCGGCACGCCGCCGGGGGCTGGCTCTGGGAAATTCCCGCGGGACGCCTCGATGCCGGGGAGAAGGAGCATCCGGAGCGGTGCGCCCACCGCGAACTGAAGGAGGAGACCGGCTACACCGCCGAGACGATGACCCGGCTCCTGTCGATCGTCACGACGCCGGGCTTCTCGGACGAGATCATCCACTTATATGTGGCGAGTGGGCTGACGAAGGGAACACACGCCAGGGAAGCGGACGAATTCATGGAGCTGCACGAGCTTCCGTTGTCGAAAGTGCGTAAGATGATGCAAAACAATGAGATAACCGATGCCAAGACTCTGGTCGGCCTGCTCGTTGTACAATGTTACATAGCCGATACTTGAACAAAGAGAGTTGTTTGTATAGACTATTAGGCGTCAACATTGAACAATGTTGGCGCCTCGGTATTTCCGGGGCCATCACACGAAACGCCGGACCGATGTCCGGATGGAGATGGAACCGATGTCTGCCACCACGCTGGCCTACGTTCCCAGCTTCACCGCCCAGACCGACACCAACGATCTCATCGCCGCGCACCTCGCCGGCGACGAGCGCGCCTTCACCCGCCTCGTCACCCGCTACCAGCCGCGGCTCGTCAACTTCGTCACCCGGATGATCCAGGACCGCGAGCGCGCCGAGGACCTGGTGCAGGAGGCCTTTCTCCGGGTCTATCGCCACCTCAATCGCTTCGACCCGAGCCGGAAGTTCTCCACCTGGGTCTACACCATCGCCTCCAACCTGGCGCGGAACGAGCTCCGCAACCGGAAGCGGAGCCCGCTGGTGCTGTACCAGACGCTGGAAAGCTCCAGCCCCACCGCGGCGCCGATCGAGTTCGAGGACCCGGACAACCGCCCCGACGAGCTCTACCACCAGCGCCACCTGCGCGAGCTGGTGGACGCCGCCGTGGACCGGCTCGGCGAAACGCACCGGACGGTCTTCGTGATGCGCGAGCTCGAGGGAAAGAGCTACGAGGAGATCGCCGAGGTGACCCGCACCAACCTCGGTACGGTCAAGAGCCGGCTCAACCGGGCGCGGGCGGCGTTCGCGGAGGAGATAGGGCCCAAGCTCGGCTGACGCCGAGCGTTGGGCGGCAGCCAGCGGGGAAGCGGGGAGGGGAAAACTTCCCCGCTTCCCCGCTTCCCCGCCTATCTTTCCGGCGATGCCCTCCCACACCTACGGCACCTTCACCAAGGCCCTCGCGGCCGGGAAACTCGAGCCCGCCTACTACTTCCTGGGCGCCGAGAACGTCCTCAAGGACGAGGCGACCACCGCCCTCCTGGACAAGGTGCTCGACCCCGGGCTCCGCGACTTCAACCTCGACATCCGCTCCGCCCAGCAGCTCGAGCCCGAGGACGTCCTCTCCCTCTGCACCACCCTGCCGATGATGGCCGACCGCCGCGTCGTGGTGGTTCGCGATGTCGAGGCGTGGAAGCGGAAGACCCGCGGCAAGAAGGCCGTCCTCGAGTACCTCCAGAAGCCGATTCCCGAGACGCTCCTCGTCCTGGTGCAGGGCGCCGCTGGCGACCCCAAGGAAGACAAGCCCGACGCCGACCTCGCCAAGCACGCCTACACCATCGCCTTCGCGGAGCTCAGCGTCGAGGACGCCACCCGCTGGGTGGCCCGCGAAGCCAAGACCATGGGCATCACCTTCGCCCCCGGCGCCGAGGCGCACCTCCTCCGGACCGTCGGCACCGACCTCGGCGCCCTCCGCTCCGAGCTCCAGAAGCTCCACGGTCTGGCCGACGAGGGCCCCGTCACCCTCGAGCGCCTCGGCGACATGGTCGGCGTCCGTCACGGCGAGACCCCGTACGACTGGCGGAACGCCGTCATGAACGGCGACACCGCCACCGCGCTTCGCCTGACCCCCGTCGTCCTCTCCCAGACCGGCGTCTCCAGCGTTCGCCTGGCCCAGCTCCTCGGCACCGCCCTGGTGGCGACCGCGGCCGCACGCGCGCATTATGACAGGAAGGTCCGCGGCCGCGCACTCAACACGGCGGTGTGGACCATGGTCAAGACCGCCCGACCCGCCGGCCTCGGCCAGTGGGGCGAGGAAGTCGAGAACTTCTGCCGCTGGGCGGAGCGCTGGACCCAGCCCCGGCTCCGCGCTGCCCTCAAGGCCACGCTCGACGCCGACCGCTCCAGCAAGAGCACCACGATCACCGGCGACACCGGGACGGTGCAGGAGCTGGTGTTGAGACTG
>CAYUOK010000102.1:0-5078 GCA_964446395.1 uncultured Gemmatimonadaceae bacterium | reverse complement strand
AACGGCGCCTTCCTGGCCTGGCTCCGCTTCCCGCCCGACAGCGTGATGGCGTTCAACCTCGTAGCCGTACGCACCAACGGCGCCCGGGATTCGATGACCTACCGCGCGCGCCGCGCGCCGCGTGCCGCCCCGCCGACCACGCCCCTCTGGATCGACACCCTCTCCTTCAGGCCGCAGGGCCGGGTCTGGTGGCCGGCCGACGAATACCTGCCGCTCTCCGTGCGCGCCGCCGAGGGCTCCGAGGTGCGGCTGGTGCTTCCCGACGGCACCGTAGTCCCACTCGCCAATTCGGTGGGCTACGACGACGTCTCGTGGGGGGTGCGGGCCTTCGACCGGGACACCGCGAGCCTGGCGCGGTCGGTGCGCGCCGACCGCTACGTGGGCGTCCTCCGCGGCCGTGCATTCGGCGCCGACCCGGGGCCGCTCCTGGGCGCGGAACCGGCACCCGGCTGCCCTCGCTGCCGGCGGCGGAGCGCCGAGGGCGCCGACACGCTGCTCGCGACGGTCGAGGCCATCAAGGGCGCCGACACGGTGCGCGCCCGGTGGCCGCTCCGGGTGTCGCTGCTCGACAGCCTGCCGGTGGTGGTCGAGATGGACGACGACACCTCCGGCACCGGCAAGACCGACCGGCTGACGGTGGGCCGCGCGGCGCCGGGGGCCACCTACAACTGGTTCTTCCCCTCCGGCACCCGGGCGAACGTGTCGGGCCGCCTCAACGGCGACCTCCGCCTCCACCTGTCCGAGACGTCGCTGGCCTGGATCAACGCCGCCGACGCGCACGCCCTCCCGGCCGGGACGCCACCGCTCGAGGCGGTCGTCGGGTCGGTCGTGCTCAGCTCGGCACCCAAGGCGGCCACGCTCCGCATCCCGCTCAGCGCGCGGGTGCCGTATCTCGTCACCGAGACCGAGTCGTCGCTGACCGTCCGGCTCTACGGCGCCTCGGGCGACGTGAACTGGATGCGGTACGGCGGGGCCGACTCGCTGGTGGAGCAGATGACCTGGGCGCAGGCGACGGCGGACGAGGTCACCATCACCCTCGACCTCACGAAGCAGGTCTGGGGGTACCGCACCCGCTGGGACCGGACAGATCTGCTCCTGGAAATCCGCCGCCCGCCCGCCATCTCGCCCACGCGCCCGCTGGCGGGGCTCCGCATCGTAGTGGACGCCGGCCATCCACCCGGCGGCGCCACCGGCCCCACCGGGTACCGTGAGGCCGAGGCCAACCTGGGCGTGTCGCTCAGGCTGCAGGCGCTGCTCGAGCAGGGCGGGGCGGAGGTGCTGATGACCCGGACCACCGACACCCCGGTGGACCTGGCCTGGCGGCCGATCTACGCCGACAGCGTGGACGCCGACCTCCTGATTTCCGTCCACAACAACGCGCTCCCCGACGGGGTGAACCCCCTCACCAACAGCGGCACCAGCGTCTTCTACAACCAGCCGCGGAGCGCCCCGTTCGCCAGGGCGGTGCAGGCGGCCCTCGTCAAGCGACTCGCCCTCCGCGACCTCGGCGTCGGCCGAGGGGACCTGGCGCTCGTCCGCCCCACCTGGATGCCCTCCATCCTGACCGAGGCGATGTTCATGGCCATCCCCGAGCAGGAATCGGCGCTCCGCAGCCCTCTGGGCCAGCGGATGTACGCGGAGGGGGTGTACGCAGGGGTTTTGGAGTATTTGAAGGGCATCGGGAAATAGGCGGGGAAGCGGGGAAGCGGGGAGGTATGTGAAGTCGAAGGCACCTCGGGCGTCTCCTGTCGGAGAATCCCCAATGACACAGGTCCGATGACACTCCGTTCCATTCTCAAACGCGTCCCCGCTTCCCCGCTTACCCGCCTCGGCGCGCTGGTCGGGCTGCTAGTGTTGCTCGCCGCCCCGGTCCGAGCTCAATCGCCCGAGCAGCGCGCCGAACTCGAAGCTTGGCGCGACACCCTCTCCCAGATCTCCGACACCATCATGCTGCTCCGCCGGGAGCGCCTCATGATCACCGAGGCGAAGGCGGACCGCGACAACACGATGCTCCACCTCCGGCTCGGCTTCCTCTCGCTGCGGTACGGCGACCTGGCGGCGGGGCCCCACTACGAGGACGCCGCCTCCGAGTTCGAGTGGGCCACCCAGCTCGAGCCGGCCTGGCCCTACGCCTGGTACGGGCTCGGCATGGCGGAGCTGGCCATCGGCGACTCGCAGGTCGCCATCGTGACGGGGCTCAAGACGATGGTGGGCAAGGACGCCATGGCGCGGGCGGCGGACGCCTACGCCCGCTCCGCCGAGGTGGACCCCGGCTTCGTGCAGGGGCTGGTGGAGCTGTCCAACACGGCGCTGGCGCAGCGGGTCAACATCCGGCTCGACGTGGCGCTCGACGCGCTCCGGCAGAGCGCCGGCACCCAATCGGCTGCGAACCCGCAGGTGCTCCTGGCGCGCGGCCGCATCGAGCGCGAGGTGGGGAGCCCCGATTCCGCCATCGCCGCGCTGACCGCCTACCTGGCCAACGGCGGCGACAAGGGGCTTGGCTACCTCGAGCTCGCGCGCGCCCAGCTCGGCGTCGGGCTCGACGCCGGCGTCCCCAACTACTACGGCGGCGCCGGGTACGACGACACCCTCAGCGTCCCGCTCTACCGCCAGGACCTCGCCTACTTCGCCACGCCCGAGGAGCTGGCCGGCTTCGACTCGACGGCGGGGCAGGGCCGCTCCGCCTGGCTCCGGGACTTCTGGACCGGCCGCGACAACCTCAGCCTCCGCAGCCCCAACGAGCGGCTCAAGGAGCACTACCGCCGGCTCTACTACTGCCGCCAGAACTTCCGCCTGGCCAGCGTCAACCGGCACTACAACATCGAGGAGATCTACCACTCCGGCAGCCAGGAATTCGACGACCGCGGCATGATCTACATGCGGCACGGGACGCCGTCGGACCGGTCGTTCTACGCCGCGCCGGGAATCGAGCCGAACGAGACCTGGGTGTACCGCCATCCCGACGGGGACCTGGTCTTCCACTTCGTCTCGCGGGAGGACGTGCAGGACTTCAAGCTGGTCGAGAGCCTGCTCGACATCTTCGGCTACTCCACCGCCGTCCAGCTCCAGGGGGCCACCACCTCCCTGTCGAACAACAGCACCACCGAGGCGCTCCTGACCTCGCGGGAGAACATCTCGCCGCTCTACACCAAGATGAAGGGGGCGGGCGGCGCCAGCATCAGCCGGTACATGGCCGAGGAGCGGAGCACCGGCCGGCAGAGCTACCAGCGCGGGACCACCACGGACAGCTACGAGCTGCGGTTCGACCGGCCCATCAGCGCCAAGGTGAAGGTGCTGGCGGTCGGGCGGGACTCCGCCGGCGCGCTGGTGCAGGTGGCGTACGCCATCGCCGGCGGGTCGCTGACGGGGATCTCCACCTCGCGGGGACAGGTCTATCCGGTCCGGGTCCGCTTCTCGGTGCTCGACTCCGCCGGCAAGGCGGTGGCCTCCCTCGACACCACCCGCTTCTTCCTCTCGCGCACGCCGGTGCCGGTCACGGAGCACCTCGTGGGGCGGGCGCAGGTGCACGCGCCCCCGGGAGTGCACCAGTACCGGATCATGATCCAGCAGGGGGAAGCCGCCGGGCTCATCCTCCCCACCGACACCGTCCGCATCAGCCCCGACACCCGCCTCTCGGTCAGCGACCTGGTGCTGGGCCGGCGCGCCAACAACCTCGCCTGGGTGGCGGCTCCCGAGGACACGGTCTACTTCAACCCGCTCGAGACCTTCCGGCGCACCGAGGAGATGCAGCTCTACTACGAGGTGTACGGCGCGGCGCCGGGCACGCCGATGAAGACGGAGATCGTGGTCCGGAAGGGAGGGAGTGGAGGGCTCTTCGGGAAGGGCGGCTCCGCTATCAGCCTCAAGTTCGACGAGGTGTCCAGCGGTTACACCGACCGGGAAAACCGGACCATCGACCTCTCCCGTCTCAAGGCCGGCACCTACACCCTCGGCGTCAAGGTGACCCGGGGCGACAGCTCGAACGACTACCGGACGCAGCAGTTCACGATTGTCGATCCGTAGGAACCCCTCACCCCCCAGCCCCCTCTCCCTCCGGGAGAGGGGGTGGGTCGCTTCAGCCCCGCTTCCCCGCTTCCCCGCTTCCCCGCCAGCCTGTAGCTTTGCCCCATGCACTGCGCCAACTGCGGCCACAAGCTGGAGGACGCCTGGACCGCCTGCCCGATCTGCGGGGCCAGGGTCGGCGGCGGCGCTGATCCGCGCGCCGTGGCCGCCGGGGACCTCTCCCAGACCAGCCTGATCCGCGACACCCTGGCCGCCGAGTACGAGATCCTCGAGGAACTCGGCCGGGGGGGGATGGCCATCGTCTTCCGGGCGCGTGAAAAGGCGCTGGACCGCGAAGTGGCCGTGAAGGTCCTGCCGTTCTCCCTCGCCTTCGACGCCGAGTTCGTGGAGCGGTTCCAGCGCGAGGCCCGCACCGCCGCCCAGCTCGAACATCCCAACATCATCCCGATCTACCGGGTCGGCCGGAGCGGCCAGGTCATCTTCTTCGTGATGAAGCTGGTGCGCGGCGGCTCGCTGGCCACGCTGCTGGAGGGGGGCGGGCGGCTGCCGCCGGCCGACATCCGGCGGATCCTGGTGGAGTCGGGGCGGGCGCTCAACTACGCCGCGGAGAAGGGGATCGTCCACCGCGACATCAAGCCCGACAACATCATGTTCGACGAGCACGGCGCCTGTGTCATCACCGACTTCGGCATCGCCAAGGCGGCGAGCGGCCAGCGGCTGACGGGCACCGGGATGTCCATCGGCACGCCGCACTATATGAGCCCGGAACAGGCGCGGGCGCAGGAGACCGACGGCCGGAGCGACATCTATTCGCTGGGGGTGGTGGCGTACCAGGCGCTGCTGGGGCAGGTGCCGTACGACGGGGAGGATTCGTTCTCCATCGGGTACAAGCACATCATGGAGCCGATCCCGGAGCCGGTGCTCAACACGGCGGACGAGCGCCGGCTCTACGCCGTCATCCGGAAGATGATCGCCAAGGACCCGGCCGACCGGTTCCAGACGGGGCTGGACCTGGTGGAGGAGATCGAGGGGCGGCCGGCGGCGCCGAGGAGGAT